>NZ_JAKNQI010000011.1:0-181020 GCF_022662295.1 Sphingomonas sp. CARO-RG-8B-R24-01 | reverse complement strand
GGATCTGGTGACTGCAGAAGCGAACCGTGTGGTTCGTCGCTGCGGTGACACCCCTCTAGGCAGGGCCGTTGATTCGGTCAAACGCTTTTTTGCACTTTTCTTTCAATCGCGCGGCACAACTGTCTTTTTGATCCAGCGCCCGGCCACCGGGTGGGACTTGGTGCGCCGTTGCAACGCCCCCTGCCACCTCAGTGCGCCAGCAAGACTGGCACCGGGCTCTGCTCCAGCATCGCGCGCGTGACCCCGCCAAAGAGTGATTCGACCCAGCGTGCATGGTCAAACCCGCCCATGACCACATACGCGGCATTGCGGCTGCGCAGGACCGTCGCCAGGATCTCGTGAACCTTTGCGCCGCGTCCTTCCTCGATCTGGACGTCGGCTCGAATATCATGACGCGCCAGATATTGCGCCGCCTCCGATGCCTGAAGCGCAATCGAACCGTCGTTGATCTGCAGCAGCGTCACCGACTGCGCCAGCGCGAGCAATGGAAGCGCGGCGCGCATCGCAGCCTCAGCGCTGTCGGAACCGTCCCATGCGATGACGACATTGCCCGTCAGGTCGAGCCGTCTTGCCCCCTCGGGAACGGCCAAGACCGGTTTCCGGCTCTTGAGGACAAGCTCGCCTGCGATCTCCGTCATGTCGGGATACCATTCCCCGTCCAGCTTACGGTTCACGACGATCAGATCGGCGAGCTTCGCCGCATCGCGGACGCACGCCGCAGGATCGCCGGTCGCATCCACCCAGTCGTACGGAACGTCCTCGTGCGCCAGGCGCGTCTTGACCGCAGCGGCGTTGCGCGACTCGCGGGCTTTTTCGTCCGTGAGCAACAGGGCGTCGCCCCCTGCCCCCAGATAGTCGCCGATGAAGACGGGGACCGCGACGACGTCCACGCAGGTCAAATGCCCCCGCACACCACGGACAAGATCGAACGCAGCCTGAAGCCGGGCTTCCTGCCCCTCGTCGTCATGCACCAGAACCAGGACATTCTTCATCGATCGTCTCCAGCGTTGCTCGTGACGCATGCTATGACGAAGGGTCAGGACGGAGAATCGGGAATAGTACGGAGCAAGCGTCCCCCGCGCCGGTCAGCGCTTGTGCCGCCGTAGCCGGCGGAACAGGCCGCCCTTGGCAATGCCTTCCAGGGTTGCACCGGGGCCCTCGGAATCGAGTACCTCATTATCGGCAAGCCATGCCTCGACCTCGTTCAGGTCGGGCGTCTCATAGGGCACCAATGTCTTCCCCGTTCCCCGCAATGCCTCGATCGTTCCAATCAACGACCCCGTTTCGGAAAGATGCGCGGTCACCGCCGCGACCTCCAGCCCGAGATGCTCGGCGATCAATCCGTCACGGATGCCGGTGATCACCGGGCCATAGTCCCCGTTGCCCGCACTCGCGGTCGAGATGGTCACGTCGCATTCGGTATCAAGCCGCATCGAGCGATTGTTCATGTTCGATGATCCTACGCGCAGCGTGCGATCGTCGACGATCATGATCTTGGCATGGACGTAGATCGGCGCGCCGCCCGCGGTATGCGGATGGTAGATGCGAAACCGATGATGCGGGTCGCGCCGGTGCAGCGTCTCGTACAGTCGCGCCCGCGCGGTATCCATCGCGAGCGGCTCCAGCCAGCCTTGCGCGGCAACCGGGTTGATCAGCACGATTTCGGGCCCATCGGCCTCGTCGAGCCGACGGGCGATCGCCTCGGCGATCTTGCGCGAGGCGAAATACTGGCTCTCGGCGTAGATGAACCGTTCCGCGCGTGCGATCTGGTCAAGATACAGGCGTTCGATCTCGATCACCGGTGCACAGTCCGGCATTTCCGGCGCGCTCCGCGCGATCGCGACCGTGACGGCATCGAAGTGGCGCTCCAGGGCCTCTGGCCAGCAATCGCTCACCCCGCCGACCGGCTGGAGCGGATGACCGCCGGCACGCTCCCATCGCATCCGCGCGTGGTCGCCGAGCGCCGCGGCGACCGGGCCAGTCAGCGCGGTCGTTGCATCGTGCCAGGGCTTGTACGGTTTGCCGTTCGGTTGGCGGCGGCCGGGTTCGTCGTCATGGTGTGCGCGCGTGTCCCAGCGATCGCCGGTCATGTCGATGCCGCCGCAAAAGGCAAAACAGTCGTCGATCACGACGATCTTCTGATGATGCGACGCGGCGGGGGGATGCCTGGCATCGAGCTTGGTATGGATCCGCGGGTGCCGCATCCATTTGAGCACGGTGAAGAGAGTCGACCCGCGGAATAGCGTCTTGAGCGCGCCGAGATCCCAGCGCAACAGGAACACCTCCAGATCGGGGTTGTTCTCGACCAGCCAGAGAATGAAGTCACCGACGCGCGAAGGGGCGTCGCGCGCCTCCTCGCTGGTGCCGAGGTCTATCCGAGCGTCGAAGTCCCAGCCAATCAGCATGATCCGCTTGCGCGCCTTGAGCATCGCCGAACGGGCATGGCGGAAATAATCGGCGGCATCGACGATTACCGATGCCGCCGTCGCCGACTCGACGCGCCAGCACGTGTCCCCCGGACGCAGTGAATCGTGCCCGCCGTCGGTCATGAGCGGCGCGCGGCCGGAGCGAGACGAGGCTGCAGGTGCATCACGCCCTTACGCGAAAGGCGCGTTCGCAAGTCAAGGCTTTCCCTCAGTCCCCGCCACGCACGCCACAATAACCGTTTCATGCAGGGACCGGATCGGGCCGTCGCGGGTTTGTGCGCTCGACCCGTTACCCTTCCCCAAGGATTTCCCATGGACATCACCGACCTGATTCTCGATGACCACGCCCAGATGCGCAAGCTGTTCGCGCAGATCGAACAGATCGACCGCACGGACACCGAGTCGCTCGGCGCGATCTGGGGGCGGCTCAACGCGCTGCTCGATACCCATGCCGAGGCGGAAGAGCGGTTCTTCTATCCGCGGCTGATGCAGATCGGCACCGGCGGCAACGACGCGGACAGCGCCGAAGAGGAGACCGAGGACGCGATCGAGGATCATAACGAGATCCGCGACGCCGCCGCTGCGGTCAACAAGGAAGAGGTCGGGTCGGACGCCTGGTTCGAGGCGATCGGCAAGGCGAACGAGGAAAATGGCGACCACCTCGCCGAGGAGGAACGCCAGGGCCTGACCGACTTCCGCGAACATGCGACGCTCGAGGAACGGCACGATCTCGCAGTCAAGTTCGCGGCGTTCAGCGCGGCGCACATCACCGGGGTCAAGCCGGTCGACAAGGACCCGGACCAGTGGCTCGCGGACCACGCCAAGAAGTAACCCCCTGCCCTCCCTCCCCAGGAGAAACCCGATGTCGAAGACCACGATCGCAGATTTGTTCGCCCAGACGCTCCATCTTGCGGGGGTCGAACGGATCTACGGCGTGGTCGGCGACAGCCTCAACGGACTGACCGAGGCGATCCGCGCGCAGGGCAAGATCGAGTGGATCCACGTCCGCAACGAGGAAGCGGCAGCGTTTGCGGCGGGGGCGGAGGCGCAGCTGACGGGCAAGCTCGCGGCGTGCGCGGGATCGTGCGGGCCGGGGAACATGCATTTGATCAACGGGCTGTATGACTGCAACCGGACGCGCGTGCCGGTGCTCGCGATCGCGGCGCAGGTGCCGAGTGGGGAGATCGGATCGAACTACTTCCAGGAGACGCGGCCCGAGGCGCTGTTCCGCGAGTGCAGCGTCTATTGCGAGACGATCAGCGATGCGGACCAGATGCCGCGGACGCTCGACACCGCGATCCGTGCGGCGGTGGGGCATCGCGGGGTTTCGGTCGTCGCGATTCCGGGCGACGTTGCCTTGCGGACGACGACGGGAACGCTTGCGCGATCGGCGGATGCGTTGCTGCCTGCCACCCCCGTCATTACCCCGGCCGCGGGCGAGATCGCCAAGCTGGCGGCGCTGCTCAATGATGCGGGCAAGGTCACGATCCTGGCCGGGCGCGGCTGCCGCGACGCGCATCCGCAGCTGATCCGGCTGGCGGCTGCATTGCAGGCGCCGGTGGTCCATGCGCTCGGGGGCAAGGAATGGGTCGAATATGACAACCCCTATGACGTCGGGATGACCGGACTGATCGGCTTTGCCTCGGGCTATGATGCGATGATGGCGTGCGACACGCTGCTGATGCTCGGCACCGATTTCCCCTATCGCCAGTTCCTGCCGAACGAGGCGAAGGTTGCACAGATCGACCTCCGGCCCGAGAACCTCGGGCGGCGGACCGCTATCGACCTGGGGCTGGTCGGCGATGTTGCCGCGACGATCGAGGCGGTGTTGCCGCAATTGCGTGATGGGCGGGATCGGGACTTTCTCGATAAGTCACTGGAAAACTACGCTAAAGCGCGGGAGGATCTCGACGAGCTGGCGGATGGCAAGCCCGGCAGCGGGGTGCTCCATCCGCAGCATGTCGCGCGGCTGGTGAGCGAGATGGCGAGCGAGGATGCGGTGTTTACCGCCGATGTCGGTACGCCAACGGTATGGGCCGCGCGCTACCTGAAAATGAACGGGCGGCGTCGGCTGATCGGGTCGTGGAACCACGGGTCGATGGCGAATGCGTTGCCGCAGGCGATCGGCGCCCAGGCGGCCTCGCCGGGGCGGCAGGTGGTGTCGCTGTCGGGGGACGGCGGACTCGCGATGCTGATGGGCGAGTTGCTGACGGTTCGCCAGCTCGGGCTGCCGGTCAAGATCGTCGTCTTCAACAACGGGACGCTCGGGTTCGTCGAGATGGAGATGAAGGCGGCTGGGCTGGTCGAAACCGGCGTCACGCTCGACAACCCCGATTTCGCGGCGATGGCGCGCGCGATGGGGATGCACGCGGTGCGCGTTACCGACCCGGGCGATCTCGCGCGCGGTGTGCGCGAGGTGCTTGATCATCCAGGGCCTGCCTTGCTCGACGCGGTCACTGCGCGCGACGAGCTGTCGATGCCACCGAAGATCACGCTCGAGCAAATGAAGGGGTTCACGCTGTATATGGCGAAGGCGATCCTCAGCGGGCGTGGCGACTCGGTGATCGAACTGGGGAAGACCAACGTGGGGCTGTTGAAGACCCTGTTCTGAACCGTTTTCCCGCGAAAGCGGGAATCCAGGGTTGCGCAGGGCAACGCTGGTTAGTGCGTGCGACTCCTGGGCTCCCGCTTTCGCGGGAGAACGTTTCTCGGACGGGCTGCCCCGTCCCGCGTCCCGAATACCCCTTACGACCGTCTCAATCTGAAGGAAAAAGCGATGGATTATCTGAAGCTCGGCATGACCGGCCTCGACGTCTCGCGGCTGTGCCTCGGGTGCATGACCTACGGCATTCCCGACCGCGGCAACCACGCCTGGACGCTCGACGAGGAAACCAGCCGCCCGATCCTCCAGAAGGCGGTCGAGGCGGGGATCAATTTCTTCGACACCGCCAACGTCTATTCGGACGGCACGTCGGAGGAGATCGTGGGACGCGCGCTCAAGGATTTCACGCGGCGCGAAGAAGTCGTGATCGCCACCAAGGTGCATGGCCGGATGCGCCCCGGACCCAATGGCGCGGGGCTCAGCCGCAAGGCGATCATGACCGAGATCGACGCCAGTCTGACGCGGCTCGGCACCGATTATGTCGATTTGTACCAGATCCATCGCTTCGATCCCGAGGTGCCGATCGAGGAAACGCTCGAGGCGCTGCATGACGTCGTTAAGGCGGGCAAGGCGCGCTACATCGGTGCGTCGTCGATGTATGCTTGGCAGTTCGCGACGATGCTCCACGTGTCGGACGCGAACGGCTGGACGCGCTTCTCGACGATGCAGAATTATCTCAACCTGCTGTACCGCGAGGAAGAACGCGAGATGCTGCCGCTGTGCGAGGCGGAAGGGATCGGCGTGATCCCGTGGAGCCCGCTCGCGCGCGGACGGCTGACGCGCGACTGGGACGAAGCGACCAACCGGTCCGAGACCGACCAGTTCGGCGCGACGCTCTACAGCCACACCGCCGACGCGGACCGTCGCGTGGTCGAGCGGGTCGCCGAGATCGCGTCCGAACGCGGCGTCCCGCGCGCGCAGATTGCGCTGGCGTGGGTGCTCGCCAAGCCCGAAGTCACCGCGCCAATCATCGGCGCGTCCAAGCCCGGCCATCTCGACGATGCGATCGCGGCGCTTGAGATCGGGTTGACCGAGGACGAGATCGCGCGGCTCGAGGAACCCTATGTGCCGCATGCGGTGGTCGGCTTCGCATGAGCGCGAAGACGGTCGCGCTGCCCGATGGCACGCTGGTCCCCGCGCTCGGGCAGGGCACGTGGAACATGGGCGATTCCGCAAGCACGCGCGCAGCCGAGATCGCCGCGCTGCGCGAGGGGATCGAGCGCGGGATGACGCTGATCGACACCGCCGAAATGTATGGCGATGGCCGGTCGGAGGAACTCGTCGGCGAAGCGATCGCGAAGGTGCGCGAGCAGGTCTTCCTCGTCAGCAAGGCATTGCCGCAAAATGCGTCGCGCGCACGGTTGCGCGGCGCGTGCGAGGCGAGCCTTGCGCGGCTCGGGGTGGACCGGCTCGACCTGTATCTGCTCCACTGGCGGGGTCCGGTGCCGCTGGCGGAGACGGTCGAGGCGATGGAGCGGCTGGTCGCGGACGGGCTGATCGCGCGCTGGGGGGTAAGCAACCTCGATGCCGACGACATGGCGGAGCTGGTCGCCGCGGGGGGTGCGGCGTGTGCGACCGACCAGATCCTCTACAATCTGACGCGGCGCGGGCCGGAGCTGGATCTGCTGCCGTGGCTTGGGGCGCATGGGATCCCGGTGATGGCGTACAGCCCGGTCGAACAGGGGCGGCTGCTCGGGAATGCCACCTTGCGGTCGATTGCCGCGGAGTTCGATGCGACGCCCGCGCAGGTGGCGCTGGCGTGGGTGCTGCGCGATCCGTCGGTGATCGCGATTCCGAAGGCGGGATCGGTCGCGCATGTGCGGGACAATCATGCGGCGCTCGATCTGCTGCTGGATGGGGTGTTGCTCGAGCGGCTGGAGGCGGCGTTTCCGCGGCCTAAGAAACGCAGGGCGCTCGAGATGCTGTGATGGCGGGGTGCTGCGGCGTCCGTACGGGTTTCCTCCCTACATGCGCTTTCCAACACCCTCCTCCCCCCACTCGCTTCCCCGGCGAAGGCCGGGGCCCAGTCGAGGGCGGGGAGTGGCGGGCGCTGCGCTTCGATGACGCCGACCTTCGCTCCTGGGCCCCGGCCTTCGCCGGGGAAGTGATCGGGGGGGCGGATCTTCCTTGCCGCCACGGTTTGTTGCACCGCCCTACGCGCGCTTCCCCGGCGAAACCGGGCGCCTCCCCTTCCCTTCAGGGGAGGGGCTGGGGGTGGGGCCGTGCCTCCTTCCGACGGCAGGGGTGCTGCACTGCCCCACCCCAACCCCTCCCCTGAAGGGGAGGGGCTTTCGTGCTCTAAGGTTCGTCCTTCGAATCCGGTGTTACTGGCGACCGTGCAGGAGGCGGGCGACGGCGATACGGGACTCTCGCTCTCGAGGAATGACGGGCGTGACGGAACGTCGCCCCCCACTCCGCCCGTCACCCCGGCGGAGGCCGGGGCCGTTGCGTTACCCTCGCGTGCCCGACCAACATGGCGGCCCCGGCCTACGCCGGGGTGACGGGCATCCTCCAGCCGACGATGGACATTCCCCCACAATCCCGGAACAAGCGCCCGCATGATCCTCACCGATATCGCGACGCGCACCTATAACCATGGCTGGCGGCTCGACCCGATCGTGCGCAGCCTGCTCGATACGGATTTCTACAAGCTGCTGATGCTGCAGATGATCCGGCATCTCCACCCGGACGTCGAAGCCACCTTCTCGGTCATCAACCGCACCAAGTCGGTCCGCCTCGCCGAGGTGATTGACGAAACAGAGCTCCGCGCACAGCTCGATCATGCACGCACGGTGCGGTTCGGGAAAAAGGAGCTGATCTGGCTCGCGGGCAACAGCTTCTACGGCAAGGAGCGGATGTTCGCGTCGGACTTCCTCGGCTGGCTCGCCGATTTTCAGCTGCCGCCCTACGATTTGCGCGTGGTCGACGGGCAATATGAGCTGCATTTCGATGGCCCGTGGACGCACACCACCATGTGGGAAGTCCCCGCGCTCGCGATCCTCAACGAACTGCGCTCGCGCGCCGCTTTGCGTGGGCACGGGCGGTTCGAGCTCGACATCACCTATTCGCGCGCGAAGGCGCGGCTGTGGGACAAGGTCGAGCGGCTGAAGCACCTCCCCGGCCTCGTCCTGTCGGACTTCGGGACGCGGCGGCGGCACGGGTTCCTGTGGCAGCGCTGGTGCGTCGAGGCGCTCAAGGAAGGACTTGGCGAGCGCTTCATCGGGACGTCCAACGTGCTGCTCGCGATGGATACCGACCTCGAGGCGATCGGCACCAATGCGCACGAACTGCCGATGGTCGCGGCAGCGCTCGCGCGCGACGATGCCGAGCTTGCTGCCGCGCCCTATCAGGTGCTCGAGGACTGGCGGCGGCATTATGCGGGCAATTTGCTGATCGCTTTGCCCGATGCGTTCGGCACCACCGCGTTCCTTGCCAACGCGCCGCACTGGCTGTCCGACTGGAGCGGGTTCCGCCCCGACAGCGCGCCGCCGATCCCGGCGGGCGAGCAGATCATCGCCTGGTGGCAGAGCCACGGCGTCGACCCGCGCGAGAAACTGCTGATCTTCTCGGACGGGATGGACGTCGATTCGATCGAGCAGGTCTATCGCCATTTCCACGGGCGGGTGCGGATGAGCTTTGGCTGGGGGACCAACCTGACCAACGACTTCCGCGGCTGCGACCCGCGCGGCGGGGCTGCGCTCGAGCCGATCTCGCTGGTCTGCAAGGTGACGCAGGCGAACGGGCGTCCGGCGGTCAAGCTGTCGGACAATCCCGCCAAGGCGACCGGCGACCCCGCCGAGATCGCGCGCTATCTGCGCGTGTTCGGCACCGCGGGCCATGTTCCGACGACCGTCAGCGTCTAGGCACCAGCGCCCGCCCCGTCACCCCGCGCGCGCGCGATCAGCTTGCGGACGGTGCCGACCAGATCGATCGGGTCGAACGGCTTGAGGATCACCCCCGCCACGCCGTGTACGCCCGCGTGGATCGCAGCGGAATCATGCCCGCGCGCGGTCAGGAACACAGCCGGGATCGCCGCCAGATCGGGTTGCGTGCGCAAGGCGCCCAGCAGCGCGATGCCGTCCATCCCGGGCATCATGACGTCCAGGATGATCGCATCCGGCCGCCACGGGTCGTCCGCCAGCAGTCGCAGCGCCGCCGCGCCCGAACCGGCCGAGCGCACTTGCAGCGCCGGGTCCAGCGACAGCGCCATTTCGACGATCGTGCGGATGTCGGCATCGTCGTCGACGTACAGGATCCGCACCGGATCGGTCATGGCCGTCCTCTCGCCGCCAGGATCCTGCGGACCGTTGCCGTAAGGTCCGGCAGCGATTCCCGTGACTTGACCAGCACGGCATCGACCATCCCCGCCGCATCGGGCGCGATCTCGTGCGCCGAGAAGATGATCGTCGGGATGGCAAGCCCGTCGGCGTCGATCAGCATCGGCAGCAATTGCAACCCGGAGCCCTCGGGCAGATGCAGGTCGAGGATCGCGATGTCCGGCCGCTCGGTTTCCAGCAATGCGCGCGCGGTGGCGAGATCGGTTGCCTTCAGGATGCGGGCGTCGCGGTGCAGCGCGGTTTCGGCGACGGACAGCACGTCCGGGTCATCGTCGACGTGCAGGATCGTGGCGCGGGTGCCGCCCGACCGGCGGGTCGCGGTCTCGATCGCCCGTCCAAGCCGCTGCGGATCGACTGGCTTGACCAGCCAGTCGATCAGTTCGTCCGCAATCGGATCGGCAAGCGCCTCCGGATCACGCGCGGCAACCACGATGATCGGCGGGACGGCCGCGCCGTCCGCCGCGCGCAATCCCTCGACCAGCGCCCATCCGCTCTCGTCCGCGCGCTCGACATCGAGCAGCAGCGCGGCAAAGCTGCGCCGGGCCAGCGCCGCCCGGGCGGCTTCGACCGTCCCGACCGGTTCGGCCCGGTAGCCAAGGTCTGCGACCATCGTTTCGAGCGCGCATGCCATGTCGACATCATCCTCGCAGATCAGAACGCACGGCGCGGGGGACGGCTCCACCAAAGGTACGGCCTTTCGCTGAAGATCCAGCGCGAAGGCGAAGCGCGATCCACCGCCCGGCCGATCCTCGAACCAGATCCGGCCGTCGTGCCGCGCGATGATCTCGCGCGAGATCGCCAGGCCGAGACCCGTGCCGACGCCCTGCTCCCCGTCGGCCCGCTCGAAACGCCCGAAGATGCGCGTGCGGAATGCGGTCGGGACACCCGGGCCTTCGTCGTCGACCGTCACGATCGCCTTGCCCCCCGCCTCGGAGCGGGTCAGCCCGATCCGCACGACCCCGCCGGTCGGCGACGCGCGCACCGCATTGGACACGAGATTGGTGATCACCTGGAGCAACCGGTCCGGATCGCCGAGCACGGGAACCTCCCCGTTCGGCAAGGTAGAGGCGATGTGCACCGACTCCGCCACCCCCAGCCCCTGGCTGCCGACCGCCGCGCGATCCACCACGTCGGCCAGGTCGATCGGCATCCGCGCGAGATGGAGCATGCCCGACTGGATCCGGTCGATATCGAGCATGTCGTTGATGAGCCTGATCAGGCGGCGCGAATTGTTCTCGGCGATCTCGATCAGCCGGGTGGCCTGGTCCGGCAACGGCCCCGCCGACCCCGCCCGCAACAACCCCAGCGCCCCGACGACCGAGGTGAGCGGCGTGCGCAGTTCGTGGCTGACGGTCGACATCAGCGCATCCTTCAGCCGCTCGACACGTCTGCGTTCGGAAACGTCGCGCGCCGACACGACGATATGGGGTCCGTCGGGAAGATGGATCACGCCGAGCGCGACATCGACCGACACTTCATGCCCGTCGCGGTGGAGCAGCGTCCGGTCGGGCCGGTAAGGCTGTTCCAGCCGCCCCCCGACCATGCGGACGCGCTCGTGCAGCGGGAGGCTGGTATCGTCGATCCGCAGCACCGTCGTGACGTTCCGGCCGACCAGTTCGTGCGGCGGATAGCCGAGCAGTTCGGACGCGGCGCGATTGATCGTCTCGATCGTGCCGACGGGATCGATGATCGCGATCGCATCGATCGTGCTGTCCAGGATCGTGCGATTGCGCTCGGCATTCTCGAACGCCTCGCATCGCGCGTTGTAGCGCGCCACGCTCTGGCGCCAGAAGGCGGCCGCGATCGCCAGGACGATCAGCCCCATCGTCGCGATGCCGACCCAGATGCTGCGCAGGTTCGCATTCGTACGGCGCTGGAACGCGGCGACGCTGTTGTCGCGGGCGACGCCCGCCGCCTGCACGATCTCCGCCGAGAGCGCGCGCATACGCTGCATCACCGCGGCCCCGTCGCCGCGTTCGACCAGCGGCGCCGCCCCGCGCAGCCCGTTCCGGCGGCGTGCCGCGATCACGGCGTCCATCTCGGCAAACTTGCGGACCGCCAGGACGCGCATCGTGCGCAGCCGCGCGAACTGGCGCGGGTCCGCCGCGAGATCGCGTTCCAGCGCCGCGAAGCCCGCGAACACGGCGGCACGGGCGGGGGCGTACCCCTGGAGGAAACGGCCGTCACCCGTGATGATGAAGCCGCGCTGCCCCGATTCGGCATCCGCCATCCGCGGAATCAACGTGGTGGCGATCGCGCGGCGTTCGAACGACGCGCGCGCTTCGTGCCGCAAGGTCTCGCTCAGCGCATATTGATGCTGCAACCCCGCCGCCATGATCGCCAGCAGAAGCGGACCGGGCAACGCCAGCCCGAGGTAGCGCAGCGGGTCCGGACGCACCGGCATCGCGGGATCCGGTCGCGCCGTACGGGACGGGCTCACGACTGCGCGATCGGGTCGGTCTGACCCAGCAACGGTTGCATCGCGAGCAACGCCTGCGCCCGGTTGGTCACGCCGAGTTTGCGGAAGATCGCGGACATATGCGCCTTGACGGTCGCCTCGGTGATCCCGAGATCGCCCGCGATCTGCTTGTTCAGCCGCCCGTCGGCCAAGGCGAGCATGACCTTGAGCTGCGCGCCCGACAACGTCCCGATCAGCACGCGTGCCGATTGCGCCGACCGCACCGCACCGTCGGGCGGCGGAAAGACCGATCGACCGGCAACGACCTCTCGCAACGCCGCCGCGAGATCATCCAGCGGCAGGCTCTTCGACAGAAAGGCGACGGCGCCGAGCATCTGCGCCGCCTCGATCACCGCGGGATCGCGATTGGACGAGACAAAGGCGATCGGGGTCGCCCCCAACAGGTGCTGCAACCGCAACAATCCCGAAAATCCGCGGGAATCCGGCAAAACAAAGTCGAGCAGAACCAGCCGATAGCCTTTTTTCCGCAGTGAAATGGCCTGCTCGGCCTCGCCGATCGATCCAGCAACATCGATCGCAACCCCGGGGATCGCGCTCTTTATTGCCAGACCCAGTCCTTCGCGTGTCAGCGGATGGTCGTCCGTGATCAACACGTGGCCCGATACCATTTGTCCCGACACCATGTGAACTGTTGCTCCCGCGGCCAGGTCTCGCGCCTGTGTGCCTTTAACTTACGCTCTTTTCAGCGTATGAAGATTTCACATCGCGATCAACATGTTCATGTCGAAAGGTGACAAAATTCAGGCTCCGGGCTTTACTATTCTGGTCGTCTCGGACGGTTCTGCGAACTGCACGGCGATCGGCCGTCAGCTCGCGGCGGAAGAGTATCGGATATGCTGGTCCACCGGGGTCGCGGATGCCCTGATCCACGCGCGGGACGATCTGCCCGACCTGATCATCCTGGCCGCGGACACGTCCGTGCGCGGCGGCGGGGACGTGATACGACAGCTGCGCGCGCTACCGCCCCCCGCCGGGCGGGTCCCGGTGCTCGCCTGCGCCGCGCAGCGCCACGGGGCACAGGCGCTGTACGCCGCCGGGTTCGACGGCGATCTGCCGTTGGCGGACGATGGTGCGCTGGTCCTGGCGACGATCGCACCTTGGAACCCGGTGGACACCCTCGCGGGGGTCGAGCGACTGACCGCGATCTTCGGCGCCCCGGACATGACCGCGCTGGTGGCGCGGTTCCGGTCGCAGCTCGCCGAGGCGGTGCACGGGCTGGACATCGCGATCGACCGGGACGTCGCGCATCGCATCGCCGGCCTTGCCGGCACGCTCGGCTTCGAGCGGGTCGGCGCCAGCTGGCTGGCCCTGTCGGAAGGTCGGGAAACGGTGCGCGATGCCGCGCGGCGGGATGCCCGGGTGGCGCTGCAGGCGATCGACCGGGCCGGGCACGTCCGGCGCCATCCCTGACGCTTAACCCTGTCGCCGCGCGCGCCGGCAGTTTTATTACACCGCGCGCCGCTGCGCTGGATGATAAAAATATCAAATCGATCCCGCCTGTTAGACTTTGGTCGCAGTTGGATATCCGCCACATCCGGAAGTAGGATCGCGTTAACCGCAGCCGGCTTGAGTGCTCCCACAGCAACGGGCGGGCATTCGACGTGCAGGGTGAGCGTAACAGCAACGGGAGGATCGGGCGGGGCGCATCGCGGTGCGTTCTGGCGGCCTGTTCGCTGGTGGCGACCGCGCCGGCGCTGGCGTCGACCCAGGCCGGAACCACAATCGCCAACACCGCCACGCTGACCGTTGCCGGGGACGGAAGCGGGGCCGCACAGGCGATTCCGTCGAATACGGTCACGCTCAAGGCCGCGGAACTGCTCAACGTCACGATCGCCGCCGATCGCCCCACGATCGCCACGCGCGGCACCGAAACGGTCGCGGTCGGCTTCGTCGTGACCAATACCGGCAATGGCCAGGAAGACTATGCGCTGGCGGTCACCAGCGGCACAGCCCCGGTCACGGTCGATCGGCTCGCGATCGACCGTGACCGGGACGGTGCCTATTCCGCCGCGGTCGACACGCCGCTCGCGCCGGGCGCAGCGCTGTCGCTCGCCCCCGGCGAGACGGTTCGCGTCTTCGTCCTGGTGGACGGCAGCCAGGTCGGCACGGCGCTCGAAGTCCGTGCCGGCGTCACCGCCCGCACCGGCAGCGGCGCCCCCGCCACCGCATTCCCCGGGGCCGGCGACGGCGGCAGCGACGCGATCGTCGGCGCGACCGGAGCAACCGCCAGCGCCACGACGCAGCTCGTCCCGACCGGCGGGCTGCCGTCGCTCGTCAAGACGCAGAGCGTGTTCGCCCCCGACGGCAGCCAGCGTGCGATCCCCGGTGCGATCGTCACCTATCGCCTGGTCGCCGGCTTCGTCGGCGCGACGCGCGGCGTGGTGATCGACGATCCCATCCCTGCGGGCACCCTGTATGTCCCCGGCAGCCTGCGGCTCGACGAGGCGACGCTGTCCGACGCCAGCGACGGCGACGCCGGCACCGCGACCGCCGCCGCGATCCGCGTCGCGCTCGGCGACATGCCGGGCGCGGGCACCCGCACCATCCAGTTCAGCGTGAAGATCCAATGAGGAGCAAGTCGATGTTCAAACCTGTCTGCGCTGCGGTCGTGCTGGCCGCGGCGATGGCGACGCCAGCCCTTGCGGCAGGACCGTTGCAAGTCGAATCCAAGGTCCTGGTCGAACAGAAGATCCGCGCCGCGGACGGCACCGTGCGGGTCGTGCTCGGTCCGCCGCGCAAGGTCGTGCCGGGCGACCGCGTCACCTTCGTGCTCGCCTATCGCAACACGGGCACCCAGCCGATCGCCAACATCGTGCTGGATAATCCGGTGCCCAAGGGGATGGCGTACCGCGGCCCTGCCGCCGCCTCCGCCGCGCCCGAACTGTCGATCGACGGCAAGACCTACGGCGCCTCGCTCGCGGCGCTGAGCGTGATGAACCCGATCGGGACGCTGCGCGCCGCGACGCCCGACGATGTCACCCACGTCCGGTGGCGGCTCGCCCGTCCGATCAGCCCGGGCGGGCAAGGGCAGCTCGCCTTCAACGCCATCCTCAAGTGACCCACCAAGCATCGTGTACAACAGGGAGTGACCAGTAATGTTGAGTAATCGCGTAAGAACCCTGCTGCTGTCCGGATCGGCAGCGGTCGCCAGCATCGGAACGGCGCAGGCGCAGACGGCATCGCAAAGCACCGCCGCCGGCACCAGCATCAGCAACACCGCATCGGTCGCCTACACGGTGAACGGCACCGCGCAGACGACCAATTCGACGACCGCGACCTTCGTCGTCGATCGCAAGGTCAATTTCACGGTGGTCGTCGACCAGACGACCAAGACCCAGGTCAATCTGGGCGACACGCAGGTCTATACCAAGTTCAAGGTGACCAACACGACCAACGGGACGCAGGACTTCCTGCTCGATCCGGACCAGTCGCAGATCGCCAACGGACTGGTCGCCGGGATCGACGATTTCGACATGCTGAACGTCAAGGCCTATGTCGATTCGAACAACAACGGCGTGTATGATCCCGGCGTCGATACCGCGACCTTCATCGACGAACTCGCGCCCGATGCCTCGGTCGAGGTGTTCATCGTCGGCAACGTGCCGGCGGCGGGGACGATCAGCCAGGCGAACGTCGACCTGCACGTGACGGCCGCGGCCGGTGGCCAGACCGGCTTGCAGGGCACCGCGCTGGTCGCAACCGACCTCAACCTCGCCAACGCCGACAATACCGTCGACATCGTGTTCGCCGACGACGATGACGACGGCATCGGCGTCGATATCCTGCGCAACGGCCAGGGCCGCGCCTATGCGTCGTTCGAGATCGGCACGCGCAACGTCGCGCTGACCGTGACGAAATCGGCGCTCGTCCTGTCGGATGGCGTGAACACGCTCAATCCCAAGGCCCTGCCCGGCGCGACGGTGCAATATTGCCTGCTCGTCCGCAACGCGACGCTGTCGACCGCGGCGAATGGCGTGATCCTGAACGACACGATCCCCGCCAACACCACCTACGTCCCGGGATCGATCGTCGTCGGGCTGCCGGGCGGAACCTGCGCGCTGTCCGGGGCGCCGGTCAGCGATTCGACCGGCTTCAACAGCACGACCAAGAATGTGAGCGTCACCGTCGGCACGGTCGCCGGCGGCGCGTCGACCGCGGTCGCGTTCAAGGTGACGATCAACTAGCCGCCGTACCGCCCAACATTACAGGAGAAGTGTCCCTCCGGCGCGCGAAACCCGCGCGCCGGGGAACGCCCCGCCATGTCCAGATTCAGGCACCTCGCGCACTTTGGCGCCCTTCTCGGGCTTGCCGCCGCCATTCCCGGAATGGCGGCCGATGTGACGCGCATTGCCAATACGGCGACGCTCGGCTTCGATGCCTCGAGCGGCCGGCAATCGATATCCTCCAATACGGTGACGCTCGACGTCAACCGGACCAAGCGCCCGACGACGCTCAGTTTCCGCCTGCTGCCCGTGGGGTATCAGTTGACGGGACTGAAGTGCGAGACGTCGCCGCAGAAGTTCACGCCGGCGCCGATCGACGCCGCGGCACTGGCCACCGCCCCCAGGCTCGCCGCGCTCGATACCAGCGAGCCGTTGATCCTCGTGCTCGACAATGCCGGCGGCAATCACGATCCCAACGTCCGCGAGCTGTCGCACATCACGGTGACGACGCCGACCACGACCGGAACGATCGAGCTGCTCGAAACGGGGCCAGACACCGGCGTGTTCGCCGGCGGCGTTCCGGAAAAGGGCGGCGGCAGCCCGGAGATCGCCCCCTGCGACGTGACGCGCGGGCGCGGCGCCAATTTCACGCTGTCGTTCCAGGAAGACGACTTCAGCCTGGCGTCGAGCGCGTCGGTCCTGGTCGATCCGGCCGGCTATGTGTTCGATTCGGGCACCGGCGCGCTGGTCGACGGCGCGACCGTCGCGCTGCTCGACGACGCCGACCAGCCCGCGGTCGTGTACGGCGACGACGGCACCAGCCGCTACCCCTCGACCGTCGTCAGCGGGACGCAGGCGACCGACGCGAGCGGACGGAATTACACGTTCACGCAGGGCAATTATCGCTTCCCGTTCGTCGCGCAGGGGAATTACCACCTGCGCATCACCCCGCCCGGCGCCTATACCGCGCCGAGCACGCGGTCGCTGGCGGACCTGACCGCGCTGCGCGACCCGACCGGGCTGCCGTTCATCCTCAACGACGCGTCCTTCGGCAAACGCTTCACGATCGACACGCCGAAGCCGTTTTTCTCGGACATTCCGCTCGATCGCGCGGGCCAGAGCGCGCTGCTGATCGCCAAGACCGCCTCGGTGCGCGAGGCGTCGCCGGGGGATTTCGTGCAATATCTGGTGAGCGTCACCAACCGCGGCAGCGATACCGCGCGCAACGTCCACCTCACCGACATCCTCCCCAACGGCCTGCGCTACGAACGCGGATCGACGCGCGGCGCGAGCGAGGCGGTACCCTCGGCGGACGGCCGCAACCTCGATTTCGCGGTGCCGGCGATCCCGGTCGGCCAGCGTGTCGACATCCGCTACGTCGTCTCGGTGGCGCCCGGCGCGCCGACCGGGGAGGCGCTCAACCGCGTGCTCGCGGCGGGCAGCGCGGGCGCGACCAGCAACGAGGCGGCGGCATCGGTGCGGATCACTCCGTTGCTGTTCACCAGCGGCTTCACGCTGATCGGCCGCGTGACCGAGGGCGGGTGCGGCGATCCCGACAGCGGACGGATCGGCCTCCGCGGGATCCGCCTGATGCTCGAGGACGGCACCTTCGTCGTCACCGACAAGGACGGCTATTATCACGTCGAGGGCATTCGCCCGGGTCGCCACGTCGTCCAGCTCGACACCAACAGCCTTCCCGCCTCGCACGAGCCGGTCGCCTGCGACAGCGACACGCGGACCGCGGGCAGCGCGATCTCGCGCTTCGTCGAGGCGCAGGGCGGGCTGCTCAAGCGCGTCGACTTCCAGCTCCGCCCGACCGGGGTCAAGGCCGCCGTCGCCGACGCGCTGCCGATCGCGGTCGCGAGCGACAGCATCGCGGCGGGCGACCGCGACTGGTTCGCCGGGCAGAC
Source organism: Sphingomonas sp. CARO-RG-8B-R24-01 (assembly GCF_022662295.1). Taxonomy (NCBI): domain Bacteria; kingdom Pseudomonadati; phylum Pseudomonadota; class Alphaproteobacteria; order Sphingomonadales; family Sphingomonadaceae; genus Sphingomonas; species Sphingomonas sp. CARO-RG-8B-R24-01. The sequence continues at coordinate 163,043 of NZ_JAKNQI010000011.1, read as the reverse complement.
CGCGGGCACCGAGATCCTGTTCCCCGCCGCCGACACCAACCCGCGCGCGCCCGTCACCCGCGTCGTCGTCAAGCATGCCCCCGGTCAGCGCGTCGCGCTCAGCGTCAACGGGCAGCTCGCGGAAGCGCTCGCCTTCGACACCACCGAGACCAACCCCGCCAGGACGATCGCGCTGTCGCGCTGGTCGGGGATCGGACTTAAGGACGGCGACAACCGGATCGTCGCGCGCGTGCTCGACGCCAATGGCGCGGTCGTCACGACGCTGGAGCGGATCGTCCATTCCTCGACCGCAGCGGTCCGCGCGACCTATGCCGCCGACAAGAGCCGCCTCACCGCCGACGGCCTGACCCGCCCGCTGATCGCGGTGCGCGTCACCGATGCCGCCGGTCGCCCGGTGCGCGACGGGACGGTCATCCCGTTCACGGTCGACCAGCCCTATACCGCCGCGGTCGATGCCGAACTCGCGCAGCGCCGCCCGCTCGAGGGGCGTGGCCGCGCCTCGGCCACCGCGCGTGTCACCGGCGACGACGGCCTCGCGTTCATCGCGCTCGAACCGACGACGCAGGCGGGCGCGGTGCACCTCTCGGTCGCGCTCGCCGAGGACAAGCAGGTGCGCACCAGCGACATTCGCGCCTGGCTGTCGGGGGCGGCACGCGACTGGATGATCGTCGGCTTCGGCGCGGGCACGCTCGGCTACGATACGCTCAGGACCCACACCAGCACCCTGCCCCGCGGGATGCGCGGCGGGATGGTCCAGGACGGGCAGATCGCCTTCTATGCCAAGGGGCGGATCAAGGGCTCGTGGTTGGCCACGATCGCCTATGACAGCGCCCGCACGATCGACCGCACCCGCGGGTTGCTCGGCACGATCGATCCCGACCGCTATTACACCGTGTACGGCGACGGGGCGCAGCAGGCCTATGATGCCGCGACGCAGCGCAAGCTGTATCTGCGGCTGGAACGCCGCAACCTGTATGCGCTGCTCGGCGATTTCGAGACCGGGCTGACCGACACGCAGCTCACCCGCTACAGCCGCACGCTCAACGGGGTGAAGGCGGAGTATCAGGGCAATCGCATCCTGTTCAGCGCGTTCGCGGCGGATACCGACCAGCTGTATGGCCGCGACGAGATCCAGGGCAACGGCCTGTCCGGCCCGTATCGCCTGTCGGGCCGCGACATCGTGCCGAACAGCGACAAGCTCCGGATCGAGACGCGCGACCGCCTGCGGCCCGAGCTGATCCTGTCGACCCGGCAGCTGACCCGCCACATCGATTACGACATCGACACCAGCGCGGGCACGATCCGCTTCCGCGAACCCGTGCTCGGGCGCGATGCGAGCAACAATCCGGTGTTCATCGTCGTCGATTATGAAACCGAGGGCGCCACGCGCAAGCTCGCCGCGGGTGGCCGAGCCGCCGTCCGCCTCGCCCGTGGCCGTGCGCAGCTCGGCGCGAGCCTGCTGCGCGACGAGACGATCGGCCGCGCGACGGTCGCCGGACTCGACCTCAAGGCCAAGCCGACCGGCAACACCGAGATCCGCGCGGAATATGCCACCGGCGGCAAGCTCGGGATCGGCACCGGCAAGGCATGGCTCGGCGAGGGCGAGATCCACACCCGCCGCGCCGACCTCCTCGTCTATGCGCGCAGCCAGGATCGCAGCTTCGGGCTCGGCCAGCAGAATGTGGTCGACGCGGGCACGCGCAAGGTGGGGATCGACGGGCGCGTCGCACTCGCCGACCGGCTCGCGCTGACGCTCACCGCCTGGAACGCGACCCAGCTCGACGCGCCCGGATCGCGCAACGCGGCCGAGACGCGGCTCGAATATCGCCGCGTGCGCGGCACGCTGTTCGTCGGCGGCACCTATGCCGATGACACCGGGATCGACGGCAAGGCGCGCCACTCGCGGTTGCTCACGCTTGGCGGCACGCAGGACCTGCTCGGCGGCACGCTGACGATCGGCGCGCAGGCGCAGGTCGCGCCCGGCGGCGACAAGGAAAGCGTCGACTTCCCGCTGCGCCAACAGGTCACCGCCGCACTCCGCATCAGCAAGAGCGTGCGGCTGCTCGCGGGCTACGAGATCTCGCAGGGCAAGGCCTTCACCGCCAACACCGCGCGCGTCGGCTTCGACGTCGCCCCCTGGTCGGGTGCCAAGCTGATGAGCACGATCAACCAGCAGGCGGCGAACCAGATCGGCAACACCGCGACCACCGGCGGCGAGAACGGCCAGCGCACCTATGCGCAATATGGCCTCAACCAGTCGCTCCAGCTGAGCAAGCGCTGGAACCTCGACCTGACGCTCGACGCCAATTCGACGCTTCGCGGCAAGGTGCCGACCGGCGCGCTGGTCAACGCCTTCGCCAGCACCGCCAACACGCCGATCGCCGGGCAATATGGCAATGACGGGGATTATGTCGCGGCAACCGTCGGCGGCGGATACCGCGCCGAGCGCTGGTCGTGGAACGGCCGCCTCGAATATCGCCGGTCGGACCAGAGCAACCGCTGGACGATCAACAGCGACGTGCTTCGCGCGCTCGGCGCGGGCCGCACGCTCGCCGCCAGCGTCCGTTATTCCGACCTGACCGACAAGAAGGGCGCGCGGGCATCGTTCGGCACCGCCGACCTGGCGCTCGCGCTCCGCCCGCAGGACAGCCACTGGTCGCTGCTCGAGCGGCTCCAGGCGCGGAACGAACACGCCGATGCCGGGATCACCGACGGCAACGTCATCGGCGTCCCCGCATATGGCGCTGGCTTCCAGGCGACGCTGCGGCTGATCAACAATCTCGCGGTCAATTACCGCAGCGGGCCGGAAGGCGCTGGCCACGGGTTCGAGGCGACGGTCTATTACGGCGCGAAGTGGGTCCGCGGCAGCTTCGGCACCGACGACTATACCGGCTATATCGACGTGCTCGGGTTCGACCTGCGCCGTGATCTCGGCCGCCGCTTCGACGTCGGGGTGCAGGGTTCGGTCCAGCACGCGTGGGACCGCGGCAGCATCGCGTTCAGCGGCGGGCCGGCGGCGGGGGTGTCGCCCGCGCAGAACGTGTGGATCTCGGTCGGCTACAACATCGCCGGCTACCGCGACCGCGATTTCGAGGCGGATCGCTACACCCGCTCGGGCTTCTATGTCACCGCGCGGCTCAAGTTCGACCAATGGTCGCTCGGCCGCGCCGGCCGCGCGATCTTCGGAGGGGCGAAGTGATGCGGCGCGCGACCATCCTGCTCGCCGGCCTCGCGGCGATGCTGCTTCCCGGCATGGCGGCGGCCGACCAGCTCAGCGTGACCAAGACCGCGAGCGTCGTGTCCGACCCGGTCAACACGATCGCACCCAAGGCGATTCCCGGCGCGATCGTCGATTACCGCGTGCTGTTCACCAACCCGGCGACCAACGCGCTGCTCCCGGTCCGCAACATCACGGTGGACGACGTGCTCCCCGCCCGCGTCATCCTGCGCGTCGCGGATCTCGCGGGGACGGGCAAGGGACCGGTCGAATTCCTCGACGGCAGCCTGCTCGGCCTGGGCCTCGGGAGCAGCAACCTCAGCTGCACCTTCACGTCGCTCGCCAGCGCCACCGATTGCGTCGATTTCTTCGACGGGACGAGCTGGGGCTACGTGCCGACTCCCGACGCGGACGGCTTCGACTCGCGGGTCAGCGCGATCCGCCTCAAGCCGACCACCACTTTCGCAACCAGCGGCTCGTTCCAGATCCGCTACAGGGTAAAGATCCGATGACCTATCTGGCGCCTGTCTCCACCCCTCTCCCTACCTCTTTCACCACGCCCCTCGCCGCTTCCCCCGTCTCGCCCCCCGTCGCCGCCCCCGCCGCCCCCCGCGTCGTCACCGAACGGCGCGAGGACGAGCGGTATCGCCGCGTGCTGGCGACCGGCAAGCTGATGCTCGACGATTGCGAGATGTTCTGTTTCGTCCGCGACCTGTCGGTCGGCGGTGCCAAGATCGAGACGCTGACCGTTCCCATGATCGGCCAACGCCTGACGTTCGAGATGCGCGGGCTCGGTCCCTGTTTCGCGCGCGTCGTGTGGAACCGCGGGTTTCTGGTTGGGCTCGCGTTCGATGAGCCGCAGGATCTGGCGAAAGTCGCCGACCGGGGAACACGGCAGGGCTATTGCGCGCGCGCGCCCCGCTTCGCGACCAACCGTCTCGCGCAATTGCGGGTCGCTGGGGCGACCGTCGCGATCGAGCTGATCGACCTCAGCGCGGGCGGCGCGCGGTTGCGGGGCGCGGGCGTGTTGAAGGTCGATACGGCGGCCTGCCTGATCCTCGACGGCATCGCGCCCCGCGCCGGCTATATCCGCTGGGCGCGGGACGGCGATGTCGGGTTGAAGTTCACGCCGATCCTCGACCTGCCGACCTTGATGCAGATCCTGACCTGATGCGCGGCGCGGATTGATCGATGGCGCGGAGCGGGGCATGCGGTGGCGAACCCTGTCCCGAGGAGAGCCGTAGCATGACCGAAGCCACCGCCCCGTTCGACGTGCTGATCGTGGGCGCGGGCCATGGTGGCGCGCAGGCGGCGATCGCGCTGCGCCAGCGCAAGGTCGACGGGACGATCGCGCTGCTCGGCGACGAGCCCGAGCTGCCCTATGAACGCCCGCCGCTGTCGAAGGACTATCTCGCCGGGGACAAGCCGTTCGAGCGGATCCTGATCCGGCCCGCCGCCTTCTGGGCCGACCGCGCGATCACGCTGTTGCCGGGGCGCACGGTGGTCGCGGTCGATCCGGCGGCGCACTGTGTCACGACCGCGGACGGCGCGACGATCGGATATCGCTCGCTGATCTGGGCGACGGGCGGCGCGCCCCGCCGGTTGAGCTGTGCCGGGCACGATCTGCGCGGTGTCCACGGCGTCCGCACGCGCGCCGACGTCGACCGGATGATCGCGGAGCTTCCCTCCGTATCGCGGGTGGTCGTGGTCGGCGGCGGCTATATCGGGCTGGAGGCGGCGGCGGTGCTGACCAGGCTCGGCAAGCAGGTCACCGTGCTGGAGGCGGCCCCGCGTGTGCTGGCGCGCGTCGCGGGTGAACCGCTGTCGGCCTTTTACGAGGCCGAGCATCGTGCCCACGGCGTCGACCTGCGGACGGGTGTGACGGTGACCGCGATCGAAGGGCGGGATGGCGCGGCGACCGGGGTTCGGCTCGGCGACGGGACGGTCGTGCCGGGCGAGATGGTCGTGGTCGGGATCGGGATCGTTCCCGCGGTCGCGCCGCTGTTCGCGGCGGGCGCAGAGGGCGGCAACGGGGTCACGGTCGATGCGTTCTGCCGCAGTTCGCTCCCCGACGTATTCGCGATCGGCGATTGCGCCGCGCATGCGAACGGGTTCGCCGACGGTGCGGTGATCCGGGTGGAATCGGTCCAGAACGCCAACGACCAGGCGACCACGGTCGCGCGACTGCTGAGCGGCGAGGCGGCGCCCTATGATGCCGTGCCGTGGTTCTGGTCGAACCAATATGATCTGAAGCTCCAGACCGTCGGGCTGTCGACCGGCTATGACGCGACCGTCGTGCGCGGCGATCCGGCGACGCGGAGCTTTTCGGTGGTGTATCTGCGCGACGGCGCGGTGATCGCGCTCGACTGCGTCAATGCGACGCGCGACTATGTGCAGGGCCGCGCGCTGGTGGTGGCACGCGCGGTGGTGGATCCTGCGCTGCTGGCGGATGCGGCCGTGCCATTGAAGGAGATGCTGGCGGCGTGATACGCCCGTCGCCCCGGCGCAGGCCGGGGCTTCTGCGAGAGTCGCTATACCCCCCTCCCGTCACCCTGGCGCAGGCCGGGGCCGCGATCGTATTCTGCGTATCGGCGGTTCCGCGACCAACGTGCCGGCCCCGGCCTCCGCCGGGGTGACGGGCGTCAGCTTTCGAGCTTGTCCGCCAGTTCGGTCAATGAGTCGGCCGCAAAGTCCCAGTCCTGCGCCGCCCGACGATCCGGCTTGGGTGCCCCGCCCAGTTCGAGCGGCCGGTCGACGTAAGCGGTCCGCAATCCGCACGCGCGCGCCGCCGCGAGATCGCTGTGATGCGCCGCGACCAGGCAAAGGTCCTCCGGTGCGATGCCGAGGATGTCGGCGGTGCCGAGATATGCCTGGGGCAACGGCTTGTAGACTTCCGTCGCCTCGGCGCCGAGGATCGCATCCCACGGCAAGCCGCCGAAGCGCGCGAGGTGGAGCATCAGCGCGACATTGCCGTTCGACAGCGTGACGATCGGAAACCGCGCCTTCAACCGGGTCAGCCCCGCGACCGAATCCGGCCACGGATCGAGCCGTCGCCACGCCAGCGCGAAGTCGGCGACGCGTTCGGGATCGGCAACGATCCCGTGATCCGTAAGCAGCGTCTCGAGGGTCTCGCGGTTGAGCACGTCGAGCCGGGTATAGGGGCGCTGGCCGGAGCGGCACTCCTCCATCGCCGGCTGATACAGCCCGCGCCACTGGTCGGCGAAGGCGTGCGGGTCGATCCCCGTAACCCCCGCCGCCGCGAAGAACGCGCTCGCCTCGCGCGCGATACTCGTCCGCCAGTCGACGACGGTCCCGAACACGTCGAAGGCGAGTGCCTTGATCACCCCGCGACGATCTCGCGCAACGCGGCGGCGAGCCCGCGCGTTTCGGTTTCGGTGCCGATCGTCATGCGCAGCCCGTTGGCGAGCCCCTGCCCCGGCAACCAGCGCACGATATAGCCGCGCTCGAGCAGCGCCTTGTACGCGGTCTCGGCGGTGACGCTGCCTTCGAACAGGACGAGCACGAAGTTCGCCTCGCTCGGGACGGGACGGAGGCCGGCGTTGCCGAGCTTCGCCATCTCGTCGGCGAACCACGCACGCCACACGCGATTATGCTCGCGCGACTGGGCGATAAAATCCGCCGCGCCGAGTGCGGCGATCGCCGCCTCCTGCCCTGCGGTGGTGCAGCAGAACGGCGCGCGGATACGGTGCATCGCGGCGATCGCCTCTTCCGAGCCATAACCCCAGCCGATCCGCTCGGCGGCGAGGCCGTGGATCTTGGAGAAGGTGCGCGTGACGATCACGTTCGGCTGGGTGCGCGCGAGCTCGAGGCCGCCGTCGTCGTCCTCGGGCGCGAGATATTCGGCATAGGCCTGGTCGAGCACGAGCATGACGTGGCTCGGGAGCGCGGCGTGCAGGCGGGCGATCTCGTCCTTGCGCGCGAAGGTGCCGGTCGGGTTGTTGGGGTTGGCAACGAACACGACACGCGTCCGGTCGGTGACGCAGGCGAGGATCGCGTCGACGTCGGTCGCATGGTCCTTGTCGTCGGCGGTGACGAGCGTCGCGCCGACGCGGCGGGTCGCGATCTCATAGACCGCGAAACCGTAGCGGACCTGGATCACCTCGTCGCCGGGGCCGGCATAGGCGCCCGCGATCAGGTGGAGCACTTCGTCCGACCCGGTGCCGTAGATGACGCGCGCGGGGTCGAGATCGTGATGCGCCGCAATCGCCTCGCGCAGCGCGATCGCGCCCGCATCGGGATAGCGCGCGAGGTCGCCCGCGTGGCGCGAGAAGGCGGCAACCGCCTGCGCGCTGGTGCCGAGCGGGTTCTCGTTCGACGATAGCTTGATCACGGGGGCATCGCCATCCGTGGTCGAGCGACCCGGGACATAGGGAGCGATGGCCATGACCCAGGCCTTGGGAAGCGGTGCGTTCATGGAGAGCGCGTTAGCGTTTGGCGCGCGGGATGGGAAGGGTTGGGCGGTCGCACGGAGACGGATACGTTAGATCGCCCTTACCGAAACAGGTGGCGCCCCGGCGAAGGCCGGGGCCCCGTCGCGGGCCGTCGATCGGCGCATGCTGCGCTTCGTTACGGCGATCTTCGCGACTGGGCCCCGGCCTCCGCCGGGGAAGTGCTTTTGGAGAGAACCGACCTTACGACCGCGGACGCCGCGTCGCGCCCCCCGCCGGACGCAGCGTCGGGCGTGGTGCATGGCGGACCGGCGCGGGGCCGTTCGCGCGACGTGGGGCGCGTTCGGCCTGTTCGGGGCCGCCCTGGACCGCCTCGAACTGGACCGCGCCTTCGGCTTCCTGGCCTTCGGTGCGCTTGACCGCGGACATGAACTTGCTCGCGATCGCGCTCGGCACCTGGAACATCGTCTCGTTCGCGGCGATGCGGATTGCACCGACCTCGTTCTTGGTGATGTGCCCGCGACGGCAAATCAGCGGCAGGATCCAGCGCGGATCGGCATTCTGGCGACGTCCGATGTCCATGCGGAACCAGACGACGTCGTCGAAGCCATCGCGATGATGCTCCTTCCCCGCCTCGCGCGACGACCCGGCACTGCCGCTCGCCTCGATCATCTCTTCGGGCGCGGGCATCCGCGCACGATAGCTGCGAACGAGCGCAGCCGCGATCTCCTCGGGGCTCTTCTTCTCGAGCAGCTGTGCACCCAATGCGCGATCGTCCTCGTCGATCTCGACGTCTTCCATCAGCATCGTCATCAGGCGCGACTTGTCGGCCTGACGGATGTCGTCGACGGTCGGCGCGTTCATCCATTCGACCGCGATCCGCGCGCCGCGCAGCATCATCTCGACGCGGCGCTTGCGCTGATACGGCACGATCAGGATCGCAGTGCCCTTCTTGCCCGCACGACCGGTCCGACCCGAGCGATGCTGGAGCGTCTCGGCGTCGCGTGGCAGCTCGACGTGGATGACGAGGCTGAGCGACGGGAGATCGAGCCCGCGCGCGGCGACGTCGGTCGCGACGCAGACGCGCGCGCGCTTATCCCGCAAAGCCTGCATCGCGCTGTTGCGCTCGTTCTGGCTATGCTCGCCCGACAGCGCGACCGCGGCGAACCCGCGCTCGATCAGCCCGGCATGGAGATGGCGGACATTGTCGCGGGTCGCGCAGAACAGGATCGCGGTCTCGGCTTCGTGGAGACGGAGCAGATTGACGACGGCGTTCTCGATATCCGCGGGCGCGACGGTGACCGCCTGATAGCTGATGTCGCCGTGACCACGGTCCTCGCCGACGGTCGAGATGCGCAGCGCATCCTTCTGGTAGCGCTTCGCCAGCGCGACGATCGACTTGGGCATCGTCGCCGAGAAGAGCAGCGTGCGCCGACCCTCGGGCGAGGCGTCGAGGATCAGCTCGAGATCCTCACGGAAGCCCATGTCGAGCATCTCGTCGGCTTCGTCGAGGATGACCGCCTTGATGTTGGACAGGTCGAGCGCGCCGCGCTCGATATGATCGCGCAGGCGGCCCGGCGTGCCGACGACGATATGCGCGCCGTGGCTGAGCGAGCGCCGCTCGCGGCTGGCGTCCATGCCGCCGACGCAGGTCGAGATGCGCGCGCCGGCCTTGGCGTAGAGCCATTCGAGCTCGCGGCTGACCTGGAGCGCGAGTTCGCGCGTCGGTGCGATCGCGAGCGCAAGCGGCGCGCGCGGCGGGGGCAAGCGACCTTCGTCTTCGGTCAGCAATTGCGGGGCGATCGCGAGGCCGAAGGCGACGGTCTTGCCCGAGCCGGTCTGCGCGGACACGATCAGATCGCGGCCCTCGGCCTGCGGTTCGATGACCGACGCCTGGACGGGGGTGGGGGCGGCATAGCCACGGGCGGAGAGCGCTTCGGCAAGAAGCGTGGGGAGATGTGTAAAGGGCATGGTATTCCGAATATGGGGGCGGCGGGGGCGCGCGCCAAATCAGGCCCCTAGCACGGGCGTGCGGAAAATGCACGGGGGGTGTGGAAAAGGGGTTTTCTTGTGGTTTGTCGGGCAGCGTGATGCGGAGAGCGACCCACCCCCGGCCCCTCCCTTCCAGGGAGGAGAGTTACGTTGGCTTTTTCTTCCTCCCCTCCCTGGAAGGGAGGGGTTGGGGGTGGGTCGCCCCGAGGCGGTCGGCGACCGCGATCAGGATCGCTTCGGCGACGCCGTCGGGATTCGCAACGACGTCCGAATTCCAGAAGCGGAGCACCGACCATCCGATGCGCTCGAGAAATTCGGTGCGTTCGGCGTCACGGGCCGACTCGATATGCTGGCTGCCGTCGAGCTCTACCGCCAGTCGAACGCTGCGGCAGGCGAGATCTAGGATGGCGTGGCCCACTACCAATTGCCGTGTAAATCGCGGGCGGTAGGACCGTAGCCGAAGCCAGATCAGCCGCTCAGCCTCGGTGGCGTTGGTCCGCAAGTCACGGGCGCGGTCTGTCATGAGGGGCGGGACGCGCGGCATATCGCGAGACTGGCGGTGGAAAATACGGAGAGCAACCCACCCCCAACCCCTCCCTTTCAGGGAGGGGAGAAGGACGACCGCCGCGCACACCTCCCCTCCCTGGAAGGGAGGGGCTGGGGGTGGGTCGGTTCGAGGCAGCGTGCGCCCGTTGCCTAAAGCGCCATCCCAGCCGCCCAGCCGCTCGCCCACGCCCACTGGAAATTATACCCGCCAAGCCACCCGGTCACGTCGACCGCTTCGCCGATCGCATACAACCCCGGCACCTTGCGCGACTCCATCGTCTGCGAGGAAAGCTCCGCCGTGGAAATCCCGCCAGCCGTCACCTCGGCCTTGGCGAACCCCTCGGTGCCATTCGGCGTGAAGCGCCAGTCCGCGAGCTGTCGCGCGGCCGCGTCGATCGCCTTGTCGGTCGACGCCCCCATCTCCCCCTCGACCCCGAGCCGGTCCGCGAGCGTCTCCGCCAGCCGCCCGGGCAAATGGTTCGACAAGGCCGACGCCAGCGACACGCGCGGGCGCGCATGTTTCGCCGCGACCAGCCAGCCCGGCTTGAGCGCAGGCAGGAAGTCGATCCCGACCGGCTCGCCGTGCCGCCAATAGGACGACACCTGGAGGATTGCGGGGCCGCTCAGCCCCTTGTGCGTGAACAAGGCCGCCTCGCGGAAGTGCGTCTTGCCGACCTTGGCGACCACCTCGGCGGCGACTCCCGAGAGCGAGCGGAACAGCGTTTCCTCGCCGCCGAGCGTGAGCGGCACCAGCGCGGGGCGCGGTTCGACGATCTTCATCCCGAAGCGGCGGCCGAGATCATAGGCGAAGCCGGTCGCGCCCATTTGCGGGATCGACGGGCCGCCGGTGGCGATCACCAGCGCGGGCGCGGTCGCCGTGCGTGCGCCGACGCTGACGCGATACTGCCCATCGGCATGCTCGACGTCCCGCACCGCGCCGCCGAGCGCGATCTCGACCGCGCCCCCGTCCCGCGCGGCTGCATCGCATTCGTCCTGGAGCATCGCGACGATCTGCCTGGCCGAACCGTCGCAGAACAATTGCCCGAGCGTCTTCTCATGCCAAGCGATCCCGTGGCGATCGACCAGCGCGATGAAATCGGCGGCGGTGTAGCGCCCGAGCGCGGACTTGGCGAAATGCTTGTTGGCGGAGATGTAGCGGTCGGGCGCAGTGTTGACGTTCGTGAAATTGCACCGCCCGCCGCCCGAGATCAGGATCTTTTTGCCGATCTGGTCGGCATGGTCGATCAACAGCACGCGCCGCCCGCGCTGCCCCGCGATCGCGGCGGTCATCAGCCCGGCCGCGCCGGCGCCGAGGATGATGGCATCATAGGTTTGGGGAGAGGTCATGTGGGCTGCCATAGAGCCGGCGGGCTGGAAACAGAACCCGGTGCGTTTGGGACGTGGGCCAGCCCGACCCGCCCCCGCCGTCATGCTGAACTTGTTTCAGCATCCACCTTTCCTCTCGGGCAGCCAGCCATTGTGGCACGGTGGACCCTGAAACAAGTTCAGGGTGACGCCGGCTTTGGAGTGCCCTCCCGCCCCTTCGGAAATACGCTCGCCCTCGCACAAACAAACGGAAGCTCTTTACGCCACGACGCCTCCCCCTCTACAACCCCACCATACCCGATCCTCGAAAGGTCCCCCGTCATGCGTGAAGCCGCGATCGTTTCCACTGCCCGGACGCCGATCGGCAAGGCGTATCGCGGTGCGTTCAACGTGACCGAGGCGCCGGTGCTCGCCGCGCACGTGATGAACGCCGCTGTGACCCGCGCCGGGATCGACCCCGCGCGGATCGACGAGATCTTCTGGGGCGTCGGCAACCAATGGGGCAGCCAGGGCGGCAACGCGGGGCGGATGGCGACCTTCGCCGCGGGGCTGCCGCAGACCGTCCCCGCCTTCACGCTCGATCGCAAATGCGGCTCGGGGCTGACCGCGATCGCGCTCGCCGCGCGGTCGATCCTGTGCGACGAGATCGACGTCGCGCTCGCGGGCGGGATGGAATCGGTGAGCCTTACCGTCACCAGGGATGCGCCGCGTTTCGTCAACAGCTCGGTCACCGACCGCGAGCCAGCCGCTTACATCCCGATGATCGAGACCGCCGAGATCGTCGCGCAACGCTACGGGATCACCCGCGCGGCGCAGGACGCCTATGCGGCGCAGAGCCAGCAACGCGCCGCGCGCGGGCTGGAGACGGGCGCGTTCGTCGAGGAGATCGCGCCGATCACGGTCGAGAAGGCGCTGTTCGACAAGGCGGGCACCCGCACCGGCAGCGAGACCGTCACCCTCGCGCAGGACGAGGGCATTCGCCCGGGGACGACGCTGGAAGCGCTGTCGGGGCTCAAGACGGTGTGGCCGGGGGGCGCATTCACCGGTCCGGGCGAGACGATCACCGCGGGCAATGCGAGCCAGCTCTCGGACGGCGCATCGGCGCAGATCGTGATGGATCACGCCACCGCCAAGGCAGAGGGCCGCGACGTGCTCGGGCTGTACCGCGGGTTCCAGGCGGCGGGGTGCGCGCCCGACGAGATGGGGATCGGCCCGGTCTTCGCGATCCCCAAGCTGCTCGCGCGCGCGGGGCTGAGCGTCGCGGATATCGGGTTGTGGGAACTCAACGAGGCGTTCGCCTCGCAATGCCTCTATTGCCGCGACACGCTCGGGATCGATCCGGAGAAGTACAACGTCAACGGCGGCGCGATCGCGATCGGGCATCCATTCGGAATGACCGGGTCGCGCCTCGTCGGCCACGCGCTGATCGAGGGGCGCAAGCGCGGGGTGCGCTGGGTCGTGGTCTCGATGTGCACCGCGGGCGGGATGGGCGCGGCGGGATTGTTCGAGATCGTGTAGCGCGCCAGCCCGACCCGCGACCACCCCGACGAAGACGGGACGTCTGCGAAACTTGGGTTACCGACCGGTCATCCCCTGTTTTCCCGCGAAGGCGGGAATCCAGAGCCCAGCAGAACAACGATTTACAGTTCTCGTGACTCCTGGACTCCCGCCTTCGCGGGAGAACACCTATGGTCTCGCGAAGGCCGGGGCCGTGTGGTTATCGGGCGCGACGGAGTGCCGTATCGCCGGTCGCGGGCGCCGGACATGGCGGCCCCGGCCTTCGCGAGACCTCTGCGAAAGTCGCTCTGTTGCCCCTTCCCGTCACCCCGGCGCAGGCCGGGGCCGCCATGTAAGGGGGCAAAACCGGTGATACCGCACCCGGCCGCCTCGCCGCGCCCGGATAATTACACGGCCCCGGCCTTCGCCGGGGTGACGGATGTGGGATCGAGCGACTTTCGCAAAGGTCTCGCCTCCGCCTGGGTAACGCGTTCAGCTACTCCAGTCTCCCCTCACTCCGCCAGCCGCGTCTCGATCCGCGGGTCGCCTGCGAGCGTGCGATGCACCGGACATTTGTCCGCGATCGCCAGCATTCGTGCGCGCTGTGCGTCGGTCAGCGCGCCTTGCAGCGTCACCACCCGCTCGAGCACTTCGATCTGCGGCCGCCCGCCCGCCGCCGCGGCGCAATCATCGGCGTGATGGCGGCGGTGGTGCAACGTCACCGCGACACCGTCGAGCGGGATCCCCTCGTTCGCCGCGACCAGCCGGAGCGTCATCGCGGTGCATGTCCCCAGCGCGGCGAGCAGCAGGTCGTACGGCGTCGGCCCGAGATCGCTCCCGCCCGTCCTGAGCGGCTCGTCCGCAAGGAAGCTGTGCCCCGCCGATTCGACGATCTGGACGAACTTCGCCTCGGTCGAGCTCACGCGGACATGGCCCTCGGGCACCTCCCCCACCGGCATCGCCGCGCCGAGGAACGGCTGGACCCAGGCGGCGATGAGCTGCGCGGCGTAGCTCGCCTGCGCGGGATCGGTCAGCAGATGGTCCGCGCCGTCGAGCGCGACGAAGCTCTTGGGGTGTTTCGCCGCCTCGAAGATCGCGCGCGCATTCTCCACCCCGACGGTCGCATCGGTCGCCGAATGCAGCACGAGCAGCGCGCGCTTGAGATGCGCGAGCCGGTTCGCCTGGTCCTGCCCCTCGACCGAGGCGAGGAACTCGCGCCCGATCCGGAACGGCCGCCCGCCGATCGACACCTCGCGCGGGTCGTCGGCAAGGTCGTCCGCCCCCTTGATGAGATGCAGCACGTGGCGCGGATCGAACGGCGCGGCGATCGTCACCACCGCGCGCGCCGCCGGGATATGCTCCGCCGCCGCGATCACCGCCGCGCCGCCGAGCGAATGGCCGATCAGGATGTCGGGCGCGCCGATGTCGCCCGCGAGGAAATCCGCCGCCGCGACCAGATCCGCGACGTTCGCGCTGAAGTGGCTATCGGCGAAGGCGCCCTCGCTCGCGCCCAGTCCGGTGAAATCGAACCGCAGCGTCGCGATCCCCTGTTCGGCGAGCGCGAGACTGACGCGGCGCGCGGCATGGCTCTGCGCGGTGCAGGTGAAGCAATGCGCGAACAGCGCGACCGCGCGCACCCGCCCCGGCGGGCGCTCGAGCGATCCCGCCAGCATCACGCCTTCCGCATTGGGGAACCGAACCTCGCGCTTCATCGTCTGTCTCCGTGCCGGCGGGACGATTGCCCGCACCCGGCGCGCGCTCTATCATGCGCGGGCACATCGGGGGAAATCGCAAGGCGCACGGCACGACGTTGATCACCGGCGCGTCCGCCGGCCTTGGCGAACGCTTTGCGCTCGCGGTCGCGGCGACGGGGGAAAACGTGATCCTGGTCGCGCGCCGTACCGACCGGCTCGAGGCGCTCGCGCAGCGGATCCGGGTCGAGCATCAGGTCGCCGCCGACGTCATCGCGAGCGATCTCGCCGCGCCGGGCGCGCCCGAAGCGCTGATCGCCGAAGTCGCGCGGCGCGGGCTTGCGGTCACCACGCTGATCAACAACGCGGGCTATGGCGCGCGCGGCGCGTTCGCCGAACTGGATGGCGCGATGCAGGCGCGGATGATCGACCTCAACTGCCGCGCGTTGGTGGAATTGTGCCATGCGGTGCTGCCGGGGATGCTCCAGCGGCGCGACGGCGCGATCCTCAACGTCGCCTCGACCGCGGCCTTTCAGCCGGGGCCGTGGATGAGCGTCTATTATGCGACCAAGGCGTTCGTGCTGAGCTTTTCCGAAGGATTGCACGAGGAAGTGAAGGCGGGCGGCGTGCGCGTGTCGGCCCTGTGCCCCGGGCCGACGCGGACCGAATTCGCCGAGGTGGCGGACATGGGGGATAGCGAGCTGTTCAAGCGGTTCGCGACCGAGCCCGACGTGGTGGTCCGCGACGGGCTGCGCGCGCTGGCGGCGAACCGCGCGGTCGCGGTTTCGGGGCTGCTCAACAGCGTGATGGCGGGCGCGATCCGCTTCACGCCGCGCGGCGTGGCGCGATCGATGGCGGGGTCGTTGCAGAAGACGCGGGGAAGTAGGGGTTCCTCTCCTACCTCCCCCGCGCAGGCGAGACCCCCGGAAAGTCAGTTTGTGTCCCCCGCTTGCTGTTTTCCCGCGAAGGCGGGAATCCAGGGCCAAGCAAAACGCCATCTTACAGCTCTCGAGACTCCTGGGCTCCCGCCTTCGCGGGAGAACACTTGTGCCTCCGCGGGGATGACGGAATTTGGCGAGGGCAAGGCGCGCCTGTGCCCTGCCCCGCCCGCGCCCCTCAGTTCGCGAAGAGCAGGACCGGCGTTTCCAGATACTTGCGCAGCGCCTGGACGAAGCTCGCGGCGTCCCAGCCGTCGACCACGCGGTGATCGCAGCTGATCGACAGGTTCATCAGCTTGGCGCGCACGATCTCGTCGCCGACGAAGATCGGGCGTTCGACGATCTTGTTCGGACCGATGATCGCGACCTCGGGGCGGTTGATGACCGGCGTCGTCGCGATCCCGCCGAGCGGACCGAGCGAGGTGACGGTCAGCGTGCCGCCACCCATTTCGCTGGGCGCGAGCTTGTTCGCGCGGGCGGCTTCGGCGAGGCGCACGATCTCGGTCGCGAGCTGCCAGACGTTGCGGTCCTGCGCGTCGCGGATGACGGGGACGGTGAGGCCCGCGTCGGTCTGCGTCGCCATGCCTAAGTGCACGCTGCCGTGGCGCGTGACCACGCCCGCCTCGTCGTCATAACGCGCGTTGAGCATCGGGAAGGCCGGGATCGTCTTGCAGATTGCGACGATCAGCAGCGGGAGCAGCGTCAGCTTGGGGCGTCCGCCGCGGTTGGCGTTGAGGTCCGCGCGCATTGCCTCCAGCGCGGTGACGTCGATCTCGTCGACATAGGTGAAGTGCGGGATCGCGCGCTTCGACGCGGCCATGTTCTCGGCGATGCGGCGGCGCATCCCGATGACCTTGATCGCCTCGTCCGCGCGGGCGTTGGAGGCGTGTGGGGCGTGATAGCCCTGTGCGCCGCCGTAGCGGAGGAAAGCGTCGAGATCGCTGTGGCGGATGCGGTCGCCTTCGGCCTTGATCTGGGAGAGGTCGACGCCGAGGTCCGCCGCGCGCGCGCGGACCGCGGGAGACGCGAGAACGCTCTTCTTCTCGTGATCTTCCTTCCCCGGCGAAAGCCGGGGCCCAGTCGCGGAGGTCGAGGTTGGTGAGGACGGCGCTTCGTTACCAGCCGGCCTCGACTGGGCCCCGGCCTCCGCCGGGGAAGAAAAAGAAGCGGACGAGGGAGAAGAAGTGACCTCCTCCACCCCCGGATTCTCCGCCTCATATTGCTGCGCGACCTCGACCTGCTCCGCGCTCGCCGGTGCGGCCTTCAGCTCCGCCGGTTCGTCGCTCCGCAACGCAGGCGCTTCCTCGGCGGAAACGTCGGCATCGGTCTCGATCACCACCAGCGCCGCGCCGATCGACACCTGGTCGCCGACTTCGCCTGCGAGTTCGACCACCACGCCCGAGACGGGCGATTCCATCTCGACGGTCGCCTTGTCGGTCATCATGTCGGCGACCTGCTGGTCCTCCTCGACGCGTTCGCCGACCTTTACGTGCCAGGCGACGATCTCAGCCTCGGAAATGCCTTCGCCGATGTCGGGGAGCTTGAAGGTAAAGCGTGCCATTATGCGTCCTTCATGATCTTCTTGAGCGCCTCGCCGATCCGGACCGGACCCGGGAAATACGCCCATTCAAGGCTGTGCGGATAGGGCGTGTCGAACCCGGTGACGCGCTCGATCGGCGCTTCGAGGTGATAGAAGCAGCGCTCCTGCACCTGCGCCGACAGTTCCGCGCCGAACCCGCTGGTCCGCGTCGCCTCGTGGATGATCATGCAGCGCCCGGTCTTCTCCACCGATGCCGCGATCGTCTCGATGTCGAGCGGCACCAGCGTGCGCAGATCGATCACTTCGGCGTCGACGCCCGCTTCCGCGATCACCGCGAGCGCGACGTGGACCATCGTGCCATAGGCGAGGATCGTCAGCGCTTCGCCGGGCCGCACGACCTTCGCCTTGCCGAGTTCGATCTTGTAATAGCCGGTCGGCACCTCGCCCGCGGGATGCTGCGACCAGTTCTGCGTGGGCTTGTCCCAATGGCCGTCGAACGGGCCGTTGTAGATCCGCTTGGGCTCGAAGAAGATCGTCGGATCATTGTCCTCGATCGCCGCGATCAGCAGGCCCTTGGCGTCATAGGGGGTCGAGGGGATCACCGTCTTGACGCCCGAGATGTGGGTGAAGATTCCCTCGGGGCTCTGGCTGTGCGTCTGCCCGCCGAAGATCCCGCCACCGAACGGCGAGCGCACCGTGATCGGCGCGGTGAATTCCCCCGCCGAACGATAACGCAACCGTGCCGCTTCGCTGACCAACTGGTCGAGCGCGGGGTAGATGTAATCCGCGAACTGGATCTCGGGGACCGGGCGCAGGCCGTACGCGCCCATGCCGACCGCGACGCCGATGATGCCGCACTCGGTGATCGGCGTGTCGAACACGCGGGTCTTGCCGTATTTGCTCTGGAGCCCAGCGGTCGCGCGGAACACGCCGCCGAAGTAGCCGACGTCCTCGCCCATCACGACGATGTCGGGGTCACGGTCCATCATCACGTCCATGGCGGAGTTGATCGCCTGGATCATGTTCATGCGAGTCGATTCAGTCATGCTGCTGCACCCGCCGCGACTGCGGCTCTGAAAACCTTCTTCGTGGCTTTGTGGCTTTGTGCGAGAAATTTTGACTCGCACGAAGACACTAAGCCACGAAGAAAGAAGGAGGACATGGTGGCTGCGCCGCTGGGCCGGGCACCCATCACTTGCGCGCCCATGGGCGGCCGCTGGCGGTTTCCTCGGCGATCATTTGCGCCTGCTGTTCCTTGAGATGCCACGGCATCTCCTCGAACACGCCGTCGAACAGCGAGTCGAGCGGCTGGTGCAGGCCGTGGCCGAGCACGCCGTTGGCTTCGGCCTGCTTCTGCGCGGCCTTGACCATTTCGGCCAACTCCTTGTCCTGCGTCGCGTGGCGCTCCTCGTCCCATTCGCCGAGCGCGATCAGATGCGCCTTCAACCGCGCGATCGGGTCGCCGAGCGGCCATGCGGTCGGCTCGCCCGCCGAGCGATATTGCCCCGGATCGTCCGAGGTCGAATGACCTTCGGCGCGATAGGTGAAATGCTCGATCAGCGTCGGCCCCTGATTGGTCCGTGCGCGCTCCGCCGCCCAGGCGGTCGCGGCATAGACCGCGAGCGCGTCATTGCCGTCGACCCGCAGCCCTGCGATCCCGTAGCCGACCGCACGTGCCGCGAAGGTCGTCGATTCGGCGCCCGCAAAGCCTGAGAAGGACGAGATCGCCCACTGGTTGTTGACGACGTTGAAGATCACCGGCGCGCGATAGACACTCGCGAAGGTGCAGGCGGAGTGGAAGTCGCCCTCGGCGGTCGAACCCTCGCCGCACCAGGTCGCCGCGATCCGCGTGTCGCCCTTGGCCGCGCTCGCCATCGCCCAGCCGACCGCTTGGGGGTATTGCGTGGTGAGATTGCCCGAGATCGAGAAGAAGCCGGCTTCCTTGACCGAATACATGATCGGCAACTGCTTGCCCTGCAACCGATCCGCGCTGTTCGAATAGATCTGGTTCATCATGTCGACCATCGACCAGTTGCGCGCGATGAGCAGGCCCTGCTGGCGATAGGACGGGAAGCACATGTCCTCGTAATCGAGCGCATAGGCCGCCGCGACCGCGACCGCCTCTTCGCCGGTGCACTTCATGTAGAAGCTCGTCTTGCCCTGCCGCTGCGCGCGGAACATGCGTTCGTCGAACGCGCGGACCTGCGCCATGCTGCGCAGCATCGCGCGCAGCGTATCGGGGGAGAGCCGCGGGTTCCACGGGCCGACCGCCTGGCCATCCTCGTCGAGCACGCGGACGAGTTGATACGCCAGATCGGTAAAGCTCTGCGCCGCATCGCCAATGTCGGGGCGGCGGGTTTCGCCCGCTGCGGGAATCGGAACCTGCGTGAAGTCGACCGCGTCGCCGGGCCGGAACTTGGGCTCGGGCACATAGAGCGACAGCGGTGGCAGGTTCTTCTTCAGATGGGCCGGGACCGGGTCGCGTGCCATATACTCTCCAAGCGGACGCCTCTCCGGCCGATGGCCAGCGGGCAGATTCGTTCTATGCGCGGCGTTGTTATAAAATTTCGCGGGGCTTGGCGAGGGGGTCTGCGCCGGGTGACGCAAATTCCGTGGGTTCCGTCGCTTTTCCGGTCTTCTTTATTCCTTCCCCAGCGAAGGCCGGGGCCCAGTCGAGGGCGCGTTGTTGTCTGACGCTGCGCAAGATTACAGCAACCTGCGCTACTGGGCCCCGGCCTTCGCCGGGGAAGAAATGAGGGATGAGATGAGGGAAGAAAAGGTAGCGCCTCGCCCCCTTACCCCACCGTCTGTTCGATCACCCCGAAGATCGGGTGCCGCTTGTCGTCCTCGGCCCAGATCCGCACGGTATCGCCCGCCTTGAGGAACGGCGTCTTCGCGCCCCCCTCGAGGATCGTCTCCACCGTCCGCACCTCGGCGAGGCACGCATAGCCGACGCCGCCCGCCGCGATCGGCTTGCCCGGTCCGCCATCCGAATCGCGGTTGGAGACCGTCCCCGACCCGACGATCGTCCCTGCCCCCAGCGCGCGCGTCTTGGCGGCATGCGCGATCAGCGTGCCGAAATCGAAGGTCATGTCCTCGCCCGCCGCGACTCGCCCGAACGGCTGGCCGTTGAGGTCGATCATCAGCGTGCGGTGGAGCTTGCCGTCCTGCCACCAGTCGCCGAGCGAGTCGGGCGTGACGAACACCGGCGAGAAGGCGCTCGCTGGCTTGGACTGGAAGAAACCGAAGCCCTTGGCGAGCTCGCCCGGGATCAGATTGCGGAGCGAGACGTCGTTGGTCAGCCCGACCAGCCGCACCGCCGCCAGCGCGTCCTCGCGGCTCGCGCCCTGCGGCACGTCGCCCGTCACGACGACGACTTCGCCCTCGAAATCGCAGCCCCAGCTTTCGTCCGCAAGCGGGATCGCATCGCGCGGGCCGAGGAACCCGTCGGACCCGCCCTGATACATCAGCGGATCGTGCCAGAAGCTGTCGGGCATCTCCGCCGCGCGCGCCTGCCGCACCAGGGCGACGTGGTTCACATAGGCCGAGCCGTCCGCCCACTGATACGCGCGCGGCAGCGGCGCGGCGGCGGCATGTTCGTGGAACCGCCGCATCGGGATCATCTCATGCTCGAGATCGGTGCTGAGATTCGCGAGATCGGGGGCGAGCCGGTCCCAGTCATCGAGCGCCGCCTGCAGCGTCGGCGCGATGTGGCTGGCGTCGGCATACCAGGCGAGATCGTTCGACACGACGACGAGGGCACCGTCGCGGCCGGACTTGAGGCTTGCCAGTTTCATGAACTCTCCTGCGATTTTCCCCTAGCATACCCCCCTGCCCGGGCGTGTCGAGCGCGGGCTGTCGCGATAGTGATTGACGTTCGCGTCATCCCCCCGCACATCTCGACAAAAGAAGGTTGCAAGAGAGGACTGATCTGATGACGCTCGACTCCGTCGCCGGCCGCTTTGCGTATACCGAAGATCACGAGGCATTCCGCCAGACGGTGCGGAGCTTCCTGCAGAAGGAAGGCGTCCCGCACGTCAATCGCTGGGAGGAAGACCGGCTCGTCCCCAAGGATTTCTGGCGCAAGGCGGGCGAGATCGGGATGCTCTGCCCGACCGTGCCCGAGGCTTACGGCGGGCTGGGGCTCGACTTTGGCTATAATGCGATCGTCGACGAGGAGATGGCGTATAATGGCGTGCCCGCGGGCTTCTCGCTCCAGTCCGACATCGTCTGCGGTTATCTCGAAACCTATGGGTCGGAAGAGCAGAAGGGGCAGTGGCTCCCCAAGCTCGTCTCGGGCGAGGTGATCACCGCGATCGCGATGACCGAGCCGGGCACTGGATCCGATCTCCAGGCGATCCGCACGACCGCGAAAAAGGATGGCAATCACTATGTCATCAATGGGTCCAAGACTTACATCACCAACGGCCAGAACACCGACCTGACCCTGGTCGTCGCCAAGACCGACCCCGATGCCAAGCCCGCGTGGAAAGGCATGTCGATCATCCTGGTCGAAAGCGACCGCGAGGGGTTCAGCAAGGGCCGCAAGCTCGACAAGATCGGGCAAGACGCCGCCGACACGTCCGAGCTGTTCTTCGAGGATGTCCGCGTGCCGATGACCAATTGCCTCGGCGAAGAGGGCAAGGGTTTCATCTATCTGATGAGCCAGCTGCCGCAGGAACGCCTGTCGATCGCGGTGTCGGTCCACGCGTCGGCGCAAAAGGCGTTCGACGAGACGGTCGAGTTCACCAAGACGCGCAAGGCCTTTGCGGGGATGGTGTTCGATTTCCAGAACACGCGCTTCGTGCTCGCGGACCTGAAAGCCAAGCTGCAGGTCGGCTGGGCGCATCTCGACTGGGCGATCACGCGGCATCTGAAGGGCGAACTGACCAACGAGGAAGGCGCCGCCGCCAAGCTGTGGCACACCGATCTGCAATGGGAGGTAATGGACGCCTGCCTCCAGCTCCACGGCGGCGCTGGCTATATGAACGAATATCCGATCGCGCGCGCGTGGCGCGCTGCGCGGGTGACGCGGATCTTCGGGGGGACGAACGAGATCATGAAGGAGCTGATCGGGCGCTCGCTGTAGCGCGCGACGCGACGGAGCGGGA
This sequence comes from Sphingomonas sp. CARO-RG-8B-R24-01, assembly GCF_022662295.1. Classification (NCBI taxonomy): domain Bacteria; kingdom Pseudomonadati; phylum Pseudomonadota; class Alphaproteobacteria; order Sphingomonadales; family Sphingomonadaceae; genus Sphingomonas; species Sphingomonas sp. CARO-RG-8B-R24-01. The sequence goes on along the minus strand of NZ_JAKNQI010000011.1, from coordinate 140,776 downwards.
GCGCCGCCCCTAGCCGCACCAGGGCGTCATCACCGCTGCGTCTCCAGATAGGCGATGACATCCGCGCGATCGAGCGGATCGGCCAGTCCCGCGAACCCCATCGCCGTGCCGGGCGCAAAGCGCCGGGGGTTGGCGAGCCAGGCATCCATCCGCGCGCGCGTCCAGCGTCCGCCGACCGCCTGCAATGCGGCCGTATAGGCGAAGCGCGGACTGTTCTGGCCGATCTCCTGTCCCATTACCCCGTACAGGTTGGGTCCCCCGAGATCGGGTGCGCCCCGGCCGATCGAATGGCAGGCGGAGCACCGGGTGAAGAGCCTGGCGCCCGCAGCGGCGCTGGCCACCCGCGCGAGCGCCGCCACCGACGGCATCGGCCCCGCCGCACGACGGCGCGCTTCCCTGTCGTCGGGCGAACAGGCGGCGAGCACCAGCGCGGCGGCGAGCGCAAGGATCATCGATCGGGACACCATCATGCCACCGTACAGGGCGGCATCCTGTCCTACAAACCGGATTGCTGCTAGGATCCCGCTTCGCTCTTTGACAGCATTGCATGCCACCGTCCGCCTGTAAAAGTCTGGAAGGGGCAGGAAAGAAGCGCCGCTTCGCGATCGTTTTCGCCTAACTTTCCCCTAACCTTCCAAGTCCGACCGACGGTAGCGCGCACGGGATATCGAACCGCCACACGCGATCGGCAAGGCTGTTGACAGCCTCCCCATCCTGCCGGATTACTCCACCAATACAGCGCGAAACGCGCGAAGGGGGTTGGGCATGAAGCATATCGGTTTGGCCACGGTGGCGCTCGCCGCCCTGCTGGCGGGCTGCGCGAGCGATGGGGGTGGCCATCCGGCAAGCGTTTCGACCAAGGCGGATGCCGCCAAGGGCTCGGGCAAGGGTCCCGGCGTCGGCAAGGGGTTCAGCCATGATCCCTTCCCATCGACCTACAAGCGCTATCCGGGCACCCCGACGCTCGTCACGCACGTCACCATCTTCGACGGCGAAGGCGGCAGGATCGACAATGGGTCGGTGCTGTTCGCCGACGGCAAGATCGTCGCGCTCGGCCAGAGCATCGATGCGCCGGCCGGCGCGACCGTGATCGACGGCACCGGCAAGACGCTCACGCCCGGGATCATCGATATTCACAGCCATCTCGGCGACTATCCGACGCCCGCGGTCGAGGCCAATTCGGACGGTAACGAGGCGACCAGCCCGACCACCCCCGAAGTCTGGGCCGAGCACAGCGTATGGCCGCAGGACCCCGGCTTCAGCCGTGCGCTCGTCAATGGCGGGGTGACGACGCTGCAGATCCTCCCCGGTTCGGCGAACCTGATGGGCGGCCGCTCGGTCGTCATCAAGAACGTCTATGCGCGCACCGAGCAGGGGATGAAGTTCCCCGGCGCGCCTTACGGTCTCAAGATGGCGTGCGGCGAGAACCCCAAGCGCGTCTATGGCAGCAAGGGACGCGAGCCCTCGACCCGGATGGGCAACATCGCGGTCGACCGCCAGACCTGGGCGAAGGCGGTCGAGTATAAGCGCAAATGGGACAAATACGAGAAGGACGGCGGCGAGGTCCCCGGCCGCGACATCGCGATGGACACGCTCGCAGGCGTGCTGTCGGGCGAGATCCTCGTCCAGAACCATTGCTACCGCGCGGACGAAATGGCCATCGTCATGGATATGGCGAAGGAGTTCGGCTACCACGTCAGCGCGTTCCACCACGCGGTCGAGGCGTACAAGATCGCCGATTTGTTGAAGCAGAACGGGACCTGCGCCGCGGTCTGGGCGGACTGGTGGGGCTTCAAGATGGAGTCGTACGACGCGATCGGCGAGAATCTCGCGCTGCTCCAGAAGAACGGCGCGTGCGCGATGATCCACTCGGATGACGAGAACGGAATCCAGCGCTTGAACCAGGAAGTCGCCAAGGCGCTCGCCGCCGGGCGGCGCGCGGGGATCCAGATCTCGGACGCGGTCGCGTGGGAATGGCTGACCTACAACCCCGCCAAGGCACTCCACATCGCCGACAAGACCGGCAGCCTCAAGCCCGGCAAGATGGCCGACGTCGTGCTGTGGAACGGCAACCCGTTCAGCGTCTATACCCGGCCCGAGAAGGTGTGGATCGACGGCGCTTTGCTTTACGACGCGAACGACCCGAAACGCCGACCGGTTTCTGATTTCGAACTTGGCCAGCCCGGCTCGGGAGATGTGAAGTGAAGCGCCTGCTCCTCCTCTCCGCCGCGCTGCTGGCAACCCCCGTGGCGGCGCAGACCGTCGCGATCACCAACGCCAAGCTCGTCATCGGTGACGGCTCCGCGCCGATCGAGGGTGGCACCGTGATCGTGCGCGACGGTCGCGTGGTCGCGGCTGGGCGCGGGGTCGCGGTTCCCGGCGGGGTCGAAACGGTCGATGCGGGCGGGCGCTGGGTCACCCCCGGGATCGTCGCCGGCTTTACACGGATGGGGATCATCGAAGTCGACGGCGTCGACGAGACCGCGGATGCTGGCGCGAAGACCAGCCCGTTCCACGCCGCGATCGACATCGCGTCGGCGGTCAATTCGAGCACCAGCGCGATCCCGCTCAACCGCGCCGAGGGGGTGACACGCGCGATCGTCGCGCCCGACAACGCCGGGTCGATCTTCGCGGGGATGGGCGCGGTGATTGATCTCGGGGCGGACCGTTCGCCGGTCACCCGGCCGCGCGCGTTCCAGTTCATGGAATATGGCGTGGACGGCGGGCGCGCCGCCGGGGGGAGCCGGCCCGCCGCGATCGCGATGTTCCGCAACGCGATGGCGCAGGCGAAGGACTTCGCGCGCGACCCCAATCACTATGCCGACCAGGGCAAGGGCGCGCTGCTGACTCGCGCCGATGCCGAGGCTCTTGTTCCTGTGGCGAACGGCAGGATGCCGCTGCTCGTTCATGTCGAGCGCGCGTCGGACATGCTCGCGCTGATCGACCTCAAGCGGGATTTCCCCGCGGTGAAGATGGTCTTCGTCGGCGCGGCGGAGGGCTGGATGGTCGCGCCGCAACTCGTCGCGGCGCGCATCCCGGTGATTGCGTCGGCGCTGACCGATCTGCCCAATTCGTTCGATCAACTGGGCTCGACCCAGTCGAACGTCGGGCGGATGAAGGCGGCGGGGGTGCTCGTCGGACTGGGCACGATCAACGACAATGACGCGCGCCAGGCGCGGCTCGAAAAGCAATATGCGGGCAATCTGGTCGCGTTGACCAAGCTGCCGGGCGCGACCGGGCTCGACTGGAATGCGGCGTTCGCGGCGATCACCTCGGTGCCGGCGGAAGCGATCGGGATGGGTGACGAGATCGGCTCGCTCAAGGCGGGGCGGCGCGGCGATGTCGTGGTGTGGGATGGCGATCCGCTGGAACTGGGGACCGGGGTGGCTGCGGTCTATATCGACGGGGTGAAACAGCCGCTGCGCACCCGGCAGGATGCGTTGCGCGACCGGTATATGGTCCCGCAGGAAGGCGCTTTGCCGAAGGCGTACGAGCGGTAGCAGGTTTTAACACTTCCCCGGCGGAGGCCGGGGCCCAGTAGCGAAGGTCGATGTAGAGGGCAGCTACGGAGCTACCCGCGGCCCGCGACTGGGCCCCGGCCTTCGCCGGGGAAGAAGGCCAACCGGTTCAATCCGCGTCGTGAAACACCGCAGGCCGTTTCTGGATGTTCGCCGCAACCTGTTCCATCATCGCGGGCTTGCCCATCACCGCGACCTGCTCGGCGGTCTCTGCTTCGAGTAACGTCCGCGCATCCGCATCGAACGCCAGGTTGCACAACCGCTTCGCCCCGCGGATCGCATTGGGGCTTTTCGCAGCGATCAGATGCGCCAGTTCCAGCGCCGCCGCATGCGGCGCATGGGCGATCCGCGTGACGAACCCGTGGTGGAGCGCCTCGTCGGCATCGAACTCGCGCGACGTATAGACCAGCTCGCGCAGCACGTCGTCGCGCACCAGCCCGCGCCAGATCGGGAAGCCCGCCATGTCGGGGACCAGCCCCCAATAACTCTCTCGGATCGCGAAACGCGTCCCCGGCGCGGCGATCCTGATGTCCGCGCCCGACATGATCTGGAACCCGCCGCCGAACGCGACCCCGTGCACCGCCGCGATTACCGGCATCGGCAGGTTGCGCCACCCCCAGGTGACATGCTGCGGCAGGATGCTGCCCTGCGCGTTGCGGTCGACCGTGCTCAGCCCCGATCCGCCCCCCGCCATGCTCGTCATGTCGAGCCCCGCGCAGAACGCCTTGCCCTCGCCCGACAGCACGACGCAGCGCACGTCCTTGCGCGTGTGGAGCGAATCGATCGCCGCGCCGATCCCCTCGAACATCGCGGGGTCGATCGCATTCATCTTGTCCGCGCGCGTCAGCCGCACGTCGGCGACGTGATCGGTGACGGTGATCGAAACCCGGTCGTTCATGCTCTTCTCCATCAGACGATCCGGCTGCCCGTCTCGCCCCAATAGTGGTCTCGCAGCAGCCGTTTGTACAATTTGCCCGTCGCATGGCGTGGCAGTTCCGCGGTGAAATCGATCTGCCGCGGCGTCTTCACCCCCGACAATTCGGCGCGGCACCAGGCGATCAGTTCAGCGGCCAACTCCGGCCCCGCTTCGCGCATGTCGACCGGCTGCACCACCGCGACGACGCGCTCGCCCATTGCCGCATCGGGCGCGCCGATCACCGCGACGTCGGCGACGCGCGGGTGCGTGATCAGCCGGTTCTCGATCTCCTGCGGGTAGATGTTGACGCCGCCTGAGATGATCATGAAGCTCTTGCGGTCGGTGAGGTACAGATAGCCGTCCGCGTCGATCCGCCCGATATCGCCGAGCGTCGACCAGCCGAACGCATTGCGCGCCTCGGCGGTCTTTTCGGGATCGTTGTGATATTCGAACGCGCCGCCGCCCTCGAAATAGATCAGCCCTTCCTCGCCCGCCGCGACCTCCGCGCCATCCTCGCCGCAGACGTGGAGCACGCCGTACGCCGCCTTGCCAACCGATCCGCGATGCGCGAGCCATTCGGTCGAGGCGATCGTCGTCAGGCCATTCCCCTCCGACCCGGCATAATATTCGAACAGCACTGGTCCCCACCAGTCGATCATCGCTTCCTTCACCGGAACCGGGCACGGCGCGGCGGCATGGATCGCGACCTTGAGGCTCGACAGATCGTGCCGCGCGCGCGCCGCGGGATCAAGCTTGAGCAGCCGGACGAAATGCGTCGGCACCCATTGGCTCGCGGTGATGCGATAGCGTTCGATCGCAGCGAGCGCGGCTTCGGGCTCGAAATGCTCCATCATCACGACGGTGCCGCCGAGCCGCTGGACCGTCATCGACCAGCGAAGCGGCGCGGCATGATAGAGCGGCGCGGGGCTGAGATAGATGCTGTCGGGGCCAAGCCCGTAAAGCCCGCGCGCGAGCATTTCGAGCACGGTCATCGCTTCGATGTCGGGATCTACGGGCAAGGCGACGCGGACGCCCTTGGGGCGGCCGGTCGTACCCGAGGAATAAAGCATGTCGACTCCGGCGCGTTGGTCGGGGATTGGGTCGGCGGGCATGGCGGCCACGGCAGCGTCCCAGTCCTGCCAGCCGGGGATGACGCCACCGACCGCGAAGCGCAGAAGCTCGGGCGCGATGTGTTCGGCCACCGACGCGAGCCCCGCCGACGCGACCACCAGCTTCGCGCCCGAGTCCGCGAGGATATAGCCGACCTCGGGCGCGGTCAGCTTGGTCGAGATGCAGACGAAGAACAGCCCGCTGCGCTGCGCGCCCCAGGCCACGTCGTAGAATTGCGGCATGTTCTCGCAGAACAAGGCGATCGTATCGCCCGCTTCCAGGCCATGCGCTCGAAAGAGCCGCGCGGCGCGGTTGGACCGCTGGTCGAGTTCGGCGAAGCTGATCGTCTCGCCGGTTTCGGCGACGATGAGCGCAGGCTTGCCCGGATCACTCCGCGCGTGGACGCATGGGTGCGACATTCGCCGGCCTCTCCCCTGTAGATTCGTTTTGTTTTGCAACGGGAAGCTAGCGCGGGACGAAGCGCGCGGCAACGGGGCGTTTTCCAGGGGGTGCGCGGCCCTTCATTGCTTCCCCGGCGAAGGCCGGGGCCCAGTAGGGAGACAGAAGAGCCTTGAGCGCTGCGCTTCGTTACCCCGGCCATCTCTACTGGGCCCCGGCCTTCGCCGGGGAAGTGGCTTGGTTAGGCGTGGCCGCAAAGATCTCTGCACACACGCAAACGGCCGATCCCGAAGGACCGGCCGCTCGTGCATTAGCCAGAAACCGGAAAGCCTCAGCCAGCCGCAGGCGACCGCCGACCGCCGCCGCCAGCCGGGCGACCACCGCCCGCCGGACGGCCGCTGCCACCCGGACGACCACCACCGGCCGGACGACCCGCGCCCGCAGGACGACCAGCGCCCCCCGCCGGACGCGCGCCACCGGCGCTATAGGGACGGCTGCCGCCGGCAGGACGCTCGCCGGTCGGGCGCGCGGCGTGGGTTGCGCGCGGCGGCGCACGGTGACGGCCGCTCTCGTCGCGCGGACGATCGCTGACGTCGGAACCCGCCGGGCGCGCCGCCTTGATGCGGGCTGCTTCGGCCATGAAGCCCTCGGGGAGCTTGACCATGTCGGGCTTGACGCGCGTCAGCTTCTCGATGTCGCGCAGGTAGCTCCGCTCGTCATCCGCGCAGAAGCTGATCGCGATGCCCGATGCGCCGGCGCGTGCGGTACGGCCGATGCGGTGGACATATTGCTCTGCCACGTTGGGCAGCTCGAAGTTGAACACGTGGCTGACGCCCGAAACGTCGATCCCGCGCGCCGCGATGTCGGTCGCGACCAGCACCTTGACCTTGCCGCTCTTGAACTCGCCGAGCGCGCGCTCCCGCTGCGGCTGGCTCTTGTTGCCGTGGATCGCGTTCGCCGGGATGCCGTTCGCACCGAGCAGCTTCACGACGCGGTCCGCGCCATGCTTGGTCCGCGTAAAGACGAGGCAACGCTCGATCGCGCCGTCCGCCAGCAGCATCGTCAGCAGCGCCTGCTTCTCGCCCTGGTTGACGAAATAGACATATTGCTCGACGCGCTCGGCAGTGCTCGACACCGGGGCAACCTTGACGGTCGCGGGATCGTTGAGGAACTGGTCGGCGAGCTCGCGGATCGCGTTCGGCATGGTGGCCGAGAAGAACAGCGTCTGGCGCACGCGCGGCAGCATCTTCACGATCTTGCGCAGCGCGTGGATGAAGCCGAGGTCGAGCATCTGGTCGGCTTCGTCGAGCACGAGGATCTCAAGCATCGCGAGGCTGACCATGCGCTGCTCGATCAGGTCGAGCAGACGGCCCGGCGTGGCGACGAGGATGTCGACGCCGCGGCTCATGTCCTGACGGTTCTTGTTGATGCTGGTCCCGCCGAACACCGTCGCGACGGTCATCTTCGAGAACTTCGCATAATCGCGCGCGCTATCGGCGATCTGGCTGGCGAGTTCGCGCGTCGGCGCGAGAACCAGCATCCGGCAATGCGTCGGCAGGACGCGCTTGTCGGCGGCGACGAGGCGCTGGATCGACGGCAGCACGAACGCGGCGGTCTTGCCGGTGCCGGTCTGCGCGATGCCGAGCAGATCGCGGCCTTCGAGCAGCATCGGGATCGACTGCGCCTGGATCGGGGTGGGGGTGGTATAGCCCTTTGCTTCGAGCGCGCGAACGAGCGGCTCGGCAAGGCCGAGATGGGCGAAAGACATGAAAGTGTATTCCATTGCATATGCCATGGACGCACGTTCTCGACGCGCGGATGGCGGGGGGAGGATTTGACACCCCGCGTGAAAAGGGAAGTCCGTTTGGTAACGACCGAGGCGGAGCTGGGACGATAAAGTCCGATCACGCTGCATGACGCTTCGATGAGCGCCATATGGCCGAGGCGGGGGCGGAAGTCAAGGTTGGGTGTGGGGCGGTCGCGTGTGCGCTATCCGTTTTCCCGCGCAGGCGGGAATCCAGCGTTTTGCAGAACAACGCCTCGTTGCGTTCGCGACTCCTGGACTCCCGCCTTCGCGGGAGCACGAGCGGCGTATCGATCACCCGACCCGGTTCGCCTCCAGCCCCGCGCGGAAATCATCCGGCAGCGTCGTCAGCCCGCCACTCGCACTCATCACGATCACGACGTCGCAGGTCGCGACGCATGTGCCGTTCTGGAACGCCGCCGACAGGATCTGCCAGCTGCGATTGCCGACCTCGCCGATCCCGGTGGCGACCGCGACGTCATCGGGAAAATACGCCTCGGCGATATAATTGACCTCGACGCGCGCGACGAGCCAGCGATGCCCCGACCAGCCCGCCAGCCCGAGGGCGCGGTTGAACCGCACGCGCGCGCTCTCGAATAGTGCCGCCATCGCGACGTTGTTAATATGGCCGAGGACATCGAGGTCCTGGAACCGCGTCTGGATCGTCGTGGTGTGCGGATAGTGCGCGGAGTCCTGCCGCGCCGGATCGGGCCGCGCCATTCAGCGCGGCGCCATCCGGATCGCGCCGTCGAGCCGCACGTCCTCGCCGTTGAAATAGCTGTTCTCGACCATCGCAAGCGCGAGCTTGGCATATTCCTCGGGTTTCCCCAGCCGCTTGGGAAAGGGGACCGAAGCGGCGAGATTGTCCTTCACCTGCTGTGGCGCGCCCTGCATCAACGGGGTCTCGAAAATGCCAGGGAGGATCGTGTTGACGCGAATTCCTTCGCCCATCAGGTCGCGCGCGATGGGGAGGGTCATGCCGACGACCCCGCCCTTGGACGCGGAATAGGCGGCCTGGCCGATCTGCCCGTCCTCGGCGGCGACGCTCGCGGTCATCACGATCGCGCCGCGTTCGCCGTCTTCACCCGGATCGAGGGTGAGCATCCCGGCGGCCGACTTTGCAACGCAGCGGAACGTGCCGACGAGGTTGATCTGGATGAGCCAGTCGAACGCGGCGAGGCTGAAATGCTTGATGCTGCCGTCTTCCTTCGAGCGGCTCGCGGTCTTCATCGCATTGCCGGTGCCTGCGCAGCAGACGAGGATCGCTTCCTGCCCATGCGCCGCGCGCGCCTTGGCGAAGCCCGCGTCGACCGAGTCCTCGGACGTGACGTTGACTTCGCAGAAGGTGCCGCCGATCTCCGCGGCGATCGCTTCGCCCTTCTCGGTCTGCATGTCGAAGATCGCGACCTTGACGCCCTTGGCGGCGAGCGCGCGGGCGGTCGCGGCGCCGAGGCCGGAGGCTCCGCCGGTGACGACGGCGGCGGTGGTGGAGTCTAGGTTCATGGCGTTTCCTCCCTTGGAATGAGCACGCCCCTCCCCTTCAGGGGAGGGGATGGGGGTGGGGCGTGCCTCGCAGAGAGGTCGTTCTGCTGGACCGCCCCACCCCAACCCCTCCCCTGAAGGGGAGGGGCTAAGTGAGATCAGCGCCGTTCGATAATCGCGGCGTCGACGCACTTGGCGGCGCCGGCGGTGACGACGGCGGCGGTGGTGGAATCGAGAATCATGTTAGGGTCCCTCCCTTGGAACGAGAACGCCCCTCCCCTTCAGGGGAGGGGATGGGGGTGGGGTGTGCCTCGCAGAGAACGCGCTCTGCTGGACTGCCCCACCCCAACCCCTCCCCTGAAGGGGAGGGGCTAAGAATAATCAAAGCCGTTCGATGATCGTGACGTTGGCAATACCGCCGCCCTCGCACATCGTTTGCAACCCGTAGCGCCCGCCCGAGGCGTGCAGCGCATGGACCAGCGTCGCCATCAGCTTCGTCCCCGAAGCGCCGAGCGGATGCCCCAACGCAATCGCGCCGCCGTTGACGTTCAACCGCGCATGATCCGCCCCGGTATGCTTGAGCCACGCGAGCGGCACCGGCGCAAACGCTTCGTTGACCTCGTACAGGTCGATATCTTCGATCTTCATCCCCGAACGCTGCAACGCGCGGTCGGTCGCGAACAGCGGTTCCTCGAGCATGATCACCGGGTCGCCCCCGGTCACGGTCAGGTTGACGATCCGCGCGAGCGGGGTGAGCCCATGCTCCTTCAACGCGCGCTCGCTGACGATCATCACCGCCGACGCGCCATCGCAGATCTGGCTGGCGTTGGCCGCGCTGATGTTGCCGCCTTCCTGCAGCAATTTGACCGCGCCGATGCTCTCCAGCGTCGCATCCGCGCGGATGCCCTCGTCGGTGCGGTGACTAATCACACCGTCGGGCGTCTCGACGTCGAGCGCGAGGATCTCCTTGTCGAACGCGCCCCGCTCGGTCGCGGCGGCGGCGCGGCGGTGACTTTCGACCGCGAAGGTGTCGAGCTGCTCGCGGGTGAAGCCGTGCTTCTTGACGATCATCTCCGCGCCCATGAACTGGCTGAACATGACGCCGGGATATTTCTCTTCAAGGAGCGGCGACTTGTAGTTGCCCAGCCCCTCTTTCATGAACAGCGTCGCGGTGGTGCCCATCGGCACGCGCGTCATGCTCTCGACGCCTGCCGCGATGACGATGTCCTGCGTTCCCGACATCACCGCCTGCGCGGCGAACTGCATCGCCTGTTGCGAGGAACCGCACTGCCGGTCGATCGACACCGCGGGGACGGTGTCGGGCAAATTCTTCGCCGCGAGCACCGCGTTGCGCCCGACCTGCCCCGCCTGCTGCCCGCCCTGCATCACGCAGCCCATGATCACGTCGTCGACCGCCGCGCCGTCGATCCCGGTGCGCGCGACGATCGCGTCGAGCACCGACGCCGCCAGGTCGACCGGATGCCAGCCGGCGAGCTTTCCGCCGCGCTTGCCGCCAGCGGTGCGCACTGCGTCCACGATATAGGCCTCGGCCATGCTCGACTCCCCTAATGAAGGTTGTATTTTGCAACTGTCTTGCCCCGAATGGCCGCGACGGGCAAGAGTGCGGTTGCATACCCGAGGCTCGAAAGGACATTCCATGACGGTCAGCGAAGCGATCGCGGCGCGGCGCTCGGTCCGCGGGTTCCTGCCGACGCCGGTCGATCCGGCGGTGCTGTCCGGCATCGTCACCAAGGCTGCGCGCGCCGCGACCGGGGGCAATCTCCAGCCGTGGCACGTCGACCTGCTGACGGGCACGCCGCTCGCCGCGTTGAAGCAGACGATCGCCGCGAAGCTGTGGCGCGGCGAGACCGAGGAGCCCGCCTACGCCATCTACCCGCCCGACCTCGTCGCACCCTATCGCGACCGGCGTTTCGCGGTCGGCGAGGCGTTGTACGGCGAACTCGGCATCCCGCGCGAGGACAAGGCGGCGCGGCGCTTGTGGTTCGCGCGCAACTTCCAGTTCTTCGGCGCGCCCGCGGCGCTGTTCTGCAGCGTCGACCGGCGGATGGGGCCGCCGCAATGGGCCGACCTCGGCATGTATCTGCAGAATGTCATGCTGCTCGCGGTCGAGGCCGGACTGGCGACGTGCGCGCAGGAATGCTGGGCGATGTTTCCGGAGACGGTCGGCACGGCGATCGACCTGCCGCCGGAGCGGATGCTGTTCTGCGGCATGGCGATCGGGGTGGAGGACATCGCCGATCCGGCGAATGCGCTGCGTACACAGCGCGCGGACCCGGCGGAATGGCTGACGGTGCATGGCTAAGGTCCCCGCCGCGTCCGTCATCCCCCCTCAGGCATGGCCTCTGCGAAACCGTCGATGTTCTCCCGCGAATGCGGGAGTCCAAGCGTCGCGAGAACTGTAAGTCGTTGTTCTGCTTGGCTCTGGATTCCTGCCTTCGCGGGAAAGCGGCAAATGACGGGTGCGTAAGCCGACTTTCGCAGAGGTCCCGCCCGCGCGGGGAAGGACGGATGTTGGTTTGCACCCGTCCCGCATTGCGATACAGCGCGCGCCCATGCCGCCCGCCCCCCTCCCCGCCTTCGACCCCGCCCGTTTCAGCCGCCTCGGTGTCGGCGGCCATGGCGGGTTGCTGGGCCTCAGCTATCTTGCGCACGGTCCCGACTGGTGCGAGCTGCAGCTCCCGTATCGCGCGGACCTGATCGGTGATCCCGACAGCGGCGTGCTCGCGTCCGGCCCGATCCTGACGATGATGGACATGGCGACCAGCCTCGCGGTGTGGACCCGGCTCGGCACCTTCCGCCCGCACGCGACGCTGGATCTCCGGATCGATTATCTGCGCCCCGCCACCCCAGGCAAGACCGTGATCGGCCACGGCGAATGCTATCGCATCACGCGCTCGATCTCGTTCGTGCGCGGGCAGGCGCATGACGGCGATCCGGCCGATCCGCTCGCGCATGTCGCGGGCACCTTCATGTTCACGGACGCCGCCTGATGCTCCCGCCTTATGCCCAGACGCTCGGAATCGAAATCGCGCCCGGCGACGATGCGATCCTGCTGACGATGCCATTCGGACAGGCGCTGACCGGACGCCCCGGCTGGCTCCACGGTGGCGCGATCGGCGGGTTGCTCGAGATGGCGGCGATCGTCGCAGTGCGCCAGGCGCTCGAAGACGATGGCGGCGGGCAGATCAAGCCGATCAACGTGACGGTCGATTACATGCGCGGCGGGCGCGACAAGCCGACCTATGCGCGCGGGGTCGTGACTCGGCTCGGCGGACGCGTCGCCAATGTCGAGGCGACCGCCTGGCAGGACGATCCCGCCAAGCCGATCGCCGCGGCTCGGATGAACTATCTGATCGCGCGCGCCTGACGCCTCACTTCTTCGCCAGCCGTACCAGCTTGCCGCCATCCTCGAGCAGCCAGATCGCGCCATCGGGGGCCTGCGCGACATCGCGGACGCGCTCGCCGATCTTATACTGGTTCGCGACCTTCGCGGTATTGCCCGCCAGCGTCACGCGGATCAGCGCCTCGCCCGACAGCGCGCCGATGAACAAATTGCCGCGGAACTCGGGGAACATCGCGCCGGTATAATCAATCATCCCGCCGGGCGAGATCGACGGGTTCCACCACAGCTTGGGGGCCTCGAGATCGGGGCGGCTGGGGTGATCGGGAATCGGCTTGCCCGAATAATTGTCGCCGTTCGAGACGATCGGCCAGCCGTAATTCTTCCCCGGCAGGATCACGTTGAGCTCGTCGCCGCCGCGGGGCCCCATCTCGACTTCCCACAGCGTACCGTCCTGCGCGAAGACCATGCCGTACGGGTTGCGATGCCCGCTGCTCCATGTCTGTGCACGGACCCCGCCCGCCGATGCCATCGGGTTGCCGGGCGCTGGTTTGCCGTCGAGCGTCAAGTGGAGGATCTTGCCGATCGCCTGGTCCGGATCCTGCGCCGGCGTGAAGCGCTGACGCTCGCCCGAGGAAAGGTAGAGCGACTTGCCGTCGGGCGCGAACAGGATGTTGGCACCGAACTGGCCACCGACCCCGTCGCTCCCCGCGCGCCACAGCACCTGCAGGTTGACCAGCGCGGTCCCGGTAAACAGCCCGCGTGCGAGCGCCAGGCTACTCCCGCCCGGGCGCGGTTCGGAATAGCTGATATAGACCAGCTTGCTCGTCGCGAAATCAGGGGCGGGCGCGATGTCGAGCAATCCGCCCTGATTGTCGAACAGCACCTTGGGCGCCCCCGTGATGTCGGCGATCGATCCGTCCGGGCGGCGCAGCTTAATCTTGCCCGCCTTCTCGGTGACGAACGCCGACCCGTCGGGCAAGAACGCGATCGCGAACGGATCCTCGAACTGGCCAAGTGTCTGCATCGCGAATGGTGGTGCGGTTTCCTTGGTATTGGCGTGGCCTGTCGTGGCCGCGACATTCTTGACCGTCGCGTCGGGCGCGTCGTCGGGCAGGCTCGTGACGGGGGCCATGGTCGATGCCGGTGCCGGTGCGGACGATGCGGGCGACGTCGGCGAAGACTGGGTCGCGGCGGGTGCGGCGGTGGATTGCTGCGGCGACCCCGAACAGGCGGTGGCCGCCAGCAGCAGGGCAAGCGGTGCACGGGACGTCAGCATCGGCGATTCTCCTGGGGTCTTAGACACATACTGTCGTCGCCGCGGAGTGGTTCCACGCCTGTACAGGGTCTTGCTACACGGGACTGCCGGGACGGGTCGATCGAAATCCCGTGCGTGGCTTCCCGAAACGCTAACCGCTCCGCGCACGATCGCGCATCACAGCCGCTTGCCAGCCCCCCGCAATCCGACTATATCGCCGCTATTCTCTACATCATTGGATGAAGAGGCTGGAGCCCCCCGGTTCCGGCGCCGAACCGCTTTGACCATTGCCAAGCCCATTGCCAAGGATATCGCACGCTTGACCGAAACGCCCGACCTGACCGCGCTCGTCGCCCCCGAAGCCGAGGCCCTCGGATTCGATCTCGTGCGCGTCAAGCTGTTCGGCGGCAAGGGTGATCTCACGCTCCAGGTGATGGCGGAGCGCCCCGACACGCGCCAGCTGACGATCGACGATTGCGCCGAACTGTCGCGCCGCATCTCGGACGTGCTCGATGCGCTCGAGCTCGAGGGCAAGGATCCGATCGAGGACGAATATCGGCTCGAAGTGTCGTCCCCCGGGATCGACCGGCCGCTGACCCGGCTCAAGGATTTCAGCGACTGGGCGGGGCATGAGGCGCGGATCGTGCTGCTCGCGCCGATCGAGGGCCGCAAGGTGCTGACCGGCACGCTCAAGGGCGTGACCGACGACCGCATCGCGATCTATCTCGCCAAGCATGGCGAGCTCGACGTGCCGTTCGCGCAGGTCAACACCGCCAAGCTGGTGCTGACCGACGCGCTGATCGCCGCGACTCGCCCGCTGTCGATGGACGGCGCGGACGAAGAAGAAATCGAACACGACGACGAAGCTATGGACGCGCCCGAGGGTGCCGACCGCGAAGAAGGACATAACTGATGGCCACCCCAGCAACCTCCGGCGTCACCGCCAACCGCGCCGAGCTAATCGCGATTGCGAACGCGGTCGCCACCGAGAAGATGATCGACAAGGGCATCGTCATCGAGGCGATGGAGGACGCGATCCAGCGCGCCGCCCGCGCGCGCTACGGTGCCGAGAACGACATCCGCGCGAAGCTCGACCCCAATACCGGCGATCTCCGCCTGTGGCGCGTCGTCGAAGTGGTCGAGGCGGTCGATGACTATTTCAAGCAGGTCAATCTGAAGGAAGCCGAGAAGCTCCAGAAGGGTGCGGTCGTCGGCGACTATATCGTCGATCCGCTGCCCCCGATCGAATTCGGCCGCATCGCCGCGCAGGCCGCCAAGCAAGTCATCTTCCAGAAGGTCCGCGACGCCGAGCGCGAGCGTCAGTATGAAGAATTCAAGGACCGGATGGGCGAGATCATCACCGGCGTCGTCAAGCGCGTCGAGTTCGGCCATGTCGTCGTCGACCTTGGCCGCGCCGAGGGCGTGATCCGTCGCGACCAGCAGATCCCGCGCGAAGTCGTCCGCGTCAACGACCGGATCCGCTCGCTGATCCTCAACGTCCGCCGCGAGAACCGCGGGCCGCAGATTTTCCTCAGCCGCGCGCACCCCGACTTCATGAAGAAGCTGTTCGCGCAGGAAGTCCCCGAAATTTACGACGGCATCATCGAGATCAAGGCCGCTGCGCGCGACCCGGGTTCGCGCGCCAAGATCGGCGTCATCTCGCATGACTCTTCGATCGATCCGGTCGGCGCGTGCGTCGGCATGAAGGGCAGCCGCGTCCAGGCGGTCGTCCAGGAAATGCAGGGCGAGAAGATCGACATCATCCCGTGGTCGCCCGACACCGCGACCTTCGTCGTCAACGCGCTCCAGCCGGCCTCCGTGTCGCGCGTCGTGATCGACGAGGAAGAGGATCGCATCGAGGTCGTCGTTCCCGACGATCAGCTGTCGCTCGCGATCGGGCGTCGTGGCCAGAACGTGCGGCTTGCGTCGCAGCTGACCGCCAAGGCGATCGACATCCTGACCGAGGCGGATGCCTCCGAGAAGCGCCAGAAGGAATTCGTCGAGCGCTCGGCGCTGTTCGAGAAGGAACTCGACGTCGACGAGACGCTCGCGCAGCTGCTGGTCGCCGAAGGCTTCGGCAGCCTCGAGGAAGTCGCTTATGTCGGCGTCGACGAAATCGCGTCGATCGAAGGCTTTGACGACGATCTCGCCGCCGAGCTCCAGAGCCGCGCGACCGAGGCGCTCGATCGCCGCGAGCAGACCAACCGCGACGAGCGCCGTTCGCTCGGCGTCGACGACGCGCTTGCCGCATTGCCGCATCTCAACGAGGCGATGCTGGTCACGCTCGGCAAGGCCGGGATCAAGACGCTCGACGACCTCGCCGATCTGGCGACCGACGAGCTGATCCAGAAGAAGCGCCAGGAACAGCGCCGCCGCGCCGAGGATGCACCCAAGCGCGTCGAGGACAAGGGTGGCGTGCTCGGCGAGTATGGCCTGAGCGAAGCGCAGGGCAATGAGATCATCATGGCCGCACGCGCGCACTGGTTCGAGGATGAGGAAGCCGAGGTCGAGGCTGAAGAAGCGCCTGTTGCCGACGCTTCGGAGGAAAAGGACGCCTGATGCCGTTCGTCAGCATCCGCATTTCGGGCACCGCGACCAAGGACCAGAAGTCCGGGATCGTCGCGGATGTCACCCGGTCGCTGGTCGAGCGGCTGGGCAAGAACCCGGCTGCGGTGCAGATCGTGATCGAGGAAGTGTCGACCGAGAATTACGGCGCGGGCGGGCTTCTGATCGCCGACCGCGATGTCCCTAAGTTGCAGGAGGACGCACATGCGGAATCCTCGCAATGACTCGCTAGCGATCCACTTAGTCCTGGGCCTCTTCTTAGCCCCTCCCCTTCAGGGGAGGGGTTGGGGTGGGGCTGTACCGGGCGCAGGTCTCTGCGAGGCCCGCCCCACCCCCAACCCAGCGTCGGGTCGGTCATGCTCCCAGCATGACCTGAACAGCGCGGGGCGCTGTTCACCCGCCGCTCCTGAAGGGGAGGGGCTTAAGTAATGAACGACACTCCAGAAGATCCCACCGGCGCAATCCGCCGCTGCATCCTCCTCGGTGAGCGCGCCCCGCGCGAGACGCTTGTCCGCCTCGCGCTGTCCCCGGACGGCGCGGTCCACCCCGACGTACGCGCCAAGGCCCCCGGCCGTGGCGCATGGATCGGCGTGACCCGCACCGAGCTGGACACCGCAATCGCCAAGGGTAAGCTCAAGGCCGCGCTCGCGCGGGCGTTCAAGACCGGCCCGATCGCGATCCCCGAGGACCTGTCCGACAAGATCGCCACCGCGCTCGAACGCGCCGTGCTCGACCGCCTCGGACTCGAAGCGCGCACCGGCAACCTGTTGACGGGCGCGGAAAAGATCGAGACCGCGGCGCGCAGCGGCAAGCTTCACATGCTGCTCCACGCCTGCGATGCGGGCGCGGACGGCAACCGTAAACTCGATCAGGCCTGGCGCATCGGCAACGATGAAGAAGGAAGTGATTTGAGGGGGTTGGTTCTGCCGGTCCCGCGCACCATATTGGCCGTGGCACTAGGCCGCCAGAATGTGGTACATATAGGCCTGACTGATCCCGATGCCGCCGGACGCGTACGCGATTCGCTACACCGCTGGCTGCATTTCATCGGCCCTGACCCAACTCCCGCGCCTTGCGAAACGGCCTCGCAGGGGGCATCGGCGTCTCACCAAGACGCCGGTCCGCTGGCCGATCTGGCCCGAGTGCCGACAGACGACGTACACGAGGAATTTGAGTGAGCGATACCGAGAACGAAAAGCCGAAGCTGGGCATGCGCGCGCCTTTGGGCTTGAAGCGTACGGTCGAGACCGGCCAGGTCAAGCAGAGCTTTAGCCATGGACGGTCGAACACCGTCGTGGTCGAGGTGAAGCGCCGCCGCGTGCTCGGCCCGGGCGGCACCCCGGTCGATGCGCCCGTCGTCGAGGAAGCAGCGGCTCCGGCTGCGGCCCCCGCACCGGCACCAACCCCGGCCGCGCGCGCGCCGGAACCCCGCCGCGCGCCTCCGCCCGCGCCGGTTTCGCCCGCCAACTCGCTGCTGTCGCGGCAAGAACTCCAGACCAAGCTGCTGCGCGAGGCCGATGAGGCGCGCATGCAGGCGCAGGAAGAGAATCGTCGTCGCGACGAGCGTCTTCGCGCCGAGGCGCTCGAGGAAGATCGTCGCCGCGCCGAGGAACGCGCCAAGGCGCCTGCGCCGACGGCTGAGCCGATGCCCGCTCCCGAGCCGACGCCCGAGCCCGTCGCAGAGCAGGCGGCTCCTGCCCCGGCTCCGGTCGAAGCTGCAGCGCCCGAAGCGCCTGCTCCGGTCGCGGCACCCGCCGCCCCGGCAGCGCCGGTCGCCGCAACGCCTGCTCCGGTGGCAACGCCTGCGCCGGCCGCACCGGCGCCCGTAGCCCCTGCGCCGGTCGCAGCCAAGCCGACCCCCGCCCCTGCGCCAGCGCCAGCCCCCGTGCTGCGCCCGCTGTCGCTCGAGCGCGATCCGTCGATGCCGGCACCGCGCCTGTTCACGCCGGTTCCGCGGCCCGAGCGGCCCAAGCCGCCCGCGCCTGCGCCGGCACCCGAGCCGACGCCTGCTGCAACCACGGCTTCGGCAACGCCGACGCCCGCTGGCACCGTCAAGCGTCCGGGGTCGCCCTCGGCTGCCCCGACCGAAGCGCCGTCGCGTCCCGGTGCCGGTCCGCGTGACCGCAAGGGTGACGAGCGTCGCGGCGGCAAGCTGACCGTCAACCGCGCCCTCAACGATGGCGACGGTGCACGTGCGCGGTCGCTCGCTGCCTTGAAGCGCGCTCGCGAGAAGGAAAACCGCCGGATGGGCGGCCCGCGCGAGGTGCAGGCCAAGCAGATCCGTGACGTCGTGGTGCCGGAGGCGATCACCGTCCAGGAACTCGCCAACCGCATGGCGGAAAAGGGCGCGGACCTGGTCAAGACGCTGTTCAAGATGGGGATGCCCGTCACGATGACGCAGACGATCGACCAGGATACCGCCGAGCTGCTGGTGACCGAATTCGGCCACAATATTCAGCGCGTCAGCGATTCGGACATCGATCTGACCAACGACACGCATGAGGATCACGACGAGAACGCGGTCACGCGTCCGCCGGTCGTGACGATCATGGGTCATGTCGATCACGGCAAGACCTCGCTGCTCGACGCGCTGCGCGGGACCGATGTCGTGCGCGGCGAGGCCGGTGGCATCACCCAGCATATCGGTGCCTATCAGGTCACGCTGAAGGACAAGTCGAAGATCACCTTCCTCGACACCCCGGGCCATGAAGCGTTCACCGAGATGCGCCAGCGCGGCGCCAACGTGACCGACATCGTCGTCCTCGTGGTGGCGGCGGACGACAGCATCAAGCCGCAGACCGTCGAGGCGATCAACCATACGCGCGCCGCCGGCGTGCCGATGATCGTTGCGATCAACAAGGTCGACAAGCACGACGCCAATCCGCAGAAGGTGCGCGAGCAGCTGCTGCAATATGAGGTCGTGGTCGAGGAACTGTCGGGCGACGTCCAGGACGTCGAGGTCTCGGCGCTCAAGAAGACCGGTCTCGACGAGCTGATCGAAAAGATCCAGCTCCAGGCCGAACTGCTCGAGCTCAAGGCCAACCCGGACCGTACCGCCGAGGGCACCGTGATCGAGGCGAAGCTCGACAAGGGCCGCGGCCCGGTCGCGACGATCCTCGTCAACCGCGGCACGCTCAAGGTCGGCGACATATTCGTCGTCGGCGCCGAGAGCGGTAAGGTCCGCGCGATGACCAACGACAAGGGTCAGCAGATCAAGGTCGCTGGTCCGTCGATGCCGGTCGAGGTGCTCGGTCTCTCGGGTGTCCCGCGTGCGGGTGATCCACTCTCGGTGGTCGAGAGCGAGGCGCGTGCGCGTGAAGTCGCCGAATACCGCAAGGGCGTCATCACCGACAAGCGCACCGGGGGTGGCCCGGCCAGCCTCGAGTCGATGTTCTCGGCGCTCAAGGAAAAGCAGGCGATCGAATATCCGCTGGTGGTCAAGGCCGACACGCAAGGGTCGGTCGAGGCGATCGTGGGCGCGATCAACAAGATCTCGACCGATCTCATCAAGGCGCGCGTGCTGCATTCGGGCGTCGGTGGCATCACCGAGAGCGACGTGACGCTGGCGGGTGCGTCGGGCGCACCGATCATCGGCTTCAACGTCCGTCCGAACGCCAAGGCACGCGAGATCGCGGAACGGCAGAAGGTCGCGTTCAAATATTATGACGTGATCTATGACCTGACCGACGAGATCCGCGCCGGGATGGCGGGCGAGCTTGGACCCGAGGCGTTCGAAACGGTCGTCGGCCGCGCCGAAATCCGCGACGTCTTCTCGGCCGGCAAGCACGGCAAGGCGGCGGGTCTGCTGGTTACCGAGGGCAATATCCGCAAGGCGCTCAAGGCGCGTATTACCCGGGCGGATGTCATCATCTACCAGGGCGAGATCGCCTCGCTGCGTCGCTTCAAGGACGATGTCGCCGAAGTGCGCGCAGGTCTGGAGTGCGGCGTGACCTTCACGTCGAACTTCGTCGACATCAAGCCGGGCGACTTCCTCGAAACGTTCGAAGTCGAACTGCGCGAACGCACGCTGTAATCTTCTCCCTCTCCCCGCTAGCGGGGAGAGGGCAGACGAGCGAAGCGAAGTCGGGAGAGGGGCAGTGACGCGGACGTTGGTCTGCTGGACTGCCCCTCTCCCCGACCCTCTCCCCGGAGGGGAGAGGGAGGAAGAAGAATATGCGCCCGACCGATACCCCAGAATCCCGCAACGTCCGCCTGCTCCGCGTCGGCGAACAGATGCGCCACACGCTGAGCGAGATCCTCGCGCGCGGCGACGTGCACGACGAGACGCTGGCCAAGCATCCGGTGACCATCACCGAAGTCCGCATGTCGCCTGACCTCCGCCACGCGACGGTGTTCATGAAGTCGTTGCTCGGCAAGGACGAGGAAGCAGTGCTCAAGGCGCTGCGCACCAATACCGCGTACCTTCAACGCGAGGTCGCCTCGCAGGTGCGGATGAAATACGCCGCCAAGCTCAAGTTCCTGGCTGACGACAGCTTCGACGAGGGCAGCCACATCGACGCGTTGCTGCGCAAGCCCGAAGTTGCGCGCGACCTGGGGGAGCCCTCCGAAGATTGACCCTTGCGCCGGTAAGACGTATCTTACAGGAATGACATTGCAAACGCGCATTTCTGAAAAGGGTCAGGTCGTCGTTCCCAAGGCGACGCGCGACCGGCTTGGCTGGCAACCGGGAACAGATCTTGACGTGATCGAGACGGGCGACGGTATAATGCTGCGCCGTCGCGCCATGCCCAATACTTTGACGGTCGACGCCGCAGTCGCACGCTTGAGGAGCCTCTATCGGCACGAAGGCGCGCCTGTCCCATTGGAACAGCTGAACTGGTCGGCGGCTGTCGACGATGCCGATCTGTGAAAGCACTCGATACCAATATTCTTGCGCGGTTGATCCTGGCCGATGACGACGCGCAATATGCATCGGCGATCGCGCTGATCGGCCAACCTGTTTGGGTTCCGACCACGGTGTGGATCGAACTGGGCTGGGTCCTGAGCAAGCGGTTGCGACTGGATCGCGCAGTCGTCAGCGACGCCCTTCGCACGATCCTGTTGATTGAGACCGTCCACACCGCCGACCGCGACGGGATCGGCTGGGCGATCGAGCGCTACCGTGCAGGCGCCGATTGGGCCGACATGATTCATCTGATCACGGCGCGCGGTGTCGCCGAGACGTTCGTTACGTTCGATCGCGGCATCGTCGCCCAGGCCGGCCCCGATACCCCCATCGCAATCGAAACCCTTTCCTGATGGCCAAGCTCTATTTCTACTACGCCAGCATGAACGCGGGCAAATCGACCAACCTGCTGCAAGCCGACTTCAACTATCGCGAGCGCGGGATGCGCACCGTCCTGCTCACCGCGGCGATCGACGATCGCTTTGCCGCGGGTACGATCACCTCGCGCATAGGGCTCGCCGCGGATGCGATCGCGTTCGAGCGCGATACCGATCTGGTCGCGGTCGTCGTGCGCGAGGGTGAGACGCCGCCCGCCTGCGTGCTGGTCGACGAAGCGCAGTTCCTGACCGCCGCGCAAGTCGACCAGCTCGCCGAACTCGCGGACGACCACGGTATTCCGGTGCTCGCCTATGGCCTGCGTACCGATTTCCTCGGCGCATTGTTCGAGGGATCGGCGCGGCTGCTGGCGATTGCGGATTCGCTGATCGAGATCAAATCGGTTTGCGCGTGCGGGCGCAAGGCGACGATGAACCTGCGGATGGACTCGAACGGTCGCGCGGTCGCCGAGGGCGCGCAGACCGAGATCGGCGGGAACGACCTGTACATCGCGCTGTGTCGTCGCCATTTCCGGGAAGCGCTTGCCGCCTCCTGACCCGAACGGACCTGAATGACCGACCCCAACCTGCCCTACACCATCGCGGTGTGGCTCATTCCCCTCGTCATCGCGATCGTCTTCCACGAAGTCGCGCACGGCTATGTCGCACGGATCTTCGGTGATCCGACCGCGGACCGGCTCGGACGGCTGACGCTCAACCCGCTCCGCCACGTCGATCCGATCGGCACGGTCGTACTGCCGATGGTGCTTGCGATCGCACATGCACCGATCTTCGGCTGGGCCAAACCCGTGCCGGTCGATGCGTCGCGGCTGCGCAACCCGCGGCGCGACATGATGCTGGTCGCGCTGGCGGGCCCGGCGACAAATTTCGTGCTGGCGACGTTCGCGGCGCTGGCGCTCGGCGCGTTCGTCGGGCTGCATGGCGGGATCCCCGCGCAAGGCGCACCGCATACGGTGGCGGGGTTCGTGTTCGACAGCCTGTACAGCTTCGTGTTGGTCAACGTGTTCCTCGGCGTGTTCAACCTGATCCCGCTGCCGCCCTTCGATGGCGGGCATGTCGTGCAGGGGCTGCTGCCGCGCGCCGCCGCGATCCAATATTCGAAGCTCGCGCGCTTCGGTTTCCCGCTGCTGCTGTTCCTGCTGTTCGTGCTGCCGATGATCAGCCCGCAGGCCGATATCGTCCGCCGCCTGATCGGCCCGATCGCGAGCGCGGTCGCGGACTTCTTCCTTGGCTTCGCGCGGCTGGGCGGGCTGTGAGCGGCATCAACGGCTGGCTGATCCTCGACAAACCGCTCGGGCTCGGGTCGACCGACGGCGTGACCGCCGTGAAGCGCGCGCTGCGCGCGGCGGGCTATGATGCAAGCAAGCGCGGGATCAAGGTCGGGCATGGCGGCACGCTCGATCCGCTCGCGACCGGCGTGCTGCCGATCGCGCTCGGCGCGGCGACCAAGCTGGCCGGGCGGATGCTCGACAGCGACAAGATCTACGACTTTACGATCGGTTTCGGCGCGCAGACCGATACGCTCGACCTCGAGGGCAAGGTCATCGCGACGTCCGACGTGCGCCCGACCCGCGCCGCGGTCGAGGCGGTGCTGGCGCAATTTACCGGACCGATCGACCAGGTCCCGCCGATCTACTCCGCGCTCAAGGTCGATGGCGAACGCGCCTATGATCGCGCCCGCGCGGGCGAGGAGGTGGTGCTCGCGAGCCGCCGGGTGACGATCCACGCCCTCACCGTCACCCCGGCGAAGGCCGGGGCCGCTGGGTTATCTGGCGAGCCGGCTGCCCCAAACGTGACGGCCCCGGCCTCCGCCGGGGTGACGGAGGTCACCCTCACCGCGCACGTCTCCAAGGGCACCTACATCCGCTCCCTTGCGCGCGACATCGCGATCGCGCTCGGCACGGTCGGGCATGTCACCATGCTTCGCCGCACCAAGGCCGGTCCGTTCGACCTGTCCCACGCGATATCGCTGGACAAACTGGCCGAATTCGGTCAAGCGCGCACCCTTGAACACAATCTCCTGCCGTTGAGGGCGGGGCTGGACGACATCCCGGCTCTATCCCTCACCCCCGATCAGGCAGGGCTGCTCCGACAGGGGCGGGTGTTGGTCGGGATTGCCGCAGACGATGGCCCCTACTTCGCGACGTTGGACGACAGTCCGGTTGCCTTGGTGGAGGTTCAGGACCGCGAGGTCCGCGTCGTTCGTGGCTTCAACCTGTGACGATGTCGAAGGAAGACTGAAATGACGATCACTGCAGAGCGCAAGGATGCGCTCGTCAAGGAACATGGCCGCGTCGAAGGCGACACCGGCAGCCCCGAAGTCCAGGTCGCGATCCTCACCGAGCGCATTCGCAACCTGACCGAGCACTTCAAGGGCCACAAGAAAGACAACCATTCGCGTCGCGGTCTGCTGATGATGGTCAACAAGCGGCGTTCGCTGCTCGACTATCTCCGTCACAAGGACGGTCAGCGGTATCTCGACCTGATCGCGAAGCTCGGTCTTCGCAAGTAACACCGGGGGGCGGCCGAAAGGTCGCCCCTTTTGGCATTCCGGCCCGACATCGGGCCTAACAAGTTCGGGCGCAGCGGCCCTTTAAGCGACGTTGCGCACCTGGACCCCGGCCTTCGCCGGGGAAGTGCAGAGGGAACGGCAATTCGGCCCTTCCGTCGGGAGCGATCAAGCGCTCCAGACCGCGCGGACCGGTTAGTCCGCACAGTGGCCCCGTCGGCATCCGGCCGGCGGTGTTGAAGGAAAAAGCATGTTCGATACCAAGACCGTAACCACCCAATGGGGTGGCAAGACGCTGACGCTGGAAACCGGCCGCGTCGCGCGCCAGGCTGACGGCGCCGTGATGGCAACGCTCGGCGAGACCGTGGTGCTCTGCGCCGTGACCGCCGCGAAGTCGGTGAAGGAAGGCCAGGACTTCTTCCCGCTGACCGTTCACTATCAGGAAAAATATTCGGCTGCCGGCCGTATCCCCGGTGGCTTCTTCAAGCGTGAGCGCGGTGCGACCGAGAAGGAAACGCTGACCAGCCGCCTGATCGACCGCCCGATCCGCCCGTTGTTCCCGGAAGGGTTCTACAACGAGATCAACGTGATCTGCCAGGTCCTGTCGTATGACGGCGAGAACGAGCCGGACATGCTGGCGATGGTTGCAGCATCGGCTGCGCTGACCATCTCGGGCGTCCCCTTCATGGGCCCGATCGGCGCGGCACGCGTCGGCTACATCGATGGCGAGTACATCCTCAACCCGACGGTCGAGCAGATCAAGGCAGGCGAGCTCGATCTCGTCGTCGCTGCGACCGGCGATGCCGTGATGATGGTCGAATCCGAAGCCAAGGAGCTTTCGGAAGAGGTCATGCTCGGCGCGGTCCAGTTCGCGCACAAGGCGTGCCGCGAAGTCTGCAACCTCGTCATCGATCTGGCCGAGCAGGCTGCCAAGGATCCGTGGGAAATGCCGGCACAGAGCGATCTGACCGCCGCCAAGGACAAGCTGCGCAAGCTCGTCGGTGCCGACATTGCCGCCGCCTATAAGGTGACCGACAAGTCCAAGCGTTCGACGATGCTGTACGAAGTCCGCGCCAAGGCGCGCGAGGCGTTCGCCGATGCAGCCCCGCAGGACCAGATGGCAGCCGGCAAGCTCGTCAAGAAGCTCGAGGGCGAGATCGTCCGTGGCGCGATCCTCAAGGATGGCACGCGCATCGACGGCCGCACCACCACGCAGATCCGTCCGATCGAAGCGATGGTGCACTTCCTGCCGCGCGCACATGGTTCGGCGCTGTTCACCCGCGGAGAGACGCAGGCGATCTGCACGACCACGCTCGGCACCAAGGACGCGGAGCAGATGATCGACGGGCTGACCGGCCTGTCGTACGAGAACTTCATGCTCCACTATAACTTCCCGCCCTATTCGGTCGGTGAAGTCGGCCGCTTCGGTGCGCCGGGTCGTCGTGAAGTCGGCCATGGCAAGCTCGCCTGGCGCGCGCTGCATCCGGTGCTGCCGTCGAAGGACGAGTTCCCGTACACGATCCGCGTCCTGTCGGACATCACCGAGAGCAACGGCTCGTCGTCGATGGCGACGGTCTGCGGCGGTTCGCTGTCGATGATGGACGCTGGTGTCCCGTTGAAGCGTCCGGTTTCGGGCATCGCGATGGGCCTGATCCTCGAGGGCAAGGACTTTGCGGTTCTCTCGGACATCCTCGGCGACGAGGATCACCTCGGCGACATGGACTTCAAGGTCGCAGGGACCGAAGCCGGCATCACCACGATGCAGATGGACATCAAGATCGCCGGCATCACCGACGAGATCATGCGTGTCGCTTTGGCACAGGCCAAGGAAGGCCGCGCGCATATCCTCGGCGAGATGAACAAGGCGCTCGATTCGACGCGGACCGAGCTGTCGGCCCACGCGCCGCGGATCGAGACGCTGCAGATCGACAAGTCGAAGATCCGGGAAGTGATCGGCACCGGCGGCAAGGTGATCCGCGAGATCGTCGCGCAGACCGGCGCGAAGGTTGACATCGACGACGAGGGCCTGATCAAGATCAGCTCGTCCGACACCGCGCAGATCGAAGCCGCGATCAAGTGGATCAAGGGCATCGTCGAGGAAGCCGAAGTCGGCAAGATCTATGACGGCAAGGTCGTCAACCTCGTCGATTTCGGGGCGTTCGTGAACTTCATGGGTGGCAAGGACGGTCTCGTCCACGTGTCCGAAATCAAGAACGAGCGCGTCGAGAAGGTCTCGGACGCGCTGAGCGAAGGCCAGGACGTCAAGGTCAAGGTCCTCGAGATCGATCCGCGCGGCAAGGTTCGCCTGTCGATGCGCGTCGTCGACCAGGAGACCGGTGCCGAGATCGAGGACACCCGTCCGGCGCGCGAAGAGCGTCCGCGCGGTGAAGGCCGTGGCGATCGTGGCCCGCGTCGCGATGGCGACGGTGGTCGTCCGCCGCGCAGCGAAGGCGGTGGCGGTCGTGGTGACGGCGGTGGTCGTGGCGAAGGTCGTGGCCCGCGCCGTGACGGCGACGGTGGTCGCGGTCCGCGTCGGGACGGCGGTGCCGGTGGCGCAGAGCGCGCCCCGCGCAGCGACAAGCAGAGCGACGACGACGGCCCCGCGCCCGAGTTCGCGCCGGCTTTCCTGACCGGCGATCGCGACTGACACCCGTACCAGGGCGCAGGCACAAGGGGGGCTCGGAGCGATCCGGGCCCCTTTTGCATGTGCCGGAAAAATGCGGCACGATCGCTGTCGTCGACGGCCATCCAACCGCCGCGCGGCACCGTTCACGTTTTTACGAGCGATCGACGTCGTTGATCTGTATGAGCTTTCCATGATCTCTGAAGATGTTCGGAACCCGGCCGTGCTGGCGCCGGCCTTGCGGTTTCTCGCCGGTGGTGGCCGGGCGACGCAGCTGATCCTGGATCGCGACTGGTCCGATCATCCGTTGGGGGATCCCGCCGGCTGGCCCGACATTCTCAAATCGAACCTGAGCACGATTCTCAATTCGCCGGAATCGATGATCCTTGCATGGGGCGAAGACCGGCTGAGCTTTTTCTTCAACCAGACGTACATCCCCTTGCTCGGCCCGCGCGTGTCGTGGGCGATGGGGTGCCAGTTCAAGGAGGTCTGGGCGGACGGATGGGACCAGGCCAAGCCGATCATCGACGATGCCTTCGCCGGACGAAGCCAGCGCTTCAGCGACCTTCCGTGGAAACTCGATACCGATCGCGGCGCGGCGGATACGTGGTTTTCCTTCTCCTATTCCCGCATCCTCGATGCGAAGGGCGACATCGCCGGCCTGTTCATCCTGACCAACGAGACGACGGATCGCGTGCTGAGCGACGCCGCCTTGTTGCGGGCGCAGGCCGACCTGATCCAGCTGAACGCCACGCTGGAGCAGCAGGTCGCCGCCCGCACGGCCGATCGCAACCGTCTTTGGCAATTGTCCTCCGACATCATGCTCGTCGCCGACTTCGATGGCACGATCAAGGCGGTCAACCCGGCATGGACCCAGACCCTGGGGTGGGCGGATACCGAGTTGATCGGGCACCCCCTGTTCGCCTTCATCCATCCCGACGACCTTGCCAGCACGATCGCGGCCGCGCAGGGGATCGGCGAAGGTCGTGCCTTTGCTCGCTTCGGCAACCGGTATCGCCACAAGGACGGCAGCTACCGCGACATCGTCTGGAACGCCGGGCCGGGCGACGGCAAGATCATTGCGGTGGGGCGAGATTCGACCGAGGAGCAGGCACAGGCCCGCGCGCTCGAAGCAGCCGAGGGACAGCTCCGCCAGGCGCAGAAGATGGAAGCCGTCGGGCAATTGACCGGCGGCATCGCGCACGACTTCAACAACCTGCTGACCGGCGTGATGGGCAACCTCGAATTGCTGGAACTGCGCATCGCACGCGGTCAGACCGACGATGCCGAACGCTTCATCGCGGCCGCGCAGCAAGCCAGCCGGCGCGCCGCGTCCCTGACTCAGCGCCTGCTGGCCTTCTCCCGGCGCCAGACGCTCGACCCGCGCCCGACTGACGTCAACCGCCTCATCACCGGCGTGGAAGATCTGCTGCGCCGGACCGTGGGGCCAGCGACCGCGATCCGGATCGTCGGGACGCCGGACCTGTGGACCGCGATGATCGACCCCGCGCAGTTCGAGAATGCGTTGCTCAACCTGTGCATCAACGCGCGCGACGCCATGCCCGACGGCGGGGACCTGACGATCGAGACCGACAATCTCTGGCTGGACGCCGCTGGCGCGCGCGAGCGCGACTTGCCCCCCGGCCCCTACCTCACCGTATGCGTGACGGACACGGGCACGGGCATGTCGGCGGACACGATCGACCATGCGTTCGAACCCTTCTTCACGACCAAGCCGATCGGCCAGGGCACGGGACTTGGCCTGTCGATGATCTACGGGTTCGCGCGCCAGTCCGGGGGGCAGGTGCGGATCACCTCCGAGCTTGGGCAGGGATCGACGATCTGCCTCTATCTGCCGCAGCATGTCGGCGATGCCGTACCGCACGACGAGCCCCCCGTGAGCGGCGCGATTCCGGTCAAGGGTCGCGGCACGATCCTGCTGGTCGATGACGAAGCCAGCATTCGCCATCTTATCGACGAAATCCTCGACGAGCTCGGCTATACCGTGATCGGCGCGGCGGATGGCGCCGCTGGGATCAAGGTGCTCCAATCGGGTGCGAAGATCGATCTGCTGATTACCGACGTGGGTTTGCCCAACGGGATGAACGGTCGACAGGTGGCGGATCTGGCGCGGCTGCTGCGACCCGATCTGAAGGTGCTGTTCGTGACGGGCTATGCCGAGCATGCGGCGCTCGGCGACAAGCACCTCGAAACCGGGATGGAGCTGCTGACCAAACCGTTCAGCCTGCACCAGCTGATCGACAAGGTTGCCAGCATGATGCCAGTTGTACCCGAAGACCCGATGCTTCGGACCCCGCCCCGCCTGCCCTGACGCCCTGACGCCCGGGGGGCTCTGCGGCATCGGTGCAGCGAAGTCGTCCGCCGCACCCGTGTCATATCTCGCGGGCAAAAGCGCTCCGAAGGGGATTTCGAATGACGATCATGCGCCGGTTTCGCACGCTTCTATGGGTTGCCATGGCCGCCACCTCGCTTCCGGCCGGTGCGTCCGCGGACGAGCGCTTGGTCGCGCCCGCCGGGTTGACGGTCGATCGCACCGTGGTGGTGATGCGCCACGGCGTGCGGCCGCCGACCAAGGCGCAGCCGATGCCGGAAGGGGTGGCACGCGATCCCTGGCCACGCTGGCCGGTCGCCCCCGGCTGGCTCACCCCCCATGGCGCCGCCGCGGTGGAAGCGATCGCGTCGGCCGATCGCGCAGCGTTCCTCGAGACACGACTGCTGCCGGCGCACGCCTGTCCGACGCGCATCGCGCTTCTCGCCGACAGCGACCAGCGCACCATCGCCACCGCCCGGTCCTATGCCGATGGCCTAGCCCCCGGCTGCGCCCTGTCGATCGAGCATCACGCACAGGATACCCCCGATCCCCTGTTCGACCAGATCGACGGCGGACATGCCCCGCTCGACCCGGCGCGCGCGCAGGCGGCCGTTGCGGCAGCCGTGGGCCCGGGCGGCATCGCGACGATCGAGGCTCGGGTGCGGCCGCTGCTCGCGCGGCTCGACCAGGTGCTTTGCGGGCGCGCAGCGAGCGCCACGAGTTGCGGGATTGCACGGGAGCCCACGACGATCGCGCCCGCCACCGAACGCGGCCGCCCGAAACTCCGCGGGGCACTCGATCGCGCGTCGACCGCGGCCCAGATCCTGCTCCTCGAATATGCGGACGGAAAACCCGCCGCGGACGTCGGCTGGGGTCGTGTCACCGCTGACGAGATCACCGCGTTCGGAGCGTTCCATGCGCTCGAATTCGCCATGCTGGCGCGGCCGCCCTATCTCGCCGCGCGCAACATGGCGGGCCTGTCGCCGCGAATCATCGGATGGCTGGCGGACGCATCGCCCGATGCACCAACGCTCGCGATGATCGCGGGGCATGATACCAACATCGCCAATCTGGCCGGCCTGCTGGGCTTGCACTGGCGCGTCCCCGGCATTGCGGTGGATGATCCGGTTCCGGGCGGCGCCATCCTGATCGAGCGGTTGAGCGACGCCGCGGGCAATCATTTCATCCGCGCAGCATATCGCGCGCAATCGCTGGACGAACTCCGCGCCGGCACGGCCCGGGCACCGTATCGCCAGCGCCTGCCGATCGCCGGATGCACCGCGCGGGGCATCCCCGGCCTGTGCACGCTCGACGCGTTCGCCGCGAAGCTGAACGGCTAGCGGATCACGCCGCTGCCGACACCGGCCGTCCCAGCAGAAACCCCTGGCAAAGCCGGATCCCGAGGCCGCGGAGGGTCTCGAGCTCTCCCACCGTCTCGATCCCCTCGGCGAGCGGCTCGATCCCGATGGCCTGCGCCATCGCGACGATCGCCGCGACAATCGCGCGCCTGGTGGCGGATTGATCGACATCGCGGATCAGCGCCATGTCGATCTTGAGCACATCGGGGCGCAGCTCGGCCAACAGGCCCAGCCCGGCGTAGCCCGCCCCGAAATCGTCGATCGCGGTCGTGAAGCCCCGCTCGCGATAGGCGGAGACGATCCGGCGGAGATGCGGGACATCGCGCATCTTCTCGTTTTCGGTGAATTCGAACATCAGCCTGCCGGGATCGAACCGCGCACGCCCCGCCGCCGCGAGGGTGGCGCGGATACAGGCGTTGGGTTCGTACACCGCGTTCGGCATGAAGTTGATCGACAGCTTCAGCGTGGGATCGGCCGGCAACAGCGCGGCGGCCAACTCGACCGCCTTGACCCGACACGCCTGATCGAACCCGTAGACGAGATCGGGATCGACCTGGTCGAGCACGAAGCCGGCGCTTTCGCCCGCCATGCCCCGGACCAGGGCTTCATACCCCCACACCCGGTCGGCCGCGATGTCCACGATGGGTTGAAACGCCATGGTGAAGTCGAACGGCAAGGTAGTGCCCGCTCGGCACCCGCGACAACCGGCCGGAAACGCGGCTTCGCTGAAAAAGGCGTTCGGCTGCATAAACGTCATGACCAGTCACACACCTTGCCCATCGCGTTACGCGGAAGGGCAGACCCGAAGGTGTACGCCGTAGGGCGCTGTTCGGGAAGCAAAAGTCGGTGCGCATGCTGTCGCAGCCGGTCGTGCAGAATGTCCGTATCCTCCGTCCCGGACGGAACGACGTATGCCTTCAGCCGATGATGCTCGCCGAGCCTTACGCTGATCTCCGAAACCCCGGGGCCTCGTCGCAGAACCGCGGCGACCTGTTCGGGCCAGACGTTGACGCCGCCGACCTGTACCGCGCCATCGTTACGGCCACCGATGGCAAACCGACCGTCGGGTGTCATTGCCAGGCGATCCGGAAGCACGCGCGCCGAGCCCTGCTGGTCGACGATCGTCGCGGCGTCCGCACCGATCGGCGCGACGAATTGCCATCTCGGCAGCAAGGCATATGGGGCGTCCGGAGCCTGGCGAACCGCGATACCGCCGGTTTCGGACGTGCCATAGACATCGTACAGCGCAGCGAGACCGGCCGACCGCAGGTCGCCCGCCAGGCCATCGTCAAGCGGCGCGCCCGCGCTGACGCCACAGACGCGATCCGGCCAGCGCGTGATCGACCGCGCCACCGCGGCCCAATGATCCGGAACCCCGACGAGAAGATCGCCGGTCTCGAGCCGCGGCAATGCCGCGACCGACGCCGACACCACAGGAACGTCCAGCATGGCCGGCAGCAAGGCTGTCCACAGCAGACCGTAGATGTGATGGGCCGGAGCGAGCGCGATGACGCGGCGGACCGGGGGAAGCACCGAAGCGAAATGCGCGGCTTCGTCCCGGAGGTCCTGAAGCGCGTGCGGGCAGCGTTTCGGCCGGCCGGTCGATCCCGATGTCATGACGTTCAGCGTCGCGTCGCCGCGACGCTGAACCGCAGCGATCGCGTCCAGCCACTGCCCCACGGTCGCCGGTTGTTCGCGTTCGCCATCGGACGGAAGCGCATCGAGGTCGAACATCTCGTACAGCGCCGCAGCGGCATGCACGAGTTCGAGCGAATCCAGCTCGATCGATCCGACCGTGAGCGTCCGCGCATCGCTCCATGCGATCGGATCCACGGCGATCCCGGCCGCAGCACCGCCGCGCGTGCGAGCGATCTCGGCGGTTACGAGCGATGCGACGATCCGGCGCAGCGCCTCGCGCGGCAGGGGGGATCCTGTCATGCGGCGGCGGGCAGGGCCGCGCGCGTATAGACGCGGTTCCTGCCGGCATGCTTCGCCGCATAGAGCTGCGCATCCCCGAGCCCGATCAGCCCTTCGACGCTGGAGCAGGCATCGGAGGCGGTCACGCACCCGAAGCTCGCGGTGATCCGCAGCGGCCCGGCGTCGGCCGTAACGACCATCGCTTCCACGCTCTGGCGCAGGCGGTCCGCGATCCGCGCCGCTTCGTCGAGCGGGGTGTTCGGCAAGAGAACCGCGAATTCCTCGCCCCCCAGTCGGGCGAACAGATCCGCGGGGCGCAGCATCGCGCTGCAAACCTGAGTCAGTTGCTTCAGAACCACGTCGCCGGTCGGATGCCCGTAGGTATCGTTGACCGCCTTGAAGTGATCGACGTCCAGCAGGATCAGCGACAGCGGCTGGCGATCCTGGCGCCACCGCCGTTGCTCGCGCTCGAACGCCTGCAGGAAATGCGTGCGATTGGCCGCGCCGGTCAGGTGATCGCACAGCAGCATCCGACGCAGATCCGACGTGTCCGACTCATCGCGCGCGACATCCCGCAACACGACGAAATAGCCTCCGCAGGCCCCCCGCTCGCCGGCCGGGCGTACCGCGAACAACCGCTGGCACCAATAGCGCTCGCCCGTGCTGCGCTGCTGCCAGCTTTCGTCGAGATACCAGCCGTCGCGTTCGGCAAGGCGCAATTGATCGGATAGGGACAGCGTTCCGGACGCCGTGTCGGTGTTGAGGATCGCGTCGAGCGCCTCCCCCGCGACATCCTCGATCCGGCGGCCGGTCTGCCGGGCGAAGGCCGCGTTGACCCCGTCGATGATCCCTTCGGGCGTCAGCGACAGGACGGCGTAGTCGTTGACGCCGCTGATCAGCGAGCCGAACCATGTCTCGGTCTGTTTGAGCCGTCGTTCCTGCGCGACCTGGACGGTGATTTCGGTGAAGGTCGCCATCGCTCGGTCCGCCCCCAGCTTGACCAGCGTACAGGCGAGCACCTTGGGATCCTTGCCCTTCCGAACCGCGCCGATGTCGACGGCGATACGATGGCCATCACAGACTGTTCCGCGCTCCTTGCCATAGTCGTCGAACAGATTACGCAGCTCCGGCGCGCACCCCTCGAGCATCGCGAACAGGTTCGCGGGATCCCGCGTGCCCGCCATCGGCAGCAGATGCTTCATCGCATAGGGGTTGATCATCAGGATCTCCCCAGCGCTGTCGAACTGTACGAGGCCCACTGGACAGGCGTACAGAAACTCCAGCAACTGCTGATGATCGCGCTCGAGATCGTCTCGCATGCCGCGCCTTATCGCTCGATCAGGATGTAGTTCAGCGGTTCCGTCGGGGCGGCCAGCAAGCGCAGCCGAACGCGGGTCGGTCGCATCCGCAACGTCAGCACGTACGGCACGATCTCATCCAGTAGCGCTTCGTCCTCAAAGCGTTGAGCGACCATGAAATTGTTCATGCACTGCGCCACGGCGTCGAAGAACGACACGCCGATCACCGCGTCGCGATCCAGTCCCGCCATATGGGCTTCGGTGGCGTTGTACACGACCACGATCCCCGAGGCATCCAGCCCCACCACGCCAAACGGCAGCTGGTCGCGGTCCGGCGCGTCCATGCCTGCAAGACCAGCAAGGGGAATCTCTTCGAACGATGTTAACACGGACACCACCATCTTCTTGACGATGGTGGCTTACCCTCTGAAGGTTAACGACATCCACCATATGCGGGACGTTTGCGCGGGTTGCCGGCACGATCGTGCTGTCGCGCGGGGACGCGCGGCGAAAACCGCCAAAACCCACCGCGCTTCGGTCCACACGGGGCACACCGGGGTTGCGGATGCCACGGCCGTGCCACATGTACGGTGTGTGTCGACGCGACCTTTCCCGAGGCTCGTGTCGCTGGTCGTACCGCATCCCGTGTGCGGTGCGTCCGGGAGAGGAGATGGATCGATCAGCATCATGCCGGTGCCTGCGATCCCGAGAAAAGACAGCGCCCCTATGACCCGTCGAACAGCGATCGTAATCGGCTCCGGTATCGGGGGTATCGCCTGTGCGATCCGCCTGCAAAGCCTTGGCTTCGACACCAGGATCGTCGAGCAGCTGGATGACGTGGGGGGCCGCGCCTATGTCCGGCGGGCGGAAGGCTTCACCTTCGACATGGGGCCGACCGTGCTGACCGTCCCGCATTTCATCGAGGAGCTTTTCTCGCTGGAACGCGACGTGGCGATGCTGGCCGCCCCCGATTTCCCCGAGGACGTGCTGGGCGACCACCAGCGGATCCTGACGGGCACCAGCGGCGGGCCCAACACCAGCCGCTATCTCGAGATCGTCCCGGTCCTGCCGTTCTACCGTATCTATTTCGACGACGACACCTTCTTCGATTACGACGCCGATCCGGAGAACGTCCGCGCGCAGATCGCGCGGCTCGCGCCCGAGGATCTCGAGGGGTACGAGCGGTTCCACGAGGCGGCGCGCGCGATCTTCCAGCGCGGGTTCCTCGAACTCGGCTACACCTATTTCGGCAGCCTCGGCTCGATGGTCGGCGTCGTGCCCGATCTGCTCAAGCTAGGCGCGATCCAGCCGCTGTTCTCGCTCATCAGCAAATATTTCAAGAGCGACAAGATGCGGCAGGTGTTCAGCTTCGAGCCGCTGCTGATCGGCGGCAATCCGCTCAAGGTCCCCGCGATCTATGCGATGATCCACTTCGTCGAGAAGACCTGGGGCATCCACTATGCCATGGGTGGCACGGGCGCGCTGGTGAAGGCGCTCGTCGTCAAGCTCGAGGAGCTCGGCGGGACGGTCCAGCTCAACGCCAAGGTGGAGCGGATCGAGGTCGAAAAGCGCGGCGGCAAGCGGGTCGCGACCGGCGTGACGCTCGCCTCGGGCGAAACGCTGGCGGCGGATCTGGTCGTGTCCAACGGCGACTATGCCACCACCTATCTCAAGCTGATCGACAAGGCGCACCGGCGGATCAATCGCGATGCCGTGGTCAAGTTCCGCAAGCAGAGCATGTCGCTGATGGTGATCTACTTCGGCTATGAAAAGCGCGAGGGCGATCCCGATGTGCGGCACCACAACATCATCCTCGGGCCGCGCTACGAGGAACTGCTGACCGACATCTTCGAGCGCAAGATCCTCGCCGAGGATTTCTCGCAATATCTGCACGTCCCCACGCTGACCGACCCGAGCCTCGCGCCCCCGGGCCATCATGCCGCCTATACGTTGATCCCCGTCCCCAACACGCTGGGTGATATCGACTGGGACGCGGTCGGCGAAGGGTTTGCCGAGAAGGTGCTGAATTTCCTCGACGATCGCGGCTACATCCCCGGCCTGCGCGAGCGGCTGGTGTATCGCAGCTTCGTCACGCCCGACTATTTCGAGCAGACGCTCGGGTCCTATGCGGGCAACGGCTTTGGCGTCGAGCCACGGCTGACGCAGACCGCGTTCTTCCGCCCGCACAATCGCAGCGAGGATATCGCCAACCTCTACCTCGTCGGACAGGGCACGCAGCCGGGCGGCGGCACGCCGTCGGTGATGATGTCCGCCAAGATGACCGCGCGCGAGATCGCGCGCGATTATCAGGTGGAACGTCGGATCGTTGAAGGCATGCCGGCCTAGCGGGCGCTCCAACGGACGGTGACGGCCGCCGCGTTACGCGTGTGCCGCACCGATCCGCTCGGCCAGCTTCCGTCCGGACAGCCAGGCACTCTCGACCCTGGGGGCAAGCAGCCAGTCACCGACCGCGCCGATCCGCGCAGCGTCGTTCCACAGCGCGCCTGCATCACCCGCGGCGACGCGCGCATAGCGCCAGCGATGACCGATGTGCAGGATCGGTTCGGGAAGCGGATCGATCGCTTCGGCGGCAAGCCCCGCCAGCAGGGCATCGACGACATCCGTTTCCGCGTCCTCGAGATGGTCGCGCGACCATTGCGGGCTCCCCTGGATCACCCAGGCCTCGGGCCCGCCGCGACCCGGTTTCGCGCTGTTGCGCGCAGCCCAGCCGATGATGCCGGACTGCTTGACGATGTCGGCGGCGATCGCGACGCGCTGGTGGAACGCGACCATCGCGGTCCAGCACGGCGCGGAGGAACACGCGCGCGCGGCGGCCGCCAAGGTCGCGTCGGGCGCTTCCAGCAGAACGGCGGCCTGCTCGGCCGGGATCGCGACCACGACCGCATCGAACGTCGCATCGGACAGCGGCTCCAGCGCCCAGCCCGCGCCCACGCGTCGGATCGTCTCGACCCGGCTGTTCCACTGCACGTCGAACCGCTGCGCCATCGCCTTGACCACGGCGTTCATCCCCGGAGTGCCGACCCAGGCGTCGTCCCCAGCGCTCGGCCAGCGCGCCACGACGTCTTCGCTATGCCAGCGCTCGACCATCGCCGCGAAGGCAGGATCGCGCGCCGTGAAATATTGGGCGCCGTGATCGAACGCGATTTCGCCCGCTGCGCTGGCCACCCGCCGGGTCGCCATCCGTCCCCCTGCGCCGCGTCCCTTGTCGAACACCTCGAGCACATGCCCCTGCGCCTGCAACACCTCGGCACAGGACAGGCCGGCAATGCCGGCTCCAACCACAGCAATTTTCATGCGCACTCCACCAGAAATCGGCATTCGGGAGGCTCGCCATCGCCTCGCCCCCCGGCAGGATACGCCACACGGCCCCGCGCGGCATCGGGCAAGCTCACCAACCGCGGCTGCCCGGCACGCCTTTGAACGGACCGGCCAGCGCGCTGGTGATCCAGCCGCCATAAAAACCCCCTGGCTGCGGCACGACGGTTTCTCCGTTCACGCTGCAACGATCGAATGGGCCAGCATAGAAAGCGACATGATCGCGCAGCATCATGAAGCCCGCTGTCGGGCTGGCATAGCTCCAGCCGACCGCAGGCAACACGATGCCGTCGAGGAGAACGTCCCAATAGGTCGCGGCGCCCTTCCACTCGCAGAACGAACTCCCCTGCGCCCGCCGCAATACACCGGGCGCGATGGCATCGACCGGTATGTAATAGCTTGGCGGGTGGCTGGTCTCCAGCGTCCGGATGCTCGCCCGTGTATCCGCGATGATGCGACCGTGATGCTCGATCTGGATCCTGGCAGGGCTCGGTTCGGCAATGGCGGGGCGCGGGTAGGCCCAGACACTCTCCTGGCCGGCACCCGCCGGATCGGGGCGGGGCCTCATGACGCCGCCTGAGGATCGTTCGTTTGCCATGGCCGGCTCCCGCTCCTGCCGCGCTGAAAGGACGCCACGTTTCCAGCGCCGCGACACATTTTCGCCGCCGGCGGTGTCGGCACTGGTCGTTCATTGGTTGTAGGGCGACGATCCGTGATGGTAAAAAGGCCCGATCTGGTCATTGTCGTATAGCAGGTTCAACGCGCCCGGATGGGGGGACGTTCCAGATGGATGGTAGGGAAAAGGATCGCTCCCCGTCGCCGGAACCGCCATTGGCCGACCGTCGCGACGGCCCGGGCGACACGGGATCGCACGGCCTCGCCGCGCTGCTGCAGATCGCGGAATATGCCGGCGACCTGATCGGGCTTTGCGATGCCACCGGCACGCTGTCCTATCTCAATCCCGCCGGCCGTCGGCTGATCGGGATCGACGATGCCGATATCTTCCCGCTGCGGCTGACCGACTATGTCGACCCCGGACAGCGATCGCTGGTCGAGGGCGAAATTCTCCCCACGGCCGAGCGCGATGGCGTCTGGGAGGGCGAGATGCGCCTGATCCATCGCAAAACCAACGCGGTGATCGAGACCCGGCGTTCCACCTTCGCGCTACGCTCGCCGCCGGGCGACGTCACCGGCTTCGTTTCGGTGATGCGGGACATCACCCAGATCAAGGGCGAACAGCATCAGCTGCGCCGACAGGTCGAAACGTTCGAGGCCCTGATCGCCCACAATCCGTTCGGCGTATATCTGGTCGATGCGGACTTCACACTGAGGGTTGTCAGCCGAGGCGCGCAGAAGGTGTTCGAAAACGTCCGTCCGCTGATCGGACGGCCCTTCGCGGATGTTCTGCGCGCGATCTGGCCAGAACCGTTCGCGAGCGAGGCGATCGGCCACTTTCGGCAGACATTGGAGACGGGGACCGCCTATGAGGCGCCGACGACGTTCGAGCGCCGTGCCGACGTACCCGTGCGCGAGGCTTACGATTGGCGCATCGAACGCATGACGCTGCCCGACGAACGCCACGGCGTGGTCTGTTATTTCTACGACCTGACCGAACGCGAACACTGGACCCGTGCCTTGGCCGAGCGCGAGGCGCAGCTCCGCGACCTGACCACCGACCTCGAACGCCGCGTCCGCGTCCGCACCGCTGCCTTGAACCAGGCCAACGAACGCCTGTCCGCCGAAATCGAACGGCGCGAGGCGATGCAGGCGGCGCAACTGCAGAACCAGCGACTGGAAACCGTGGGCCAACTGACCTCGGGCATCGCGCATGACTTCAACAACATCTTGGGTGCCGTGATCGGCGGGTTCACGATCATCGAAAACCGCACCGACGACCCGCGGATCCGTCAGGTCGCCGGCATGGGTCAGCGCGCCGCCGAGCGAGGTGCCGCGCTGATCCGCCAACTCCTCGCGTTTGCGCGGTTGCAGAACGTCGTGCCGCAGCAGGTCGACCTGGCAGCCGCGATCGGCGAGATCTCCGACCTGATTGCTCACGGCATCCGCCGCACGGTCGCGCTCGACATCCAATGTGCCGAGGACGCGTGGCCCGCGCTCGCCGATCCGACGCAATTGCAGTCGGCGCTGCTCAACCTGGTCAACAATGCCAGCGACGCGATGAGCGGCGGCGGGCACCTGCGCATCGACATCGGCAATGCCCCCGCCACCGCCGCCGACCATCCGGCAGAACTGGCGGGGCAGGACGCGGTCCTGATCGTCGTCACCGACAATGGCCCGGGCATGGACAGCCAGACGCTGCAGCGAATTACCGAGCCGTTCTTCACGACCAAGGCGCGTGGCCAGGGGACCGGCCTGGGCCTGGCGATGGTACAGCGTTTCGTCCAGCAATCGAACGGCGCGTTGCGGATCGAAAGCCAGGTCGGCCGGGGCACGACCTTTTCGC
Source organism: Sphingomonas sp. CARO-RG-8B-R24-01 (assembly GCF_022662295.1). Taxonomy (NCBI): domain Bacteria; kingdom Pseudomonadati; phylum Pseudomonadota; class Alphaproteobacteria; order Sphingomonadales; family Sphingomonadaceae; genus Sphingomonas; species Sphingomonas sp. CARO-RG-8B-R24-01. Next base: position 101,228 of record NZ_JAKNQI010000011.1, on the reverse strand, counting down.
TCTACCTGCCACGCGCGTTGAACGGCGACCCGGCGGACTTGCCACCGGAGGCAGCGCCGAGCGCGACCGATCTTTCCAGTCGCGCCTTCGAAACCGTGCTGATCGTCGACGACGATCGGGAGTTATCCGCAATTCTCCGCGAAGGCCTGTCCGACTATGGGTTCGATGTCCGCGTCGCGAACGATGGCACGACCGCGCTTGAGATAACGCGAACCCGCGCGATCGACGTCCTTGTCACCGACGTGGATCTGCCCGACGGGTCGGGAGCCGAGCTGGTTGCGGCGGTACGCGCCGCGGGCTTCGACATGCCCTGCCTTTTCATGACTGCCGTCAACGACCTCGGCACGCTGGATGGCGAGACGGTCGTGCAGAAGCCGTTCAGCCCGGCCGTGCTGCATTATGCAATCCGTCGCATGCTGGCGATCCACAACCAGCGCACCTCCGACGCCGCTCGCATCGACCGGCTGGCCCTCCGCCTGAAGTCCGACTGCGCGCGAACCCTGATGGAGCATTGGCGCGCGATCCGCACCAGCCCGACCGTCCCACCGTTCGATCGTTTCACGCTCACCGCCTGCAGCGAGCCGCACCGCATCGTCGTCGCCGCGGTCGACCTGGGCCGGGTCCCGATTGCGTTCGACTTCACGCTGGTCGGCACGACCCTGCGCGACACCGGCGCGGACGGCGCCAGCATAGCAGCTCTGCCGATCAGCGGGGACGACAGCCTGGCGGCGCGGACGGCGGCGTACCAGCGGTGCGCGTTGACCGGGAAACCGTCCTATGAATATGCGCGGATCGATCTCGGCGACGGACAGGTCGAAACGTTCGAACGGCTGCTGCTGCCTTTTTCGACCAACGGGACGGTGGTAGACCGGATCGTGGGCGCGATCGTCATCGACCGCGAAACGGCTGGGGGGCGGACATGATCATCGATCGCGATCTACCAGAATTCGAAACGCGGCATCTGGCCAGCGCGATCGAGGCGCTGCCCGGCGACATCGTGGATCGACTTCCCTTCGGCGTCATCCGGATCGGCAACGATGGCCGGGTCGAATATTACAGCGCGACGGAACGGCGGCTGTCGGGGTCGGGGGACCGCGACCGGGTGGGACTCGACTTTTTCGCGCGCATCGCCCCCTGCATGGACAATCCGGAGTTCCGCGGTCGGGTGGAACGCGCACGGGCGGCTGGAACGCTCGACCTCGAATTCAGCCATGTCGGCGACTTCGAGGATCGCGACCGCGAGATGAGCATCCGGATCCAGTCGGCCAGTTCGGGTGGCTATTGGATGTTCCTCCGGCGCGACTGAAACCCGGCACATCGATGCGGCTGGAGGCCCGGGGCGGCATCGTCGTCCGTGGCAATTCCATAGAAACGCGTTGCGGCTCCGCTGAACAGGCTCGCGACGTCCGCCCCGGCTTGAACCGCAAGGTGCCGGGCATCCGCGTACCATTGGTGCCAATCGTCACCCGACATCAGCACGACCGGCCAGTCGCTGCCCCACATCAGCCGTTCGCCGAATGCGCTGACGAGATGATCGACATAGGGCGCGAGCGCCGCCGCGGGCTGTCCCCGCGCCTGTTCCGTTCGAAGTCCCGACAGCTTGCAATGGACGCCGAGCCGCGACAGCGTCGCGATCCGGGCGCGCCATGGGTCGAGCGTGCCGTTGGCGGCATCGGGCTTGGCCGCGTGGTCGATCACGATCGGAAGATCGGGCCAGCGCTCGACGAAACGCGCGAGCATCTCGAGATGGCGCGGCTGCACGAGCGCATCGAGCCGCAGGCCGGCCGCCTGCATCGCCTCCAGGGCGGGGACGATGGCGGGCTGTAACAGCCAATCCGTATCGGGGATCGACTGCAGCATCGGGCGCAGTCCGCGCAACTTCGGGGCGGCGGCCAGTGCCTTGATCCGGTCCGGCGCCCCCGGCGCGGTGAGATCGACCCAGCCGACCACCGCCCGAACCAGCGGTGTGCGATCCGCGAGCGCAATCAGCCAGTCCGTATCCTGGTCGGTGGGTTGCGACTGCACCAGGATGGTGCCCACCAGTGCGGGGCTTGTCGCTTCCGTCAGATCCTGCGGGAGGAAATCCCGATGGATCGCCACCTCGGCCGTTGTCGGCCAGCTGTGCCCGGGCGTCGTCAGGGACCAGAAGTGCTGATGCGCGTCGATCACCCGGGTCATGTTGCGGTGCCGCCCGCGCGCGCCATCGCCTCCGATGATCGGCAGACATCCGTTGGTGATAGGATCAAGGTGCCCACGCCTGCTCCATTGGAGTCCTGACTCTACTTGCTGCGCGATTGTTTTCACGCATGCACGGGCATTGTCAAAATTTCCTGGTGTTCCCCAACGCACCATCTGGTCGGGCCTGCAGGCGACGGGCGGCTACACCGTCATGCGGATCCGGGGGGAACAGGACCAGCTGGTCAGGACCTTCGTACCCCGCAACACCCCGCGGTTGCACGTCACCAACGCCAAATATCTGGGCGGGCAGCACGCTCCCGGGCCGGCCGCGGGTCGACCGCTCAAAAAGCGGGCAACACCGCGCCCTTGTAATGCGTGGTGATGAAGGCGCGGGTCGCCGGGCTTTGCAACGCCGCGATCAGCTTGATCACACGAGGATCCTTGTCCCCACCCGCGCGCCCCACCACGAAATTGACATAGGGTGATTTGGCGTCCTCGATCACCAGCGCGTCGCGCACGGGGTTGAGCTTCGCGTCGAGGGCGTAGTTCGTGTTGATCAGCGCAAGGTCGACCTGGTCGAGCACGCGCGGGAGGGTCGCCGCCTCGAGTTCCTTGAACTGCAGCTTTCGCGGGTTGCTTGCCACGTCGTTGAGGGTCGCCAGCGGGTCTGCCGGGTTCTTCAATCGGATCAGCCCGGCTTTCTGCAGCAGCAGGAGGGCCCGGCCGCCGTTGCTCGGCTCGTTCGGGATCGCGACCGTGGCACCGGCCGGCAGGGCCGCGATCGTCTTCCATTTGCGGGAATAACCGCCGAGCGGTTCGACGTGGATCCCGGCATAGGGCACCAGATGCGTCCCGCGCGCGGCGTTGAACGAGTCGAGATACGGCTTGGTCTGGAAGTAGTTCACGTCGATCTGCTTCTGGTCGACCTGAAGGTTGGGCTGCACGTAATCGTTGAAGACGCGGATCTGCAGGTCGACCCCTTGCTTCGCCAGCGCGGGCTTCACCGATTCCAGGATCTCGGCATGCGGCACCGCGGTGGCGGCAATCGTGAGCGTGGCCCCGTCGGTCGGCACACCGCCCCGCGAACAGGCCGCGATCGCCAGGAACGGAAGGGCTGCAAGCAAGAGGCGACGATTCATGCGGGGTTTCCTGAATTCAGCGACGCGTGACGGACTGGGCGAGCCGGTCCCCGGCGAACTGGATCCCCTGGACGAGCAGCACGAGCAAGGCAACGGTCACGACCATCACATCGGTCTGGAAGCGCTGATACCCGAAGCGGATCGCGAGGTCGCCGAGCCCCCCTGCCCCGACCACGCCGGCCATAGCGGTGAACGATACCAGCGCCACTGCGGTCACCGTCGCGCCCGAGATCAGGCCGGGAAGCGCCTCGGGAATCAGTGTCCCGGTGACGATCTGGAGCGGTGTGGCGCCCATCGCCTGGGTCGCCTCGATCGTGGTCCGGTCGACCTCGCGCAGCGCGCCTTCGACCAGCCGTGCGTAAAAGGGTGCAGCCCCCACGACGAGCGGCAGGATCGCGCCGACGACGCCGAGCGACGTTCCGACCAGCGCGACCGTCAACGGGATCATCACGATCAGCAGGATGATGAAGGGCACCGACCGCAGGATATTGATGACGATCCCGAGCATCCCATGCACGACCCGGTTGGCGCCGATCTGCCGCTTGCCCGTGAGGTAGAGCAACACGCCCAGCGGCAACCCGAGCAGGATGGTCAACGCGAGCGACGCGCCCAGCATCACCAGCGTGTCGATACAGGCCGTCCCGATGTCCGCCCAATTGACGTTGGAAAACCAGCCGCTCATGCGTGCAGCCCCGCGAGCATCTGCCGCGTCGCCGGATGACGTGCCGCGGCGAAGACGGCGTCCACCGTTCCTGTTTCGACCACCTTCCCGCGCTCCAGCACCGCGACCCGGTCGCAGACCGCGCGGACCACATCCATTTCATGCGTGATCAGCACGATCGTCAGTCCCAGATCCTGGTTCAGTTCGCGCAACAAGGCCAGCACGCTGCGAGTCGATTCCGGATCGAGGGCGCTGGTCGCCTCGTCGCACAGCAGGACGTCCGGTCCCGTGGCGAGCGCGCGGGCGATCCCGACACGTTGCTTCTGGCCGCCCGAGAGCTGGGCAGGATATTTCGCCGCATGCTCGGCCAGCCCCACGCGATCGAGCAACGCGGCCACCCGCACCGCACGTTCGGTCGCAGGAACGCCGGCCAGCTTCAGCGGGAAGGCGACATTGTCCGCCACGGTCCGCGACGACAGCAATCCGAAATTCTGGAAGATCATGCCGATCCGGCGCCGCAACGTCCGCAGCCCGGCGGCGGGTAGCGTACCGATATCGATCCCCTCGATCTCGACGTGCCCAGAACTCGGCCGTTCCAGCGCATTGATCAGCCGGATCAGCGTCGACTTGCCTGCGCCGGACGGTCCGATCACGCCGAACACCTCGCCTCGCGTGACCGACAGCGTCACGCCGTCGAGCGCAGCCGTGCCGTTTCCCTCGAACCGTTTGTGGATGTCGACGAGCGCGATCACCGCGGGGTGATCACCTGCGCGGCGAAGCGTTCCATCTCTTCCGCCTGCGGGCTCATCTGCAGCAGCAGCAGGTCGAGCCCGACCCCCTCGTAATCCGCGATACGCTGCCGGATCTGTTCGGGCGTGCCCACCAGATTGGGGCGCAGGCCGCGGTTGGAGACCGAATATTCCTGAATCTTGAGATCGCGTTCCAATTGCGTGCCCGACAGCCATTGGTCGAAATTGGCATATCCCGCGGGCAGATCGGTGACGGTGGTGATCCGTTCGAGTTCCCGCTGCGCCTCGGCCTCGCTATCGCGCACGATGGCATAGGCCGCCATGCCATAGTGCATCGGGGCGCCGCCGGCAGCCGCGCGGCGCGCGGCCATGTCCGCGATCTTCGGGGCGATTGCCGCCACCGGGTCCCCGTGCATGACATAGGCGTCGCATTGCGCCGCGATCATGGCCTTGGCCTTTTCGCTTTCACCGCCTGCATATACCGTCGGACGCTTGGCGGGCTTTGGGGCGCAGATCGCATCCTCGGTCCGATAATAGCGTCCCGCGAAGCTGAACCGCTCCTCGTTCCACAGTCCGTCGACGACGGTCAGCCATTCGGCGGTGCGGGCGTAGCGATCGTCGTGTTCGTCGAACTGCAGGCCGTATTGCCTGGCCTCGTCGGCCCACCAGGACGAGACGACATTGAGGGCCAATCGGCCGCCCGCGATCCGATCGATATTGGCGGCCGCCTTGGCGAACAGGGCTGGATGGTGAAAGTTCGGGCGGACGGCAACCATCAGCTCGATCGACTCGGTCACCGCGGCCAGCGCCGCCGCGGTGGACCAGGCGTCGAGCGCGGGCTGTTCCACGCCTTTGATGTCATTGAGGTTGAGTTCGGCGATCAGGGTCAGATCATAGCCGATCCGTTCCGCGCGCTGGGTCAGGCGCCGGGTATAGTCCCAGCTTGCCTCCATGCCTTCGTCAGCGACGTTGCGCAGCCAGCCCCCGAACACCGGTGTCCAATAGCCAAATCGCATCAGCGCGCTTCCTTGATCACGGTCTCGAGATAATCGACCAGCCGTTCGTGCGGATCCCAGCCGAGTACGTCGAGCGGCTTTGCCACGAAATTGGACAGCGCGTTGATATCGTAAAAGCGCGGCACGCCGTCCCGATCGTCGATCATCACCTCGATACCCCCGACGTCGAGCCCGGCCGCCTGGGCGATCGCCTCGGCCGCCTGGCGCAAATGCGGTCCGGGATCGGCCGCCACCATCGGGATCGGGGCGCCGGGCACCTGGCATGCATCGGCCGGACACAGATCGAACGTCCCGCCGCCGGCAATGTCGAGCGCATAGAGGAAGGCCCGGTCGAGCGTCTCGATCCGCGTGACCGTGCCGTTCCGCGCGGGCACATAATCCTGCACCAGCAGCACGCCGTCGACACTCGTCGGCAATGTCCGGTCGGCAACCGCGGCCCGCAGTTCGTCGATCGAGTCGTAGCGAACGATTCCCGCGCCAGATCCGCCGATGTTCGCCTTGACCACGAGCGGGAAGGCGAGCGTCGCGGCGGCCGCCGGCACGTCCGCCGCGCGGTGGACGACGCGAGTCTCCGGAATGGCGAGTCCGAGGCCTGCGATCAGCGACAATTGCCGCGCCTTGGAGGAATCGACCGCCAGCACGTCGGGACCGTTGACGATTCGCGCACCCCCGCGCTGCCAGTGATCAAGCAGTGCGATACTGTGAAAGATCGGATGTTCGTCGCTGCGCAGGAAGCTCGACATCGCGATCCGGTTGAACACGACGCGCGCCGGTGGCGTACCGTCGGCAGGATCGAAATGCCCGTCGGGACGCACGGCGACGTAATCGATCCCGCGCCGATCGAGTGCGTCGAATAGCGGCGCAAACCAGACCGGGTGTTCGTAGAGCAAAGCAAGATCTGTCACGGGGTCTCCTGTACCGGGGCGCACGGTAGTGATGCCAATGCCGTCTGCACGTTCTGGCGTCGGCAAACACCTGCTTGCGGCAAACCAAGCAATTCTATGACGAGCTGGCTCGTCACGTCATAATCCTTCCGCGACCCAATGCGCATTGGACAGTCGTCGGGCCAGCGTCCAGGCCTGCGTCCGGATATCGGGAACCGCGACGATTTCCCAGAACGCGCCGCGGGTCATCGGGCCCAAGGCGAACAGGCGGTCGTTCGGTCGGCCATCGCGTCCGATCACGCGCATCTGCTCGTCCACGTCGATCCCGAGCTGGGCCGCATCCGGACGGATCGCGCCGCGCGTGGTCAGTTGGCGAAGTACGGGCTCGCCCGTTCGGCGCAAGTCGCCCTGTGGCCCGGTGCAGTTGATGATCCACTGCACGTTCAGCGGCTGCGACGCGGCGCTTCCCCGCGGCCGCCACGTGACGTCCACGCCGGTCGCTCCCATCGCGACGCGCTCGATCTTGCCCGCGACGAGCGCAAGGCGACCGGTCGACCGAAGCGCGGCGATCCGGTCGGCCACGGGGGGCGCCAGGCGGTGCCGATGGATGTCCCACCAGGGTCGTGCATGGCGAATGAACCGCGCGCGTTCCGCGGCCGACGCGGCGTGCCACATGTGCTGCGTGAACGGCCGTAACTCATCGACCGCGCTGCGCCAGCCGATCACCGTGCTGCGCATGCGCAACGTCCGGACGAGCTGAGACAGGCGCGTCCCGGGACGATCCTTGATCGCGACCCACGGTGCCCCGGGCGCGGTATGCGCGTGTGGCAACAACCCGCGCCGGGACAGGGCGACGATCCGGCCTGCAAACCCCTTGGCGTCGAGCAGCAGGGCGACATCCACCATCGTCAGCCCCGTACCGAGCACCAGCACGGTATCGTCGCGGCCCAATCCTTCGGTAGCCGACGCCGCCCAGCAATCCCCGGCGTAGCGAGACGGCGCGATCGCATCGAGGTCGAGCCCGGCCGGTGCGTGCGGGGGCAGGTTGCCGACCGCAAGAATGGCGGCATCGGCGGCAAGGCGAGTTCCGTCCGCGAGCACGACCTGCACGCCGGCCGAGTCGACGACGTCGACAACCTCCCCGCGCACGATCCGCAGACGATCCGGGTTTTGCGTGGCCACGCCGGCGAGCACGGCCTTCAGATAATCGCCATACACGAGCCGCGGCACGAAGGTCTGCGCGACCGCGGCATATCCCTGTTCCTCGAGCCACCGGACGAAATGTCCCGGATCGTCGGGAAAGGCACTCATGTTCGACGCGCGGACATTGAGCAGATGGGCCGGGTCGGCAGCGCCGTAAGCGAGCCCCGTCCCGGCATCGGCCTGACGATCGATCAACGTCGCGCGCGGGCCGTCGTGGCGAACCAAGTTGATCGCGGCGAGCGAGCCCGAGAACCCGCCCCCGACGATTGCGACATGCTCGATCACGTCACGGTCCCAAGGTGGGGACATTCGGCCAGCTGCGTTTCTTGTCGTCCGTCCATCGCCGTCCCCATGTCTTGCCGCACCCTGCCCGGACGTCCCAACCGTGTCGTCAGTTCCGCCGTTCCCTCCCAAGGTCCGGCAAATAGCGCAGCTTATCCGGTGGATAGATTTAGCCGGGTTCAATTCCCATTGAATAGATAGACTATGGCGTATCCGTCGGAGATTGCCAATGTCGCCACAGCATTCCCCCCACGCCGCATTCCTCCCCAGGATTGCAACGCGCCGGCTTCCCGCAATTCGGCGGCAGCGTATGGCAATCGAATGGCCGACCCTGCTGGTTGCGGTGACGCTCTATGCCGCGTGGCTGGCCGCGACATGGTGGCATGCGGTGATCCCGGATGCGGCTCTTGCTGCCATCGGCGCGTGGCTGATCGCCTGGCATGGATCCCTGCAACATGAGACGATCCACGGGCATCCGACCCGCGTCGCCGCGATCAACGGCGCGATCGGGTTTCCACCACTCGCCTTGTGGCTGCCTTATAGTCTCTATCGCAGGAGCCACGTCGCGCATCATCGCAGCGTTTCGATCACCGACCCGGACCACGATCCCGAATCGCGGTACGTCACACGGCATTCGGGGCTCGCGGCCGTGGCCGCGCGGATGCAGGCGCCGTTGCTGGGACGGTTGGTGTTCGGCCCGCCGATCGCCATTGCGCGCCTGATCCTCGAGGAAGCGCAGCGGGCGCGCAAGACCCCCCTGGCTGTCGCGCGCGACTGGTTGCCGCACGCCGCCGGGGTGGCGATCCTAGTCGCATGGCTCTCGTGGACCGGGGTCGGCATGGGACGATATTGCCTGCTGTTCGTCTATCCCGGTATGGCATTGACCCTGCTGCGATCCTTCGTCGAACATCGCGCCGATCTGCGGGCACCGGGCCGGGCGGCCACGGTCGAACGCGGGGGCGTGCTTGGGTTGTTGTATCTCAACAACAATCTGCACGCCGCGCACCACGATCGACCGGAGCTCGCCTGGTATCGGTTGCCCGCCTATCACGCCCGGCATCGTGCCCGGCTCGCACCCGACGACGGCGCAATATATCGCGGGTATGGCGCGGTCTTCCGGCGGTTCGCCGTCCGGCGGCACGATGCCCTGCTCTACCCCGGCGACAGGAGTCCCCATCCGTGAGCACACCTGTCGCATCGCTCGGCATGTACGACCATCCCGCCCAGCATGCGGCCAACGACCGGCTCTGGAGCGCGCTCGCCCATCGCCTCGTCGCACGCGGGATCGCCGCGCCTCGACAGCTCGACCGAGCACGCTCCGTCGAGGCGATCTGGCGCGACCCGCGCCTGTTGCTCGCGCAGGCCTGCGGCTATCCTCTGGTGACCGATCCCAGGCTGGCGCTCCGCGCCGTCGGAATCCCCGTCTACGACTTACCGGATTGCGGCATCGGCACCCATTTGAGCTACCTGATCGGCCGGCGCGAGGACGCGCCGGCGGGACTTGCGGCGTATCGTGCCCGACGCGCGGCGATCAACGCGCGGACGTCCAACAGCGGGCATAACCTGTTCCGTGCGGCGATCGCGCGGCTCGCCCGTGACGGACGGTTCTTCGCCGGCGTCGTGGAAACCGGTTCACATCGCGCGAGCGTCGCCGCGGTGCGTGACCGCATCGCCGACATCGCGGCGATCGATGCCGTGAGCTATGCCGCCTTGTGCCGGTTCGAGCCGGCGGCGGTCGACGGTCTCCGGATCGTGGCGCGAACCGCCGCATCGCCCGCGCTCCCGTTCGTGACCGCGCGCTCCACGCCGATCGAGACGGTCGCCGCGCTGCGCATCGCCCTTGCCGATATGATCGCCGATCCCACGCTAGCGGGCGCGCGGGACGCGCTGTTTCTGAAGGACGTGCTTCCCGCCGGGGTCGAGCGGTTCGCCGTGGTTCGTACGCTGGAGGACGACGCGATCGCGGCGGGTTATCCCGTGCTGAAGTGAATGTGCGAGCGCCCGACGGGAAGCTCAGGGCTGCCACGTCCCGCCCAGCGCGCGGACCAGATCGGTCGCCGTCTGCAGCTGCCGGTTCCGCACATCGAGCAGCGCGCGTTCGGCATCGAGCGCGGCGGTCTGGGCCGTCACGACTTCCAGATAATCCGCGGCACCATCGCGATACCGGATCAGCGCAAGCTCTCGAGTATGTTCCGCAGCGGCCGCCGCGACGCCTTGATCACGCTCCTGCGCTGCCAGTAACCGCTGGCTGACGAGGTCATCCTCGACCTCGCGGAACGCGACCAGCACGGTCTGCCGATAGTTGGCGGCGGCTTCGTCGAATTGCGCGCGGGCGACCTGGACCCCGCCGCGGCGGCGGCCGCCATCCAGCAGCGATAGCGCCGTCGACAAGGGACCGAGCGCCCAGAACCCGTTCGCTGCACTCAGCAATGCACCGCTTGCCGCCTCGAACCCGCCCGATGCACCGAGCGTGATGCTCGGGAACAAGGCCGCCCGCGCGACACCGATCCGCGCATTCGCTGCCGCAACGCGACGCTCCGCCGCGAGAATATCCGGTCGACGTTCGAGCAGTCCCGATGGCAGCCCCGCCAGAAGAACCGGCGGTGCGGTCTGCCGTTCGACAACGGCAATCGCCAGCGCGGCGGGTGCCTCGCCGACCAGCACGGCGATCGCATGTTCGTCGCGCTGGCGGTCGATCGACACCGCCTGCAATTCGGCGCGCGCGCTCGACAACAGATTCTGCGACCGGCTGACGTCGATCCCCGACGCGATCCCGCCGGCATGGCGCGTATCGGTCAGCGTAAAGGCGCGCTGATAGGCGTCCACCGTCTGGCGCAGCAGCACGATCCGCGCATCGAGCCCGCGCATGTCGAAGTAGACGCTCGCCAGTTGCGCCTGCAGCCCGAGGCGGACTCCGGCGAGATCGGCGGCGCTGGCGGCGGCATTCGCCTGCCCCGCCCGGATCGAATTGCGGACGCGGCCGAACAGGTCGACCTCATATTCGACCGACGGACCGATCGTGACCGCCGAATAGGTCGCGGCATAGCCGGGCGACAGCGGCCGACCGGCCGAGACGCGCTGGCGCGCGACATCCGCACCGGCGCTGATTTGCGGGAAGCGGTCGGCCCGCGCCTGCCGCAACAAGCCCTGCGCCTCGTCATAGCGCGCGACCGCTGCGGCGAGATTGGCGTTGGCGGCCTCGATCCGGCTTTCGAGCGTGCTCAATTCGGCATCGCCGAACGCCTCCCACCAGCGCCCGGCCGGTGGCACCGCTATTCCGGCGGTCTGCCAGCCGGGGGTGGCGGCTTCCTTGAAGGCCGCGGGCGCAGCGACCGACGGACGGACATAGGCCGGCCCGACCGAACAGGCCGCAGTCGCCAGTAACGCCTGGACCGTCGCAATCCGCCGCAGCCAGGTCTTAGCGCGCGGCATTGGCAGCCCCCGCCCCGCCGCGCCCGACCGTAACCGCATCGCCATCCGCCAGCGCGTCGGGCGGATTGTCGATCACGCGATCCTGCGGAGTCAGGCCCGAACGGATTTCGACCGTCTCGCCGCGATCCTCGCCGATCACGATCGTCTTGAGATGCGCCTTGCCGTCCGTGCCGACCAGGGCGACCTGCGTCCCGTGCTCGCCCGTCAGCAGCGCGCTGGCCGGCAGCGTCATCGCACCGGTCGCGCCGGCGACCGGGAAGCTCGCCTGCGCATAGGCGCCGGGCTTGAGCGCGCGGTCGCCATTGGCAGCCTGCAGTTCGACGAGCACCGTGCCAGAGCGCTGGTCGACAGCACCCGCGGTCCGCGTCAGCACCGCATCGAACTTGCGCCCGGCATATTCAGGGAGCGTCAGCCCGACGTGCAGCCCAGGGTGGACCTGCGCCGAATAGGATTGCGGCACACGGACATAGGCGCGCATCCGGCTGACGTCGGCGACGGTGAACAACGGGGTCGACGCCGCCGTCCCTGCCGTCACCAGCGCGCCGATATCAGTCGAGCGCGTCGTCACGACGCCGGAGAAGGGCGCGATCAGCCGGGTGAACCCCTGCGTGAAGCGATACCGCGCGACATTGGCGCGCGCGGCATTCGCCACCGCGGTCTTGGCGGCAAGGTCGCCGATCTTCTCGTCGGTCTCCTGCTTGGAAACCGCATCCTTGCTCAGCATGTTGCGCCAGCGCGTCGCGGTCGAGGCAGCGAGCATCTGGTTCGCCTTGGCCGTCTCGAGATCCGCCTGCGCCGCCGCAAGCTGCTGGTCGACCTCGGGCGCGTCGAGCACCGCGAGCGTCTGGCCCGCGCGCACGCTGTCGCCGATGTCGACATACCATTTGCGGACATAGCCGCTGGTCCGCGCGAAGATCGGCGCGCTGTTGAGCGCCTGGAGGTTCGCGGGCAGCGTCAGCGCGGCGGCGCTCCCCGCCGCCTTGGGGTGGATCACCGTAACGGTCGGCGTCGCCTGCGCCTTGGTCCACCCCGCGAGCTTCTGCTCGGAATGCGAACGGTTGGCGATGCCGAAGCCGACGACGCCGACCGCCACCACCACCGCGACGATCCCGACCGTTTTCAGCGATCCGCCCTGGCCGCGCTCAGACATGCACTTTCTCCAATTCGGGGGTCGGCGACGTCGCAACGTCCGCCCTGCGCCGGTGAACCAGGCTGAACACCACCGGCACGAACAACAGTGTCGCGAACGTCGCGACCAGCAACCCACCGATCACCGCGCGGCCGAGCGGCGCGTTCTGCTCGCCGCCCTCGCCCAGCCCGAGCGCCATCGGCAACATGCCGATGATCATCGCGAGCGCGGTCATCAGCACCGGGCGGAAGCGCGTCATCCCCGCCTCCAGCGCAGCCGCGGTCGCGTCGCCCAGTTCGGCCAGCCGCTCGCGCGCGAAGCTGACGACCAGGATCGCGTTGGCGGTCGCGACGCCCATGCACATGATCGCGCCGGTCAACGCCGGGACCGACAGCGTCGTCCCCGTCGCGAACAGCATCCACACGATCCCGGCAAGTGCTCCCGGCAGCGCGGTGATGATCACGAACGGATCGAGCCAGCTCTGAAAATTGACGACGATCAGCAAATAGATCAGCACGATCGCGCCGAGCAGCCCGAAGCCCAGGCCCGAGAACGCCCCGTTCATCGTCGCATATTGCCCGCGCAGCGTGACGGTCGCGCCCTTGGGGGCCTTGTCCTTCAGCTCCGCGAGCACCGCCTTGATGTCGCCCGCGACCGCGCCGAGATCCCGCCCCGCCGGGGTCGCGTAAATGTCCGTCACCGGCGCGATGTTGTAATGCGAGACCACCGCCGCGCCGTTCGACCGGACGATCGTGCCGATCCCGCCAAGCACTTGCGACGTCCCGTCCGCGCCCGTCACCGGGATGCTCGCAAGGTCGTCCATCGACCCGACGCGATATTCGGGCGCCTGCGCGACGACCGGATAGGAGACGCCATTCTCGGGGCTGAGGAAGAACACCGGCGCGGTCTGCGATGTCCCCGCGAGCGAGCTTGCGACACTGGTGGTGACGTCGCGCTCGGTCAGGCCGTATTGCCCGATCCGGCTGCGATCGACGTTGACGTTGAGCTGGGGATAGCGCGCGGATTGCTGGATCCGCCCGTCCGCCACGCCCGGGATCGCGGCGATCCGCCGCAGGATCATCCGCGCATAGGCCTGGTTCGCCTTGGCATCCTTGCCCGAGATCTGGATGTCGATCGGGGCCGGTGCACCGAAGTTGAGGATCTGGCTGGTGATGTCGGCGGGCAGGAACGAGAAGGTCGAGCCCGGGAAATCGCGCGGCAGCCGCTCGCGCAGCTGGCGGACGTACTCGGCGGTCGGCGCGTGGTCCTTCGACAGCTGGATCAATATGTCGCCATCCTGCGGCCCGACCGTGCCCGAATTGTTGTAGGTCGTGTTGATCGAGCTGACCGGCAGCCCGATGTTGTCGACCACCGAGACGAGCTCGTTCGCCGGGACGATCTGGCGGATCCGTCGCTCGATCAGGTCGAACTGCGCGGAGGTCTGCTCGATCCGCGAGCCGACCGGCGCGCGCACGTGCAGCGCCATCTGCCCCGCATCGACCGCGGGGAAGAAGTTCTGCCCGAGGAACGGCGTCAGCAGGAACGACAGCAGCACGACCGCGAGGAAGCCGATCACGAACGGCTTTGGCGTCGCCAGTACCCGCTCGAGCATCCCCCCGTAGCTCAGGCGGAAGCGTTCGAAGCGATGCTCGAACCCGCGCTGGAAGCGGACCAGCGGGTTGCGCGATCCGGGCGTTCCCGCCTCATGCTCATGCCCCGGGGCGTGCGGTTTGAGCAGATACATCGCCATCGTCGGCACGAGCGTGCGCGACAGGATGAACGACGCGATCATCGCGAACACCACCGCGAGCGCGAGCGGCACGAACAGGAACCCCGCGACGCCGGGCAGGAAAAACATCGGCACGAACACGATGCAGATGCACAGCAGCGAGACGAACGCGGGCGTCACGATCTGCGCCGCGCCGTCGAGGATCGCCTGCATCACCGGCTTGCCTTGTTCGAGGTGCCAGTTGATGTTCTCGATCGTAACCGTCGCGTCGTCGACCAGGATGCCGACCGCGAGGCTGAGCCCGCCGAGCGTCATGGTGTTCAGCGTGTTGCCCGTCACCGCCAGCCCGATGATCGCCGCGAGGATCGCGAGCGGAATCGAGATCGCGATGATCACGGTCGAGCGCCACGAGCCGAGGAACAGCAGGATCATGAGCGAGGTCAGCGCCGCCGCGATCGCGCCTTCCTTGACCACACCCTCGACCGCCGCCTTCACGAACAGCGACTGGTCGCCGATCGGCACGATCTTGAGCGCCGCCGGCAGCGTCTCCTGAATCCTGGGCAGCGCGTCCTTGATCCCCTGCACGATCGCGAGCGTCGAGGTCGCACCGTTCTTGAGCACGGTCATGATCACCGAGCGCGATCCGTCGACATGGACGACGTTGGTCTGCGGTGCGGAACCGTCGCGGACATGCGCCACGTCGCGCATGTAGATGGTCGCGCCATTGGCGACCTTGACCGGGATGCTGTTGAGTTCCTCGATCGATCCCGGCGCGTTGTTGAGCCGGACGCTATACTGGAACCCACCGATCTTGGCGAAACCCGCGGGGTTGATCTGGTTCTGCGCGGCGATCGCATTGCCGACGTCCTGCGCCGACAGTCCCTTCGACTGGAGCGCCTCCGGGTCGAGATCGATCTGGATCTGCCGCGTCTTGCCACCCGACGGATAGGGGATCGCCGCGCCGGGCACGGTCACCAGCCCGGGGCGGACCTGGTTGACCGCGAGATCGAACATCTTGCCCTCGGACAGCCCCGTTCCCGACAGAGCGAGCTGGACGATCGGCACGGTGGACGCGCTGTAGTTGAGCACCAGCGGTGGCGTGACGCCAGGCGGAAGCTGCTTGAGCACTGTTTGCGAGACAGAGGTGACCTGCGCGGTCGCGGTGCGGACGTCGGCGCCCGGCTGGAAATAAATCTTCACGACGCCGATGCCGGGAAGCGACTGGCTTTCGATATGGTCGATGTCGTTGACCGTCGTCGTCAGCACGCGTTCGAACGGGGTGATGATCCGGCCCGACATCTCGTCGGGCGAAAGCCCGCTATACTGCCACGCGGTCGCGATCACCGGCACGCGAATGTCGGGGAAGATGTCGACCGGCGTCCGGATCGCGGCGAGCACGCCGACGATCGCGATCAGGATCGCCATGACGATGAACGTCAACGGACGCATCAACGCGACGCGGACGATCCCGATCATGCGGCGCTTCTGCGAAGGGTCGGGGCCTGGGCGGGCCCGTGCTTGGAACGATCGTTCATGCCTGGGGAGGACACCTGAGCTATGCGTTGACCATCACCGGGACCGATGCGGCACTGCACCATTCGGCCAATGTTGCTGGTGTGTCTAATATTGTTTCCCACATGATTGAGACGTAAAAGCTATTGATGGAATTGCGCCACCTTCGGTACTTCGTTCAGGTCGCCACCGACCTTCACTTTGCCCGGGCGGCCGCGCATCTCGGTATTTCGCAACCACCGCTCAGCCAGCAGATCCGCCTGCTCGAGGAGGAATTGGGGGTGCTGCTGCTCGAACGCACCAGCCGACGAGTCGCGCTGACCCCCGCCGGGGCGCTGTTTCTCGAAGCGGCGCGGCGTACGCTGGAGGAAGCCGATCGCGCGGTGCTGATCGCGCGCCGCGCCGCGCAGGGGGAGCTTGGCGACCTGCGGATCGGCTTCAATGCGTCCGCGCCGTTCATTCCACAGGTCGCGGCGGCGATCCACGCGTTCCGGCAGCACTATCCCGACGTACAGCTATCGCTGACCGAAGTCGCGGGTCCCGCGCAGATCGAAGCGCTTGTCGACGGGCTGCTCGACCTCGGGTTCCTGCGCAGCGCAGCCCGCCCGGTTCTGGCGCAGGGCCTTACCGCTACTTTGATCCTCAGCGAACGGCTGGTCGTCGCGATGCGGCCCGACCATCCGCTGTCCAACCGTGCGGGGTTGCGCCTGTCCGACTTGAGCGATCATTCCTTGGTGGTCTACGCCAGCGACCGCAGCGGGGGTTTTACCGAGGCGCTCTTCGCACTGATGCGCAATGCCGGGGTCGAACCGCTGGTAGCGCAAAGCGTGCGGGAAGTGTCGACCCTGCTCGGGCTCGTCGCGGCCGGGGTCGGGATCACCATCGTCGCGGAATCGCTTTCCGCGCTGCAATCGGCCGGCCTGGTATACGTCCCGCTCCTCGACGATCGCGCGACGTCGGCGATGTGGCTGGTCCATGCGGACACGCCGTCGCTGTCGGGGGAGCATTTCCTCAAGATCGTCCGAACCTCCGGTAGCGCACAAACGGACGCCCATCCGGCCGCGTGACGCTCGCAAAACGGCTGGCGAGAGATCCGTACCGCAGGCCTGCATTCCGGTAGCGCAACCCGCGGGCGACCCGGCGCGCCGAAACGCCCTCCTTGTGAAAGACGCCGCGCAACCCGCTTGGGTGTGACGCAAATGTCACCCTCCTGCACAAATGGTAAAGATTACGGAAGCGCAAGTTGCAAACGATTGCCGGTTTTGAGATTTGCGCGCCATCATCGTTACACCGGCTTCACAAGAAGGCCGATCGTTTGAGGGGATTCCCGTTGCGTAACCGTCGTACCATCCGCAGCCTCCTGTTCGCAGGCAGCGCAACGATCGCCGTTCCGGCGCTTGCGCAAACGGCAACACCGCAGGACGCCGCTCCAGTCCAGGACGCGGCACAAGCTGCCCCCGCGGACAATCAGGATATCGTCGTGACCGGCCAGACGAGCCGGAACCGCCCGCTGATCACCGCATCCGCCGACATCACGCTCGCCTCGCGCGCGGACATCGACCGCAAGGCGCCGCGCTCGACCGCCGACATGCTCGAGCTCGTCCCGGGCATCTTCGTCGAGAGCACGGCGGGTTCGGTCTCGAACAACTATTCCGTCCGCGGCCTGCAGGGCGGCGGGCAACGCTTCGTCCAGCTTGAGGAAGACGGCCTGCCGATCCTCTACAGCGGCGGCGGCGCCGACTTCTTCTTCGATCAGGATCTGACGATCGACCGGCTCGAGGCGGTCAAGGGCGGGTCGTCGGGCGTGCTTACCGTCAATGGCGCCGGCGCGACGATCAACTTCGTCTCCAAGCGCCCCAATTTCGACCATGCCGAGGGCATGGCGCGCGTCACCGCCTATAATTACGGCCTCAAGCGCGGCGATTTCTATTACTCGCAGCCGATCAGCGACAAGCTCGCGTTCAACGTGGGCGGCTATGTCCAGTCGAGCCCCGGCGTCCGCGACAATCCGTTCGATTATCCGGGCTGGCGGATCAAGGGCACGCTGGAATACAAGTTCGACGGTGGCGGCTACATGAGCCTCTCGGCCAAGGGTGGCGAGGTCAAGAACGCCTATTATGCCGACCAGCCCTATCGCTTCACCAACGGCAAGCCCGCCGGCATCCCCAGCCTCGACACACAGTTCGGCAATGTCGGCGGGGACGCCTTCACCAACATCGCGGTACCGGTGTCGACCAATGCGCACGCCAGCGGTTTCCGCCCGTTCCGCTACGACCAGGGGATCGTCGCCAAGACCGCGCAGGTCCGGTTCGACATCGAAAAGCCGGCGAGCGATTCGATCAACCTGTTCCTGCACACGCGCTATCTGAAGTATTCGTATGACTTCAACGGCCTGTTCCCCGGGTCCGGGACGGGTAACGCAGGCCTCGCCAGCGCGCTCTCCTATCTGACGCCAGGCGCCTCCTCGCCGATCAACGACCTGCTGACCGCCGGACAGGCCGCCTTCCCGACCGCGACCCACTTCGGGATCAAGGACCTGCGCACCGGCGTGCTGATCGGATCGGATCAGGCCGCGACGCTCAACGCGCTCAACGGCAACGGCTTCCTGCAGCGTACGACGCTCAACCACGATTCTATCGACGGACGCGATTTCGGGCTCAACGTCGGTGGCCGCTGGGACGTCGACCACGGCAATTTCAAGAACTCGCTCACGGTCGGCGTGATGTACTACAACGTCAAGACTTCGCAGGACCAGTCCGCGACCGCGAGCGTCGTCAACGACGTCAAGACCAACAGCGACATCTACGACATCGTCGCGCTCAACGCGGCCAATGCGGTGGTCGGCACGCTGAGCGACAACGGCCTGGTCTCCTATGGCGACTGGGGCGCTGGCATCCGCGTCCGCAAAAATTCGGCGGTTTCGCTCTACGCGAACGACGAACTCTCGTTCGGCGATCTGCACATCGACGGCGGCATCCGCTGGGAGAATGACGACGCGACCGCGATCGACGGCAATGCGGCGCTGGTCAACCAGGCGGTCCAGCCGGGCGTCGTCGGCGTGGTGCGCACGGTCGGATCGACCTTCGACGGCACCTATACGACGCTCCACCGCACGCGCGCCAAGGCCGCCTATACGGTCGGCGCCAACTATCTGATCACGCCGCGCTTCGCGCTGTATGCGCGCTACGCCAAGGGGTTCCAGACCAATACCACCGATCCGATCACGACGATCGAGCTCTACGAGGCAGGCGTCCGCTACAATTACGGCCGTCTGTTCAGCGGGTCGGCCACGGTGTTCCGCACCAACTTCAAGAACCAGAACTACAACTTCGCCGATCCGCTGAACCCGGCGGTGCAGAGCAACATCAACGCCGATCTCAAGACCCGCGGCATCGAGCTGGATGCGAGCATCCGTCCGATCGCCTGGTTCTCGCTCGATCTGCAGGGCGTGGTGCAGGAACCCAAACTGGTCAACCTGCAGATCAACGGCGCCAACCAGTCGGGCTTTACCGGCAATCGTCCGGAACGCACCCCGGCCAAGCTGTTCACGATCACGCCGTCGATCAAGCTGCCGCACGGTCTTGGCGAAGTGTACGGCCGCTATAAGTACATCGGCCGGATCTTCGCGGACGCGGGCAATGGGGTCGCGCTGCCGAGCTATGGCGTGACCAGCGCCGGGATCACCTTCAACCTGACCAAGCAGCTCCAGGCGAGCTTCAACGCGGACAACATCTTCAACGTCATCGGCCTGACCGAAGGCAACCCGCGCCAGGGCCAGACGCAGGCGATCAACGACGGCTATTTCTACGCCCGCGGGATCGTCGGGACGACCTACGGCGGCACGATCACGATGAAGTTCTGAACGATACGGCAAGACCGGCGGGCGGGGACGTGGCAACGCGTCACCCGCCCGTTTGCTGAGGGAATGGCGAAATGAACAAGATCCTGCAGCTGTCGACCGCTGCGCTCCTTACGCTGGCCAGCGGGAGCGTCGCGCAACAGGCCCCCCGCCCCGAGCTTGCCTATCAGGTCGTCGAGGGGAAGAACCTCAACGCGTTCGTCCGCGACAAGGCCGTTGCCGCGCATCTGCTCCTACGCGACGGCACGGATCCGCGGATCCTGGTGGCGTTCCCGGCCGGGAACAGCGGCGTGGGCCTGTGGTTCGAACCGACGCGGAAGGCAGCGACCTGGCAGCTCGATACTGCGCCCGTGCCGCTGACTCGTGGCGCGATGCACGGGATCCTTGCGGTCGCCAGCATCGACGCGGCGCGCCTGGTGCCCAGGCAGGCGGTGTTGTCGAACATCCGCTTTCTGCGGGACTATCAGGCGGTCGGGCATTTCCCGGCGGAGCTTGCGACAGCGCCCGAGATCAGCGGCAATACCCTGACCTATCGTCGCCAGCGGCTCGACGGCGCGCCGGGCTATGCGCTTGCGGTGCGCGTTCTCGGCGGACGGATCGAGCAAGGCGCGATCGTTGCCGGCGCGGACGGCCGGATCCGGATCGAGATTACCGCGCTGACCGGTGAAACCCCGCTCACGCCGATCCCGCTCGCGCAATTGCTCAACGATACGGCAGCGAAGGACGCCGCTGCGCGCAATGCGCTCGCCTTCCTCAGCTACCGCGAGAAGTTTCTGGCCGGGTCGTGGCGTTTCGACACGTATTTCGGACGTGATACGCTGATGTCGGTGCGGCTGCTGATGCCCGCGCTCCAGACGGGATCGATCGAAGCAGGGCTCAACGCGGTCATCGCGCGGCTGTCGCCGGGTGGCGAGGTCGCGCATGAGGAGGGGATCGGCGAGTTCGCCGTGCTCGAGAACCGCAAGGCCGGCCGCGCCGGTGCCTCCGCCGATCTCGATTATGGCATGGTCGATGACGATTACATGCTCGGGCCGATCACGGCGGACTATCTGCTCGGCCCTGGCCAGGCACGCGCACGCGCCTATCTTGCCGCCCCCCTCGCAAGCGAGGGCCAGCCGGGCAAGACCGAGCCGGTCGGCAGGGCGCTGGTCCGCAACCTGCGCTTCGTGCTCGCGCAAGGCCGGGCGTTCGCCGCAGCGCCGGCCTGGCGCAATCTGGTCGCGATCAAGCCCGGCCGCATGACCGGCGAATGGCGGGACAGCAATGACGGGCTGGGCGGCGGCATCTATGCCTATGACGTCAATGCGACGCTGGTTCCGGCCGCGCTCGAGGCGGCGGATCGGCTGCAGCGCGCCGGCCTGCTCGACGCCTATGTGACCCCCGCAGATCGGACGCTGTTCGCGCAGGCCAGTGCAATGGCGCAGACGTGGCGGGCAAAGGCACCCGGGCTGTTCGAGGTCTCGATTCCCGCGGCGACCGCGGCGGCGCAGGTCCGGCGCTATGCCACGACGCTCGGCGTCCCCGCTGCCGCGCCGGTTGCGGCACTCGGGCAGGGATCACTGGTCTTTCATGCGCTGTCGCTGCGCGCGGACGGCAGCCCGGTACCGATCGTCAATTCCGACGAAGGGTTCGCGCTGTTGTTCGGCCAGCCATCGCCGGCGGATCTCGACACCTTCGTGGGTGCGATCACGCGCCCCTTCCCTGCCGGGCTGATGACCGACGTGGGGCTCGTCGTCGCCAACGCCGCCTTTGCCGATGCAGCGACGCAGGCGCGCTTTACCGCCGGAGCGTATCACGGGGCGGTGGTATGGTCGTGGCAGCAGGCTTTGCTGGCGGCCGGGCTCGAACGGCAATTGATGCGCGCCGACCTTCCCGCGGCAACGCGCGCAAGGCTCGTGGGCGCGCAGACCACCTTGTGGAAGGCGATCGGCGCAACCCGCGCGGTACAGAGTTCGGAGCTGTGGTCCTGGGCGTACCGGGACGGCCGTTACACCGTGGTTCCGTTCGGCGCGGGCAAGGCGGACGTCGACGAGTCCAACGCGGCGCAACTGTGGAGCACGGTCTATCTCGCGGTCCAGCCGCCGAAGCGGGGGTAAGCGCGCGCCTTGGCATCCGCGATACGCCCGCTCCACCGTTCCGCTCCCGGTCGGTGTCGGCGGATCACACGGGGCGGACCAGGACGAACGATGCCCGTTTTCAGGCGGCCGCGAAAAACCCGGTGACCGTCAGCCGGCCGCGTGCGGGATCGGCCGGCAGCGCGGCATCGCGCGCAATCGCACCGGAATGGAGCATCCGGCCGCGATACAGCAGCGCCCGGTTGAAAACACCGGGAACCAGCGCCGTCTGTTCGAATAGCGCGGTATCCCCCGCGATATAGGACCTGGGTGCCGCTTCGGCCGCAGCCAGATTCCGCTGCAGACTGGCGAAATAGGCCGTGCTGCGCCCGGCATCGACCGTCTCGAACCCGGTCGCGCGATGCCGGTAGAACGCCGTGCCGTCGGTCCCCTCCGGGACCAGATACTGGACCAGCGCGAGCCTCCCGGGCTCCAGCGCATCGACATGCGGCAGGCATTGTTCGATCGACAGCTGGTCGGACGCGGCGGTCACGATCGAGAAGTCGGCTTCCAGCACCGAAACCTTGCCCAGCACGCCGAATACCTCCCGCAGGATCTTGCCGATCAGCGGCCCCTGCGACCGCATATAGTCCGGCGGCAGCGCAGCCTTGATCCCCGGGTAATGCCGCCCCGCCGGCGCGAACGGCTGCCCGGCCGCGAAGTCGCGAAGGGCTTGCGGATCCGGCGCAAAGTTGTCGATGATCACGACCGGCTCGGCTTCCTTGCCGACGCGGCGCGCAACCACGCGCGGCCCGCTCATGTCGCCGCGCCAGTGAGCGTCCGGATCGCCGCGTCGTGCATCGGCAGCGTCGGCACGGCGCGCGCGACGACCGCTTCGATTTGGTCGAGCTGCCGCCGGTTGGTCGCGCCATCGAGCGTATCCGCGAGCGGTACATGGCCGTGCGCGTGCACGCCCTGACCATCGAGCACGGCAAGCCAACTGGCCTCGCGGAACAGTTCCTCGGCGTCCAGCATCAGCCGACCGGTCCGCGCATAATGCCCCATCTTCTCCACCAGCGTCTCCGGAACCGCCATGGTCCGCGTATGCTGCCACAGCGGCGCGTCGTGCCCGTGCGTCGCGTGATAATGGAGGATCAGGAAGTCCCGGATGCCATCCATGTCGCGCCCCAGCAGCGCATTATACTGCCGCGCCAGCGCGGGATCGCATTCGGCATCGGGGAAGAGCGTGATCAGCTTGGCAATGCCGCTCTGGATCAGGTGAATGCTGGTTGATTCGAGCGGCTCGAGAAACCCCGACGACAGCCCGATCGCAACGACGTTGCCGCGCCACGCCTCGCGCCGGAACCCGGCCGTGAAGCGGAGCAGGCGCGGATCGCCAAGCGGTTCCCCATCGAGATTGGCAAGGAGCGTCGCGATCGCCGCATCGTCGGACAGGAATGCGCTGGAATAGACATAACCGTTGCCGGTGCGGTGCTGTAGCGGGATGCGCCACTGCCACCCGGCTTCCCGCCGCGTCGAGCGCGTGAACGGCGTCGTCTGGGCGATCCGCGCGCACGGCACCGCGACCGCGCGGTCGCACGGCAGCCAGTGCGACCAATCCTCGAATGGCGCGCCCATCTCTCCACCGATCAGCAGGGCGCGAAAGCCGGAACAGTCGACGAACAGATCGCCGCGCAGCGTATTGCCCCGGTCGGTCTCCAGCGCACTGACGAACCCGGTCGCGGGATCGCGCTCGACCCGGGTCAGCATTCCTTCGTGCCGCGTGACGCCGCGCGCCTCCGCCAATCCCCGCAAGTGTCGCGCGTACAGCCCCGCATCGAAATGATAGGCGTAGCCAAGCGTCGACAGGATCGAGCGCGGATCGCCCACCGGCTTGGCGAAGCGCCCCGCCTCCGCCAGTTGCGTCGCCAGCGAATAGGCCGCGAGCGGCCGGTCCAGCCCGTCGGCTCGTGCGCGGAGCCACCGTTGGTGAAACGGCACCGTCCCCAGATCGACCCCAAAGCGTCCGAACGGATGGAAATAGCGATGCCCGGGACGAGTCCAGTCGACGAACTCGATCCCGAGCTTGAAGCTCGCCTTGGTTTCGCGAACGAAGGCGGCTTCGTCGAGGCCGATCAATTCGTTGAACCAGTGGATCGTCGGGATCGTCGCCTCACCGACCCCTACCGTGCCGATCGCGTCGGACTCGAGCACGCTGATGGCGAGCGACGGGCCATAGGTGGCGCTGAGCGCCGCGGCGGTCATCCAGCCGGCGGTTCCACCCCCGAGGATGACGACCTTGCGGACCCGCGTCACGCGGCATTCCGCCTGCCGACGGCTGCGTGCGCATCGGGATCAAGGTCCCGTGCCGTCATCGGCATGATCGGTCGTCCCATCGGCTTGCTCACTTTCGCGCGCGGCAGCGTCCCCACGCGGGTCATGTCCCACGCCAGGCACCCGCTGTCGCAGGTCGCCAGGCCCGAGCGCAATATGGCGCGAATCAAACGATTGCAACGCGTCCCACGGTGCGTCGTCGGTCCGCGCGGACGCCGCCTTCCGGATCGCGCGCTACGCCGTGTCCCGCCGCACGAGCAGGGGCTGCATCTGGACGGATGGGGTATCCTCCCCGGCCAGACGGGCGAGCAGCGCTCCCGCCATGATTTTGGCTCCCTCCTCGATGTTCTGCCGGATCGTCGTCAGCCGCGGGACGGTCTGGATCGCGATCGGCAGATCGTCATAGCCGACCACGCGGATTTGGTCCGGAACGCCAAAACCGCGATCGGCGAGCAACCGCAGCGTCTGCATGGCGATCACGTCGGTGGCGGCGAAGATCCCGTCGATATCCTTTCCGACCCGGTCCAGATGGTCAGCGATCTCCTGCTCCATCCCTTCGGATGCCATGGGAACCGCCAGATGACGCGGCGCGTCCACCCCCGCCGCCGCCAGCGCCGTGCAAAGCCCCTGATAGCGCAGCGCGATTTCCGGCGCCCGGAGCTGCCCCAGGAACGCGATCTTGCGCGCGCCCGTCGCCATCAGGCAATCGCCCGCGATCCGGCCGCCCACGACATTGTCGCTGCCCACCGAACAGTGGACCTGCTCCGGCCAGTGCCGCCCCCAGACCACGAGCGGACGATACCGGGCGGCGACCCGCTCGATCGCCCTGAATTGATCCGACTGGCCCAATAACAAGGCCCCGTCGATCATGCCCGAATCGACGACCCGCTCCAGCCAGTCGTCCGCATCGGGTATGACGCGTGACAACATCAGATCATGCCCTGATTCCTCGAACGCATCGGCCAAATTCGCGATCATGGCCATGAAGAACGGATCGGACAGATGCTGGCGGCGCTCGTGGCCGAGGGGGACGACGACGCCGATCACCCCGGTCTTCTGCGTGCGCAAGCGCTGCGCCATCTGATTCACGCGAAACCCGTGCTCCTCCGCCAAGGCGACGATGCGTGCCTTGGTCGCGGCTTTGATCAGCGTGCTGTTCGACAAGGCCCGCGAGACCGTAGCGGGATTGACCCCGGCAAGCTTGGCGAGATCCGTGATGTTTTTTACTTTGGTCAAGACACCGCGATCGAGTTGACGTTTCTGGCGTTGGCGCGTGGGTCGGTCACCCACTGATCTTTGCTTCCGCCGTATCGGGTCATCGCGGATATTGCCAGCGACGCCTGCGGACGGCAGCGCTCGCCATGCGGCGCGCGGACCCTCGCCACGAGACGCTAGCCGTGCCCCTGCTCGCGGCTCCTGTTGCGATCCGCGTCACGCGCCGTTCGCCGCCATGGCCAGCACCCCTCAATCTCGGTTTCGAGCGAGAAGCTCAGAAAGGTGCGGATCGCGATGATGGCACCAAGGAGCCCAACGCTCGCGAAGGTGAGCGGCGCAGTGATCGTCGAAATGATGTCCGCCCCGACGAGGAGCTCGAGCCCCAGGAGAATGCCACGCCCCAGCCCTGCCCGATACCGCTGATACGCGTCGCTCCAGTTCGTCCTACGGCCGTCGACAGCGAATTTTGCCGAGGCAAGCACGACACCGCCAAGGATTATCGCCGCCCCCACCAGCTCCAGAAGCTTGGCGAGGGCATCCACGACAGTGTGCGCCTGCTCGATCATTCTGCTGATTACGCGGAAAAAGCGTCCTATTGCTATAGCCCGGGTGGAGTCGCTGGCCGGACGTGCCTGCAATCCAAGCCCCGCCATTCCCGACGCCTGCGGGAAACCGAGCTCGCCGAAGGAGCGCGAACGAACGTCATGGCAGAGCTGTTCGAGATTACGCCCGCCCTCCACTTCGTTGGCTTCCGAGGCGAGGAATATCACTCCGCCGTACGGATATGGGGCAAACCCGACTTCATCCACCGCGACTGGGACCGTTGGGCGCAGCAGGACATGCATCCGATCGACACGGTGATCTTCGCGCGGGGGACCGACCAGGATCCCGTGGCGCGGTTCAGTCACGCGCCGTCAACGCCCGAATGATTCACAGTCCACCCCCGCAGGGGTCATCTGCGCTGCCGGTCAGCCGACATCCGTCCCGTGAGGCAAGCGGCGCTGCCGAGCCCGCGCGCGCGTTTCCCGCAGAATAGCAAGATTGGTCGAGCGCCCGGTGGTCGACCCGCGCTACGGAACACGTATGAAGAACGCCCTGGTCGATCCGCCTCAACGCTACCGCGCTCGCATGGTGCGCGTGCTCGACCACATCGATCGGCATCTGGACGACGATCTCGACCTTGATGTGCTGAGCGGGATCGCGGCGTTTTCCAAATACCATTTCCACCGCCAGTTCACGGCAGTGTTCGGCTTGACGGTGCACCGCTACGTCCAGCTTGCCCGCCTCAAGCGCGCCACGCACCGTCTGGCACAGGCGCGTGGATCGAGCGTGACCGATGTCGCCTTGGAGGCGGGCTATGACGCGCCTGACGCGTTCGCCCGCGCGTTCCGTCAGCGCTTTGGACAAGCCCCATCGGCCTTTCGTGCGGCCCCGGACTGGGCCGCGCTGGACGCGGCGTTCTCGACCTTCCACCACGCGAGGAGCCAGTTGATGCCGAGCTTTTCACCCGACGACGTGACCATCCGCGAGCTGCCGTCAACGACGGTGGCGAGCATGACACATGTTGGCGACCCCGCGACGATCCCCGCCACGGTGGCGCGCTTCATCGCGTGGCGCCAAGCGAACGGCCTGACCGATCCCGACTTGCCGATTTACGGGATCTTCCCGACCGACACACGTGTCACCGCACCGGCGGAGTTCCGGATGCAGATCTGCGTCGCCACCGATCGCGAGATCGCCCCCAATGACGATGGCGTAGAAGCCGCAACCATCCCCGGCGGCAGGGTAGCCGCCCTGCGGGTGTTGGGCACGGCTGGCGAGGACCTCGAGCCGGCAGCGCTCTTTTTATACCGCGACTGGCTGCCTGGAAGTGGCGAGGACCTGCGCGATTTTCCGCTTTATTGTGAACGCAAGAAATTCTTCCCAGTCGTGCCAGCCCATGAAGCGATCACGGACCTGTTCCTGCCACTGCGGTAAGCATGGTCCGCCTTCCCTCGCTACAGCTGCCGTCGGCTTGCTGGAAGCGTTCGGCAGCGGTCGCCCGGAAGCGGATTGCCCGACGCTTCCGGCAGGCGCACGACCGTCCGAGTTTGTGCGCCAGCCGACCGATCGCGGCACTGGACAATGTCGCCGTTCGTGCGCAGGACCTTGCCATGCCACGCCCATTTTCGATCGCCCGCCTATCCCTCCTGATGGTCGCACCGTTCGTTTCGGCTTCCGCCGTCGCGCAGGATTCGTCCGCGACCACCGGCACGAGCAAGCCGACACCGACGCTGCCAACCGACAGCATACCGGCGGCGCGCGATCTGCCGTATGCGGGCGCGCTGAAACTCGCCGTGGATGCCACCGACGTCGCGCATGGCGTGTTCCGCGTGTCGGAAACCATTCCGGTCAAGCCGGGGCCGATCGTCCTGCTCTATCCGCAATGGTTGCCCGGGGCGCATGCGCCGCAGGGGCAGATCGACAAGGTCGCGGGCCTGACGTTTCATGCCGGTGACCGCGTGCTCGCCTAGCGACGCGACCAGACCGACATGTATGCATTCCACGTCGACGTGCCGGCGGGCGTGAGCGAGATCAACGTGACGTTCGACTTCGTTTCGGCGACCGACGCCGATCAGGGTCAGGTCGTGACGTCCCCAAATCTCCTCGGTCTCGAGTGGATCTCGACGATGCTCTACCCGGCCGGCCATTACGTTCGTCAGATCGTGGTCGAGCCTAGCGCGACCTTTCCGGCCGGTTGGTCCGCCGCGACCGCGCTGCGCCCGGTCCAGCCAGCCACGGGCGGAACGGTTCACTACAAGCCGGTCGCGCTCGATACGCTGGCCGATTCCCCCGTGTTCGCGGGCCGCTTCGCCCGTAGCGAGCAGTTATCGCCCGACGTCACGCTCAACATGGTCGCCGACCGCCCGGATCAGCTGGCCATCACCCCGGCCCAGCTCGCGCTCGAACGCGCGCTGGTCGAGCAGGCGACCAGACTTTACGGCGCCCAGCATTACAGTCACTACGACTTCCTCGTCGCGCTGAGCGATCGCGTGCTGACCGGTGTCGGGCTCGAGCATCACCGCTCGTCCGAAGACCAGATGGCACCGGACAGCTTCCTCAACTGGACCGACGGCGTCGCCGAACGCGATCTGCTGGCGCACGAATACACCCACAGCTGGAATGGCAAGTTTCGTCGGCCCGCCGATCTCTGGACGCCGGATTACCGCACGCCGATGCGCAACAGCCTGTTGTGGGTCTATGAGGGCCAGACGCAATTCTGGGGCAAGGTCCTGACCGCCCGCGCCGGGCTGATCTCGCGCGACGATGCCTATGATTCCCTGGCGCAGACCGCGGCCGCATATGCGGCGCAGGTCGGGCGCAACTGGCGTCCGCTGGTCGACACGACCAACGAGGAAATCCTGTCCAACCGTCGGCCCGAGCCGTTCCCGAGCTACCAGCGCGATGAAGCCTATTACGAAGAAGGTCAGTTGATCTGGCTCGACGCCGACAGCCTGATCCGCGAAAAGTCGGGCGGAAAGCGCTCGCTCGACGATTTCGCCAAGGCCTTTTTCGGCGTGCGCGACCGCGATTGGGGCGAATTAACCTATACCTTCGACGATGTCGTCGCGACCTTGAACAAGGTCCAACCCTATGACTGGGCGAGTTTTCTTCACGCCCGCGTGAATGAGCTCGCACCGCAGCCACCGCTCGACGGGCTGGCGCGCGGTGGTTACGCGCTGACCTATTCGGACCAACCTGGCCATGTCTGGACGGCGCGCGAAAAGGCCGGCGAGACCCTCGACTTGAGCTACTCGCTCGGCCTGAAAGTCGGCAAGGAAGGCGCCGTGACCGGGGTGATCTGGAACGGCCCGGCGTTCGCGGCCGGGCTCAGCGTCGGCAGTAAGATTACCGCGGTCGATGGCGATGCCTATGACGATGATGGGCTGAAGGCGGCGATCACGCGGGCCAAGAACGATGGGAAGCCGATCGCGCTCCTGATCAAGCAGGGCAAGACCTACCGCACCGTCGCCGTGACGTGGACCGGGGGGCTGCGCTACCCGCATCTGGTACGAACGGGCAAAGGGCCGAGCACGCTCGATGCATTGTATCGGCCGAGAGGGTAACGCTCGTGTGGAGGGTCAGCTTGACCAGGGCCGAGCTGTCCTCGGTCCATTTGAAGCGATAAGTCTACGCCCCGCCCATGCCGATCATCCGGAATTATGCGTCGACCGACATCGACGCCCTCTACGCCATCGCTATCGCAACCGGCGATAGTGGCTCTGACGCCTCTCGCTTGTTCAACGACCGTGATCTGCTCGGGCATGTCTACGCTGCCCCATACGGCACCTTCGAGCCCGAACTCGCATTGGTGGTCGAGGATCAGCACGGAGTGGCGGGATACTGCGTGGGTGCACTGCACAGCCGAACGTTTGAGGCTCTGCTAGAGCTACGATGGTGGCCAGCGTTGCGGCGGCGCTATCCCTTGTCACCGGTCAGCGGCGCAGATTGGCGTACGGCGCGGGACTCCAACATCATCCAGATGATCCACCATCCGCCCCGTTCCCCCGATTGGCTGGTGGATGCCTACCCGTCCCATCTTCACATCAACCTTCTCCCGCGCCTCAAAGGCCGGGGTCACGGTCGCGCGTTGTTGATCGCCTGGCATGCGCGCGCCCGTGCGATGGGCTCCACCGGATTTCACCTTGGCGTCGATCCGAGGAACGCTTCGGCGATCGGCTTCTACGAGGCGATGGGACTGGACCGGCTGTCTCCTGCCGGCGCGACCGTCACGGACGACGTCCTATGGCTTGGCGCACGTGATCTTCGACGTGATCGACGTACCATGCCGCGTGATGCGGGGTAAGGCGCTGTCAGGATCGCACCTGTGATAAAGTTGAAGGCCTGATCTGCGCACGCCGTGCCCTCGGCTTGGCCGCGGGCATGGCGCTGCGCAACGGCGGTGTTCATCAACAAAGATTATCGCGTGACCCGAGGGACCACAATCGTTGCCAATAAACCTCCCGCAGGATGGTTGGACAGCGTAACTTCCGCGCCGAACGTCCGTGCTTGCGCACGCGCGATCGTCAGGCCCAGGCCGGTTCCGCCGGTCGATCGCGAGCGACTTGCCTCGCCGCGCTCGAACGGTGCGAACATCGCTTCGATACGACTGTCTGGAATGCCAGTTCCGAAGTCGCGGATCGTGATCGTCAACTTGCCCGGCGTTTCCCAACAGTCGATCCGCGCGCTACCGCCATATTTTACGGCGTTGTCGACCAGATTGACGATCGTGCGGGCGAGCGCGTTGGGCTTGACGCGCGTAACGGCGTTGCAGCCGCCGACAAATTGCACATCCGACCCGACGTCGCGCGAATCCTCCACGATGCTCGAAAGCAGGGAATCGATATCGACGCTCGACAAAGGCTCGCGATTCTCGCTGCTACGCGCCAGCTCCAGCCCTTCGCGAACCAGGGTCTGGGTCGCGACGAGATCAGCAGTCAGCCGTTCGCGCAGCGTTTCGTCGCTGACTTGCTCCAGCCGCAAGCGGAGGCGGGTCAGTGGGGTCTGCAGATCGTGGCTGATCGCCGCGAGCAATTGCGTTCGATCACGCACGCCGTCGCGCACCCGCTGCTGCATCACGTTGAAGGAATGCAGCGCCGCCTGCACCTCGGTCGGGCCGCGCTCGACGACGGGTTCCGGTTCGGACGCGATCGAGATCGCACGTGCGGCTTCGGCAAGCCGCCGCAGGGGCGCTGCGGCGAGCCGCCCGACGATCATCGCGAGCAAGGCGCTCGCACCGATCACGATCGAAAGGTACGCGGGGTCGAGCGTCGAACTGCGCGGCAGGATCAAGGCCGGGAGCAGGATCGCAAGGGCGTGCGCGACGCCTGCATGGTCGGTGAAGCGGATCACCCAGCAATCCGGCTCGGGCAGGTCGGCGATTCCGGCAGCGAGTCGGCCGATGTCGCGCGTTGGTTGCGGCAAGCACAGACGGCTCGGCACTTGACCCGCCTCAGGCCGGGCCGCGGCGCCAAGGCGCAGCCGCAAGATCTCCGACAGATCGGAATTCGAACGGACCTTCGCAATGTTGGCCGGGGCGGGGATCGCACCGAAAATCCGCCGTTCGGCGAGCAGCTTGCCAAAGACATCGGGAGATTGCTGCAACCGATTGACCACGTCGACCGTGCTCAGCGCTACGCGCTCCAACCGAACATGCTCGAAATCGTGAAGGCGGGCCTGTTCCGCGACGAACAAGGATCCGATCGATGCTACCGACATGCCGATCGCCAGGATCAGGAAGATTCGCCCCGCCATCGAC
The DNA here is from genome assembly GCF_022662295.1 of Sphingomonas sp. CARO-RG-8B-R24-01. Lineage (NCBI taxonomy): Bacteria > Pseudomonadati > Pseudomonadota > Alphaproteobacteria > Sphingomonadales > Sphingomonadaceae > Sphingomonas > Sphingomonas sp. CARO-RG-8B-R24-01. The sequence goes on along the minus strand of NZ_JAKNQI010000011.1, from coordinate 69,554 downwards.
CCGACGAAATCGCGCGCGCGGGCGAGCAGCGTCGGGGGTTCAGGCGTAGGTGACATCGCTCGCCAGTACATAGCCTTCGTTGCGCACGGTCAGGATCAGCGCGTCGCCGCCGGGCACGCTCGCCATCTTCTGGCGCAAGCGGCTGATCTGCAGGTCGATCGAGCGATCGAAGGTGACCGTCGCGGCGCGTTCGGGAAGCAATTCCTCCCGCGTGAGCACGACGTTGGGCGCTTCGGTGAACCGACTGAGCAAGCGGAACTCGGCCGAGGACAGCATCACCAGACGATCGTCGGGCGCGACGAGGCGGCGTTGGACCAGATCGAGCCGCCAGCCGCCGAAGGTCGCGGTGCGCGCGTTCCGCGACTTGTTGCTCGCTTCGTCCCGCGTCCGGCGCAGCAGGTTGCGCACTCGCGCGACGAGTTCGCGCGGTTCGAACGGTTTGGTGAGATAGTCGTCGGCTCCAAGTTCGAGCCCGAGCACGCGATCGATCGCGCTGTCGCGCGCCGTCACCATGATCACGCCGATCGTGATGCCCTGCGCGCGCAGCTCGCGGCACAGATTGAGGCCATCGCCATCGGGCAGGTTGAGATCGAGCACGATCAGGTCGGCGGGGCGTTCGGCGAGCGCAGGGCGGATATCGGCAACCGTGCCGACGCCGACCACTTCATGTCCGTCGCGCAACAACTGGGCGATGATCAGCTCGCGGATATCCTCGTCATCATCGACGACCAGGACGCGGCTCTGAGCGGGATCGAGGCTTGGGACCATGGCTGTCGATAGCATCGCGTGATGACCAAGTCTTCAAATCCGGGGCGCTGATACACGTCGATACACCGCGTCGTGCGCGGCTACACGGCAATACCGATCCACTGGTCGCGACATCAACCTTGCCTGTTTGCACCCTCCGGCGAGGTGCAGGGCACGCTGCGCAGGTGTGACAGCGCGGTCGACTGCCCCGGAGATGACGATGCCCCGTTCGATGCCAGCCCGCTCGGCTGCCTTGCTTGTCGCGCCGCTGCTGCTGGGGCTCGGCGCGTGCGGCAAGCAGGCAGGGCCGCCCGCGATGCCGACGCCCGAGGTCGGCGTGGTGACGTTGGCCGCCGGGTCGGTGACGCTCTCGACCGAGCTCCCCGGGCGGACCGCGGCGTTCATGTCGTCGGAAGTCCGGCCGCAGATTTCGGGGCTGATCAAGGCACGGCTGTTCACCGAAGGCGCGCTCGTGAAGGCGGGGCAGCCCCTCTACCAGATCGACCCGTCGCTCTACCGCGCGACCGTCCAGCAGGCGGCGGCATCGCTGGCCAACGCGCAGGCCAATGCCGTGACCGCGACCGCCAAGGCGGCGCGCTATGGCCGGCTGACCGAGATCGAGGCGGTGAGCAAGCAGGACAAGGACGATGTCATCGCCGCGGCGGGCCAAACGCGACCGCAGGTCGCCATCATCTGCCCGGCACGAACGATATCGCATGCTTTTGCGATCCGCCCCCACGACCTTGCACGCCCACCGCTCGCTCATCCCCAGCGCCGTCTGGAGATGTGCGACCGCTTCCCGCTTCGCGGCAGGCGTCACCATTTTTTTGACGGCAGGTCCTTCAGACCTGCGTTGTCGAGCATCGTGTCCGCCAGCAGCCGCTTGAGCCGGGCGTTCTCCTCCTCGAGCGCCCGCAGCCGCTTCGCATCGGACACCTCCAGGCCCCCAGACTTGGCCTTCCACGCGTAATAGGTCGCGCTCGACTACCGTGTCGCCGGCACAGATCCGTCACGACCGCGCCCGCTGCGGCTTCCTTCAGTATGCCGATGATCTGTTCTTCCGAAAACTGCTTCCGCTTCATCTGTCCGTCCCTACTTCCGGGGCGGACTATAGCTCCAGCTGGAGGAAAAAAGGGGGTCACGTCAGTCTCCATCTGACGAGCTACCTACCAGGAGCCTGATTTCTGGGAAGCAGGCCAACGCTCGGCCCAGCGCCCAGAGCGCCTGAAATTGAGAAAAAGGTACTTTGGCAGCTTGAAAATGAAACTGCCCATGGGCGGCCGAGCTGTGGGCAGAGCGTTGCGCATAGCATGCCCGACCCGGCAGGATCGGCGAAGCTCTTCGCCTGGTGTTCCGGCGCCTTGCGTAGGGCGATCTCAACCTCGATCGCCCCGGAGCGCGACACTAGAACCACTACGTTCCTCGCGCTGATCGCTCGAGCATAGCGGCATAGAGCGCCGCGCCCATCCCGGGCGCGTGGCGTGGCGCTACGATCTCGTACAGTCCGTAGTCCCGCAGATGACGGCCAAGTGCCGCCTGCACAGCTTCTTGGTTGGTCAGGACGCCACCGGACCAGGACAGGAGTACCACCTCCTCTTCGGCGAAGCGGAGTTGACGCCGTAGCGCCTGCGCGATGGCGGCGAGCTCCGCCCCTGCGCGATCGAGAATGTCCGCCGCCATCGCATCGCCGAGCTCGGCCGCCTGCGAGACGAGCGGCGCGAGGCCGGCTATACCGTCGCGGGTCATGCCCGCCTTACCCATCACGCGTGCGCAGATGTCGAGATCGTCGACAAGTCCCAGCGCATCGATGAACGCTCCATGCAAAGCGCCACGCGAGAGGCGCCCATCGCTCATCCGCGAAAAAGCGTTCAGGCCCTGGATCGCGATCCAATAGGCCGAGCCTTCGTCGCTGAACATCTCTCCCCAACCGCCTGCACGGGCCTTGAGGCCCTGCCGCTCCCCATAGCCGATCGAGCCGGTGCCCGCGACCAGGTTGATCCCGTCGGCACAGCCCAGCGAGCCCGCCCAGCCGCATACCATGTCGTTGTCGCAAACGTAGCGGTCATGACCAAGAACGCCGCTGCAGGCGGCATGAAGCAACGGATCGATCACCGCATCCTCGCCGTAAGCCGGCAGCCCGAAAAAGGCATAGGCCAACTCGGCCGATGTCGTGCCGAGCTGATGACAGATCGCGGCGACGCCTTCCCCGATCCGGGCCACCGCTACGTCAACGCCGACCTGGAGATGATAGGTCGTCCCCGTCAGCGCGCGCGCGACAACCGTGCCTGAGGCATCGATACATACGAATTCGGTCTTGGTGCCGCCGCCATCGACGCCGAGGAAGAACGTCATGCGGCGGGCGTATGGATGCGCACGCCCTGCACGACGCGGTTGACGGTGCCGCTGGCATTGGGCTGGTCCGGCGTCCGGCCCAGCCGGAGCGAGCAATGCAACCCGAACAGCTGGGCGGGAACGATGTAGGGAAACAGCAGATCGGCGTCCGCCAGCGTGCTGGCGCCCTCCACCAGCAACGCACCGGCGGTGCCGTCGCGCGCCACGATTGGCAACACCGCGGCGCAACGCCCGTCGGCGCGTAATTCCTCGATCATGTCGACGTCGTAGAGTCGGGTCAGCGGGTCGTTCGAAACGAACACGACAACCAGCGTGCGCGTCGTGACGATCGTCTTTGGGCCGTGCCGGAAGCCGAGTGCGGTATCGAACGCGGTCGGGATCGCTCCGTCGGTCAGTTCGAGCAGTTTCAGCGCCGCCTCGCGCGCGAGCCCTTCGAAGACGCCGCTGCCGAGATACACCACGCGATCGAAGTCCTGGGCAGCAAGGGCTTCCGCCAAGCGATCCGATCGCACGATCGTTGCGGCGACCGCATCCGCAATCGCGGCGACCCGGTCGTGCATCATCTCGACTCCGGTGAAGATCGCGAGCGCGGCGAGCATCATTGCGCTGAAGCTAGACGTCATCGCGAATGCGCGATCGTGGGTTTCCTCCGGCAACAGGATGACATGGCCGTTCGCGCCGGCCATGCGCGACAAGGCGCCATCCGGATTGCAGGTGATGACGAGGTGCCGTACCGACACTCGCGCATTGGCCAGCTCGACCGCCGCGATGCTTTCCGGGCTGTTGCCCGACCGACCGAACGACACCATCAGGGTGGGTCTTTTCGAGTTTAGATACAGATGGGGCGCACCGACGATGTTGGTCGTTGCCACCGCCTCAACCGGACGGCCTAGCGTCGCGGTCAGCCACGGCGCGAGGCACTCGCCGATGAACGCCGACGTCCCCGCGCCGCACAGCATGATGCTCAGATCGGCTTGGGCAAGCAGCGGCGCGAGAAACGCGAGGATCTCGGCGCGCGTAGCCTCAAGCACTGCCTGGGTCGCACGCAGCGTCGTCGGCTGTTGCAGGATTTCGCGCCGGGTCCAGCTGTCGTCGGTGGCAATTGGCCGGATGGGGGCAACCAGAGCGTCAGACATTGGGGAAACAGGCTCCATGATAGGCGTCGAGCGTCGCGGCGATCTGCGCGACGATCAGATCAACTGGATCGAGCGTTGCGGTGCCCGCGCGAACGGCGGCATAAGCGACGGGAAGATATTGGCTGAGCAACGGCAGCGGCGGTACGTGCGCGCGAAGGTTGTCGAACAGTTTGGCTTGCGCAGCGACGATTGCTGGGTCGGGCCAATAATAGCGGATGCGGTCGCTCAGGCTGTATTGAAGCTGCAGATCGAGCGCGGTGCCCGTCTCGTGATAATATTTGCGCCAGTTGCCCGGTTCGGCCTTCATCCGCGTCATGGCGACGTCGCGAAGGGTTGCGCGTTCGCCTGACGCGACGGTCTCACGCTCGATCGCGTCAAGGCCCCACAAGGCTTCGCGCAACGCGAAGGTGACGCCAGGGCCGACCTTGAGGATCGCGAAATGGTCGCGCACCAAAGCCTGTAACGCTGCCGCGGTCTGATAATCGGTCGAATGCGCCTCGAACACGACATGGTCGACCGGCACGATTGCGGCGCTGAGCCCGACCGCGGCTTCCGGTCGGTAATCGACGACCTTCATGTGGTCGAATTCGACCCCGGGCTGAACGACGGTGGCGATCACCCGATCCCACGCGCTGGCCAGACCGCTCTCGATGAACAAGCTACGGTGCATGTCGAGCGTCGCCAGCGCCGCCTCGGGCGTAGTCAGCGCAAGGGTGTCGAGATCCTCCGCCGCGCCGCCGGGCACGGGGACTTCGGTTCCGATCACATAAACCGGAGCATCAGCAGGATCACCGCCAAAGGCGTTCTCAGCCGCACGGCATAAGCGCGCGGCGCGCTCGGCGATCAGCGTCTCGGGCAGCGGCGTCGGATCGTCGGCACACGACATCGAGCAATCGAGATGGATCTTGGTAAATCCCGCGCGAACATAGTCGGCAACCATGACTTCAGCCTTGGCCATCGCGTTCTCGGCCGGCAGACTGGCCCACGCATTGGGCCCGAGATGATCGCCGCCGAGCGCGAGCCGTTCCAGCGGGAAACTGAGCCGGTCGGCAATACCCTCGACGAACACGCGAAAGTCGGCCGGTCGCATACCGGTATAGCCGCCGTCCTGATTTACCTGGTTCGAGGTGGCTTCGATCAGCACCACGGCCGTATCATGCCGAAGCGCGTGCGCGAACGTCGCTTCAATGACCAGAGGGTGCGCCGAGCAGACCGACGTCACACCGATGGTCTCGCCCTGTTTATGTCGTGCGACGATGTTTCGAATCAATTGCACCAAATTCTCCTGTCGCCACTTTGTAGCGCGATATCGCGTGGTTCGCAACGAAGCGAAGCAAAACGAAATCTACTGAGATGCGAAGGCTTCGGATGCAATCTCCTCGTCGTCAACCGAATCTGGTTCAAACGCGAGCATCAGCGAGGCGGCCAGCGCGAGGCCGATTCCTACCAGCTTGATCGAACCCGGCATCACGCCAAGCGCGACCAGCGAGATGATTGCAGTAGCCAGCGGCGCGCCGGCGTTGGTCAGCGGCGCAACGATGATCGCCTTCCCATAGCGAAACGCGAAAACGAGGGTCAGCGCGCCGATCGCGTTGAGCACCTGGATCCCTGCCGCCAGCCACGGGCCGTCGGCTCCGTAGTTGATCGCGCGGCTGAAATCAGTCAGCGTCAGCGCGACGGGCACGAGGGCGAGCCCGGTCACGGTCATGTAAAAGAAGATGCTTTCGCCAGACATCACGTGGTTGGCCGACTTCATGAAGTAGGCCTGAAGCCCCCAACAAGCCATGACGACCAGTGCCATCCACAGCCATGTGCCGCCCGAGGTGTCACCGCCCGGCGCAAAATCGAATGTCGGCAAAGCGAGCAGTGCCAGCACGATGCCGACCGCACCAAGGCGCCCGGTGCGCTCGCCCATGAAGAGGAACGAGAGTGCGATCGTCACCACTGGCGAGAGCGAGATGACCGGGAAGATCAGGTAGGCCGGACCGCGCGTGACGGCGTAGAACAGCACCATCTGCCCTCCTGCGCCAAGTAGGCCGACGGTAAGACCGTAAGCGATGGCGCGCGGGTTGGTATCGAGCCTCCACCTGGCCTGAGCCAGTACGATCAGCGCCGGCGGAACCATCGTCAGCGCCCACACACAGTAGACCAGGGTCTCGGGAAAGCCGTGCTGCGGTGACAGGCCGGAAAACGCGCCCCAGATCCCCCACAGGACAACCGTTGCCAAAGCGTTCAATAGCCAAGTGCGGCTGCCGGGCATCGTGTTCATGCTCATGTCGCGGTGTTTTCCTGGATCGGTGTGGCAGCGACGAGAAGGAAATGCTCGAAGCGCCCCGGAATGGTAGCCACGGGGCCGCTGACGGTGCCGAGCGAGCGGCCGGTGAAACTGTCGGTCAAGCGATGCCGCCCGGACGCCAGACCACGCAGCGTGACCGGTCCGGCCCAGCTGTCCGCGTAGAAGGCATAATGCATCTGCCCGCCGGCGCGGATCGCATGGCCCTCGGGCTTGTCGAAGCCGATGTCGTACAGGCCCCCAAGATACTCGCCCTTGGGCAGCATGTTGGCGCGGTACAGCGCGATCCACTTGCGCCACAGCACCTCGCGGTCGGGCGTCAGGGCAATGCCGCCGGGCGGCAGCGGATCGACCGTGTTGACCGGGTCGTGCGGCCAGGTAAATTTGGTCGAAACGATCGCGCCGATCCCATAATGGGTAGCGAAATCATTGTGGCGGTCGCTGAGTTCGACATGGTCGCCCGCGAACGGCGCGGATGGCCCCATCATTGCCTTGAAGGTCTTCCCCTTGAGCCGGATCTGCCACGACGAGGTCGGATCCGATGCCGGCGTATGGTTCATGCCGGCGATGTTGTGGAATGCGAAGGAGTCGCCGCATGGGCAGATCTCGATCACCGCATTCGGGTTGATCGTCATCGCCTCCTGATACAGTGCCTTCCAGAATTCCTGCAGCTTCTCGTAGGATTCCTCGGGGCGGGCGTGATTGTGTGCCGGGTTGTAACAGGGCGCCACGCCGTTCAGATGCTGGCCATCGAGCTTCAGCCCCTCGAACCCCCAATCGCCAAGAATGCGTCGTATCTGTCCGCGGAAATAGTCGACCACCGGCGGATAGGCCGGGCACAAGGTAAACGCATCCCAGAAGCTGACATTCTGCGCCGCGCCATTCTTGTCGAGCAGCAACATGTCGGGATGATCGCGCAGCAGATCAGTGCCCGGATCGGCCGCAAGCGGGGCGAGCCACAACCGCGGTCGCATTCCTCCCGCCTTGATCTGGTCGGCGAACGCCTTCATGTCGGCATCGCCGCGCGGGAATTTCTTGCGGTTGAGCTTCCAGTCGCCTTCCGACGTCTGCCAGCCGTCGTCGAGCACGGCCCATTCGAGGCCAATCTCTTTGGCCTTGCCCATTGCGGTGAGCACTTCAGCGATGGAGAAGTCTCGCCCATACCCCCAGGCGCACCACACCGGCGCGTAGCTCGGCTCGGGAATTACGGGCGCCTTGAGGCCGCGCTCGGCCATGAGCCGGCGATAAGCATCGAGCGGACGGAAGTGATCACCTTGGTGTACCATCACGAATACCGGCGGGAGCTCGAGCGTCGCACCCGGTGCGAGCATTACGGGTTGGTCGCCCGCGATCGCGATGCGCGTACCGGTCGGCTGGCCAGCAACCGGCAGCGACACGAGCCGAGGCACGGTGTCGATATGCCCCACTGCAAGCCCTGCATCACGCCGCCACACCACCGCGACCGGCGTTCCGCCGCCATAATCTGCCGCGTTCATGCCCATGAAATTGCGCTGGCCGAAGCCTGGCACGACGCGCTGTACCCAGTCACGCCGGTCCGGGTAGGAGGCGCCCGAGAAACTCCACGCACCGTCGGGGTGCGAGAGCAGATCGTGCGTCGCGGCCTGCCAGCCAGTGACGGAAAGCGGTGCATCACCGGTATTGCCATAGCTGATGTCGAGCAAGGCGAGACCGGGATAGCGGTCGAGGAACGTGACCGAAACGCGCTTTTCGACCGCTCCGCCCGCGGTACCGCGCAGATGATGGGCTCGCCCCGGACCATGCACGCCCGAAATCGGCCCGCCTGTCTGATCGAGGAGCAGGAAGTGATCGACCACCCTATCGCCCAATCGAATTGCCTCGCCCGGTTCCATCGCGGTCAGCACCATGTTCCCATGCGAAATGCGCGAATGCAGGCCGGAGTCGAACTCGAGTGTGAGCGTGCCGTCGCTCATCCGCACGGCGGGCGCGCCCTTGGCCGCGACCCGCGCAACGAAGGGCGGCGCAAAGAACAAAGCGGCGGCGGTGCCGGACAGTCGGGCAAGGAGCCGCCGGCGCGACATGATGAAACTGGGCAGATCAGCCTCCCCTAAACGTGGCTGCCGCATCGCACGACGAGCAGTCCCGGACGAGATGTGCCTGATCGTTATCGCTTGCGCAAACCAAAACGCAACATAAGATCAATTTCGTTACGTTTCCTTTGGAGAGTATGATGCGCACATTTTCGGCTTTGTTCGCAGCGACGGCCACGCTTGCGCTGATCGGCGCCGCACCCGCGCCCTCCCTCTACACCGAAGCCGACTTTGCCAGGGTCGCGAAGCTCGACGCACACGTTCACGCCAATCGCGACAGCACCGACTTCGCCGAGATCGCACGCAAGGACGGGTTCGAGCTCTTGTCGATCAACGTCGATTATCCCGACTTTCCGCCGCTCGCCAAACAGGCAGCCATCGCCTATGAGATGCATGCCGCCGATCCGAAGCATTTCCACTTCGCCACGACCTTCTCGATGCAGGGCTTCGGCACCAAGAGCTGGACCACGCAGGCGGAACGCGCCGTCGATGCGGGCTTCGCGCATGGAGCAGTGGCAGTGAAGGTGTGGAAGAACATCGGCATGATTGCCAAGGACTCCGCAGGCAAACGGGTGTTTCTCGACGATCCGCGCTTCGACCCTGTGATGGCGCATATTCAGGCGCGTGGCCTGCCACTGATCGCGCATCAGGGCGAGCCCAAGAATTGCTGGCTGCCGCTCGATCAAATGACGACGGAGAATGATCGCAGCTACTTCAGCGAGCACCCCGAATATTACATGTTCAAGCACCCCGAAGAACCAAGCTACGAAGAGCTGATGGCGGCGCGCGACCGCTTCGTGGCGCAGCATCCCAAGCTCGCGTTCGACGGGGCTCACATGGCGAGCCTGGAATGGAGTGTCGACGAGCTCGCACGCTTCCTCGATCGCAATCCCAACGCTATGGTCGATCTCGCCGCCCGAATGACGCAGGTCCAGGTTCAGTCCAATGCCAACCCCGCCAAGGTGCGCGGCTTTTTCCTGAAATACCAGGATCGGTTGATGTACGGGACCGACCTGACCGACAGCCCGATCGATCCCAACGCACGGGCGCAGAACCCGCCCGCGACTGGCAATTTCAAGAAGGAAGCCGACGATGCATGGCGCTCCGATTGGCGCTACCTCGCGACTGCGCTGTCGCAGCCGGTACCGGCGATCAAGGCCGATGCGCGTGGCCTCGCCTTACCGCGCGGTGTCATAGACAAGCTCTATTACACCAATGCGCGCCGCTTCTTTCATCTGAAGGGTTGACGCCGATGCCGTCGCTCGAGGCCGGTCCCCGGGCGACCCGGCCGCATTTGGCGTCACGCCTCCCGAACGTCGAACCCCAGCCGCTGGGACGCCAAGCGAATGCCGCCTGGCACCGGGCCGTCAGTCACGAGATGATGGATATTCTCGACCGTAACGATACGATGCAGGCAGACGCGGCCAAATTTCGAGGCGTCGGTCACTGCGATGACCTCGCGCGCCGCCTCGACCATCTTCCGGTTGAGCATCGCTTCGGGCTCGTAATGCGTCGTGATGCCACATTCGATATCGAAGCCGTCAACACCCAGGAACAGTTTGTCGACGCGCAGATGCTCCAATGCCGCAAGCGTCTGAGCACCGTAAAAAGCGCGGTTCTTGCGGCGCAACATGCCGCCGAGCATTACGATATTGAGATGTTCCTTGGCCGCGAGCACCGACAGGATATCGAGATCGTTGGTGAGGACGGTGATATCCTCGTCATCAGGCAGGAACCGCGCGATCTGTAAGGTCGTGGTGCCCGAATCAAGCACGATCGACTCGCCCGGCGCGACCATTGCGGCAGCAAGCTTGCCGATCCGTATCTTTTCGTCGGCATGGCTAGACCGTTTGACCTCGACCGGCGGTTCGGCGGTGACGTTGACCGCGTCCGCACTGATCGCGCCGCCATAGGAGCGTTCCATAACGCCGCGCGTCGCGAGGAACCGCAGATCCTTACGGATCGTCTGCATCGAAACGCCGAAACTTTCAGCAAGCGGCGCGACCTGAACGCTGCCCCGTTCACGCACCAGCGTGCTGATCCGTTGCCGCCGTTCACTCGTGTCCCGGATCATGTCTTCATTCCCTTTCCCGGAAGCTGTTGCGGTATCAGCGCCGCCTGCTTGCTTCAATCACACTTACGTTTCGTTACGGTGCATTTGTGGCGGGCGTTAGCGCGACAACTACGGTCGCCTTAAAACGTCCGACCGCCGGCGGCGGCGGTGCTGCCAACGAGAGTAGCCGTGGCAACGGTACGTACCACGCTCCAGCGCGCGTCAGCGATGTCGCAATGGAATATTCCTCCCCGACAAGCAGCGCCGTTCCGCCGCGCCCTGAGCTATCAGAAAATGGGGTGGTTGCAAGCAAGCGAAGCGAACCGAAACCTTCGCGTCCGTTGTAGCCGAACTATCCTTCAGTTCGTCGAAATAGCCCCGCCCTGCATCCACAAGCCTCTTCGATCAGGATGCGGAGCAGCAAAAATATCACATAGGTAAGTTTCGTTTCAAAGCGTTTGACATTTAAAACTGCCCCGGGGTAGCAAAGCGCAACAAAGTGTTCATCGTCAGGCATGGCTCGTGGATTTTATAGAGGGGACTAGCATGGTCGATCTTAACCGCTGGCGGCATCTCGTGCGTGCAGGTGTCAGCTTGACCGCGCTAGTCGCCGGGTCGCACGCCTTCGCGCAAACGCAACCGCAAGATGTTCCTACTAACGCGTCGACCAGTCAGACTCCTCAACGCGGTCCGGTTGCCGGGGCGCCCACCGATCAAGTGAACTCCGGTTCGACGATCCAGTCCGGCCCTGGAACCGGCGGCGAGGCGACCACGGCGGAAATCGGAACGGGAGGCCCTGACATCGTCGTTCGCGGCGTACGCGGGAGTTTGCTGCGCTCGATCGACACCAAGCGCGACGCCTCGACTATCGTCGATGCGATCTCGGCGGAAGAACTTGGCAAGTTCCCCAACCGCAACGTGGCGGAGGCCCTGTCCAACATCCCAGGCGTGACGGTCGGTCGCGACGGTCGCGGCGAAGGGCGCAGCGTCACGGTCCGCGGGCTCGGCGAAAATTTCGCGCTTACCACGCTCAACGGCCGTGTTTTGCCGACTGATGGTCCGGACCGCTCCTTCGCGTTCGACGTACTGCCGTCGGAAGTGATTTCCGGCGCTGAAATTCAGAAAGCCGCACAAGCCTCCCAGCTCGAGGGCAGCATCGGCGGCAATATCGACTTACGCACGTCGCGCCCGTTCGACCATCGCGGCTTCCACGCCGCCGGCTCGCTCGAAGGACAGTATAATCAGTTTGCGGAGAAGGGCGGCATCAAGGCGTCGGGCGTGGTTAGCACCACCTTTGCCCACGATACGATGGGCTTCCTGATTTCCGGCACATACAACAAATACAAGTTCCGTACCGACAATCTCGGAGAATATTCCAGCAACGACGTTTACGATATCGCAACGTCGCCGAACGGCCAGCGCAGCGTCATTAATGCGCCGAACGGCGGTGGCGTAATCGAACCGTACTTTTACAGCGTAGGCTATGTGCTCGGCGAGCGGCAACGTTGGGGTGGATCGACCGCCTATCAATGGAAGCCTTCCGACAGTTTCGAGCTACGCCTTGATGGCATTTACAGCAACTATACCGATACTGAGCACAACCACCGCGTTTCGGTCGGACTGACGCCGTTTGCCGACGATGGCAGCGTGCGCTACGATCTCAACAACGTGAAGATCGACAGCAACAAGGTTCTCACCAACTATACCGTCAATCCCGCAACGATCGATGTACTGGCGACCGACGAGCCGCGCAACTCGGTGACGTATCAAGTCGGCGGGCATGTCGACTGGAGACCGCTGGCTAACTTGAAGGTTGCCGCCGACCTGTCCTACGGCAAGGCGACCAACAATACCGGTGGGCAGAACCGCTTCGTCGTGGCGGGAATTCCCGGGTCGAGCGCACAGATAGCCACACGCGATGGCGGCCTGCCCGATCTCATCCTGACAATCCCCAACGCCGATGGCACACTTACCAATCGTTCGATCGATCAAGCCACTAACCAGGATCTGCGTGTCCACTATATCGGCATCCAGGGCCAGAATATTGCCGACCGCAGCACCAGCGGAAAACTCGATTTGCTATACGAAGCGAACAACGGCCTGCTGCGCTCGATCGCATTCGGCGGCGCTTATACCGACCGGAAGAAAACGGTCGACGTTATCGACAACCAATACACCACCGCCAACAATTTCGGTGGGTATCCCTTCCCCTTTTCAGCGATCGGCGCGAACGTAGTGCAGTCGCCGGAATTTACCAATATTCTCCCCAATCTAACAGGTAACTTTCCGCGCGCGATCCCGAGCTTTGACATCAACACGTATCTAGCATCGCTTTCGAAGGCAGAGAACAACCCCAACGTCATTAATCCGCGCACCGGTCAGCCTTACCCCACAGGCTATGCCACGCAACAGGTCGTGCCGGATCAACTCGCGTCATATGCCATCACCGAGCGGACTTATAACGCCTATGTTCAGATGAACGTCGGCGGGTCACGCTGGAAAGGCGATTTTGGCCTTCGCTACGTGAATACGAGCGTGAACTCGCTCGGCTATGGCGCGACCGTGCAGAGCTATCAGGTGATCGGGGTCGGCACGGCCAATGTCGTCTTCAATCCGATCGCCCCGATCACTGGCGGCGGCAGTTATCAACGCCTGCTGCCCTCGGTGAACTTCTCCTATGATATCGCCAAAGGCTTCCGAGTACGTCTGGCGGCCTCCCAGGCGATCTCTCGGCCGACCTTCGGGCAGCTGTCGTCAGCCAAGGATTACTCGGCGGCGCAGTCGAATACCCCGGTCGTAACCGATGCGGGCAACCCGAACCTCCAGCCGGTTTCGGCGGACCAGGGCGATATCTCGTTCGAATATTACCCCAATAGGCGCATCGCGCTGACCTTGGCTGGATTTTACAAACACCTCACCAACTTTGTCACCACACAGGCTGTTGCGTTCAACCTGGTCCCGACCAACCAGGTGGCGGGAGCGCCGACAAGCTTCCCGTTCACCGAACTGACCTATGTTAACGGTGACAGCGCGACCGTGTACGGCATCGAAGCCGGCGGCCAGTATTTCTTTGACAACGGCCTGGGTTTCCAAGCGAACGCGACTTACAACCGCTCCCGCGCAAAGACCGCTGGCCTGCCGACTACCGACCTGCAGGATGCCGTGCCCTTTTCTGCCAATGCCAAGATCTTTTATGAAAAGCACGGCATCAACGCGTCGGTATCGTATCAATATCAGTCCAGCTTCACTTCATCGCAATACAGCTACATCAACACGCTATCGATCAAGCAGCGGCCATATCATGAACTGGCGAGCAGCATCTCCTACGATATCCTGCCGCAGCTTACCGTCTATGTGCAGGGGTCGAACCTCCTGGATTCGGCAACGCAGCGCTACTCGACATACAGCAACGTGCCGGCTTTTTACGAATATACCGGTCGTGCATTCTTCTTCGGCGTGCGTGCCCGGCTGTGAACGAATCTAGTCCTCCCGCCCGGATTAATACCGGGCGAGGGGATGCCGTGAAGCCTTGCTTCAACACGCTTAAACGTCGCTCAACTGAGGCGCGCGTTCCGGAAGCAGCATCCCCTGACTTCCGCGAAGCACGGCCACGAATTTCAGGCGATCCACGGCCGGAGATGCGAAAGCCATTGCACAGGGGCCTCCAGCCGGGTTTGCCGCGCGACCTGCGCGCCGAGAACGCTCAGCACGCGGCCTTGCCTACGAGGCGGAGGAGACAGACCGCTTCGTCTACGAGCAGTAGACGGCGGTCGAGCGCCGCGCAACCAACCCCGCCCTCTAATCCGACCCCGATCTTCTCGCTGGCCCCGCCCTCCTCAACACGCCCGATGGGGATGGCGACGATGATGACCGTCGCAATCGCCGCTTTCTTTGGGAAGCGGCGATCAGGGCGGGGCTTTCGGTGCATAATTATGGCTTCTCCGACGCATCGGTATACTAAGCGAACAGCTGGGCGCCGTGCGAAACGTGCGCGAACCCTAGAAACGGGTACGCGCATCTACCCGCCCTGCGACACACTGCTCGCAACGCGCAGTGGTCTCTATTTCCGCGGCTTTGACCAGAAGGCTTGCCGACCTTCGGCGATTTCAAGGACGCACTGGACGGGGTGCATACCGTTGAGACCGGAATGGCCGACAATAAATACTCGCTCGGCCTAGGTGCGCGAGTAGCTGGCGGTTGAGTATCCCGGCCCGTAACCGAACGGATAAAGTGCCTCGTTTGTCACTTCCCTGTAGCGCGCTTTCCATGCCGGGTCCGCGCCGAGTTGTGGGCCACCTGTGCTGCGATGGTCGTAATAGAACGGTTCCTGTCCTGATTTCTGTGGGAAGCTAACTGGCAGGCGTCCCTGCGGCGCGACGGCGCCGAACACGATATCGGCCAGCGCATGGCCCGTCTCGGAGCCAAGGAACCAGGTGGCCAGAATGGCCGACGCCGCGCGAACCGCTCCGCTCAGCACGAGCGCACGCCCGTGACGCAGCAACACGATGACCGGTTTGCCGGTCGCAGCGACGGCTTCGGCTAGTGCCATTTGCGCCTCGGGGATCGTCACTTCGACGCGCGCCTGCGCCTCGCCCGACATCCGCGCGCTTTCGCCAATCACCAGCACGACTACGTCCGACGCGCGCGCAGCGGAAACCGCCTGCTCGATCCCACCCGCGAGCGGCGCCTCGTAATCTGCGCCGCGTGCAACGCGATGGGTCGCGCCCGCCGCTAGTGCGGCGCGAAACCCCTCCTCTGGAGTAACGCAGGTCGTAAAATCTGGAAAGCTCGCCCACGGCCCTGGCATATCGCCCTTGTCAGACACGCAAGGGCCGACCAGCGCGATATTGGTCGACCTCGCCAATGGCAGAAGGCCGCCGTCATTCTTGAGCAGCACGATCGACTTGCCCGCCGCCTCGCGCGCGAGCGCGATCGCTCGCGGCAGGCGCACGTCGCGCTGCTCTCGTGCAAGGTCGAGCGAGCGATAGGGATTGTCGAACAGGCCGCGTTACTGCATCGTCGACGAAAAGGTGGGGCGCGTCTACTACACGAGGGCAGGTATCGAGCAATACGAGGCTGCGCAAGTGTGACGTAAACAATTCCTGGACGAAGGTGCACGCCAGCCACCAAGCCGCGCGTATCGCTCCCTCGCCAGATTCTGGATTTGCGATTTAGCGTGACCTATAATCAGCCATTCACTGCACTTTTTCGGCTCCTCGACTACGGCCATTCGTTAAGGTCTAACGAAGCTGTCGATTATGGTTTGAACGGCAGTTGCCGGCGCAATGAACGCCCGGGCGGCATAGGTGCCTAATGGTCATCTCCCTGCGAAAATCGTCGTCGGTCCGCCTTTAGGGATTGCGAGTTGGATGGAATCCTAGCTCGCCGCCGCCATCAGCCACTCTCTGAAGACACGCATCGCTGGTGTGTCTTGCCGCGTCATCAGCCGAGTCAGCCAATAGCGCCCTGTTGTGATTTCGATCGCGAACGGCTGGATGAGGCGCCCGGTCGTCAGATCGTCCGCGAACATCGCAGGCGGCGCGATGGCCACACCGAGCCCAGCCTTCGCGGCCGCAACCATCAGGATCGATGTGTCGAACACCAGTCCGCGGATCGGCGGCGGTGGCACACCAGCCGCTGCGAACCAGGACGGCCATTCGTCGGGCCGATAGGACCGGAACAACGTCTCGCGCGCCAACGATTCGGGCATCGTTAGGCGATCAGCCATGGTGGGCGTGCATAAAGGCGACAGCGGTGCGTCAAGGATCGGTTCTGCGTGAACGCCGTGCCAGGCGCCGTCACCGAAGCGGATCGCCAGATCCAGACCTTCGCCTGCAAGATCGACGCGATTGTTGTTGGTCATCAGCCGCAAATCGACATGTGGATGGGCTCGACCGAAGTCGGTCAGTCTAGGCAGGAGCCAACCGCCCGCGAACGTACCCACGACTCCCACGCTCAGCACTTCGCGCAGGCGCCCGCCGGCATAGCGGTCGAGCGTGGCGCCGATTGCATCGAAAGCGCCAGCGACGACCGGCACGAGCGCATGGCCCTCGTCGGTCAACGCCAGACCGCGCGGCAAACGGCGGAACAGCGGCATGCCGAGTCGCCGCTCGAGCGCCGCGACCTGATGGCTGATCGCGCCTTGACTGACCCGCAGCTCGATCGCGGCGCGGGTAAAGTTGAGATGGCGCGCCGCCGCCTCGAAAGCGCGCAGCGCGTTTAAAGGAAGGTGGGCACGGTCCATTCGTTACGCATGAACGGGACTCATGCCTCTGTCGAGATATGATGCTTTGCGCCATGACCGATCTTTGTCGCATCCACTTTAAGAGCTAAGGGAGATTGGGCGTGAAACGACTTATGGCGGCTATGGCTGGTCTAGCGGGAATGGTCTGCGCACCCGGAATTTCTCATGCCGACGATCCGCTGCTGCGTCCGATCAAGCCCGCCGGCGCGGCTGCGTGGATCACGCCGCAAGCGCCTCTGCACATTTACGGCAACACCTATCTCGTCGGTTTTGGCGCGCTCAATGTGGCTCTGATCCGGACGTCGGCCGGTCTGATCCTGATTGACGGTGCGGTGCCACAAGGGGTGCGCGCGATCGAGGCCAATATCCGCCGGCTCGGTTTTCGCATTGCCGACGTGAAACTGATCCTAAATACCGAGCCGCATTTCGATCATGCCAGCGGCATCGCCGCCCTCGCCCGCGACAGTGGCGCGACCGTGATTGCCAGCGCCGCCGCCGCCGCCGTGCTGCGCTCGGGGCAGCCCGATTCCGATGATCCGCAGATCGCCTGGGGTGTCGCATACCCCGGCGTCCGACGTGTGCGTGCCATTGCCGACGGCACGCCGATCCGCCTTGGCGACACCATCGTGACTCCTCATATTACCGCCGGACACACCCCCGGCAGCATGAGTTGGACGTGGCGATCCTGCGAAGGCGATCGATGTTTGAACACGGTCTTTGCCTCCAGCCTTAACCCGATCGCCGGGCCGGGCTATCGCTACACAGGACATCCCGAAGAAGCCGACGCCTTCCGCCGCAGCTTTGCCACCTTACGCGCGCTGCCCTGCAACATCCTCCTGACGCCGCACCCCGGGCAGTCCGACGGCGATGTCAAAGCGCGCAAGCTGGCGGTATCGCGAATCCCTAATCCGTTTATCGACGACAAAGCCTGCCGAATTTATGCGAAAAAATATGCGGCATTGTTCGAGAAGCGGATCGCGGACGAGAAGGCCGGCCAGGCAAAATAGTTTGCTCGTCGAGTTGAAGGGATACGACCCAATGCCGCCCATTCGTAACCTGGTTCCAGCTTCTCCGTTTCTGTCATCCATTCGGGTTGGTAGCGTGACGGTTGCGCCAGAGGATTTCGACCTACTGCCCGCCGGCTTACCCAGAGGGATGCGGTTCTACTGAGCTGAGCAGTCTTCTCGCCAACCGCTATGATCCCATAGACAGCCTTCAATCAGTGTGTATTATTATGGCAACACACCTTGAGGATGCCTTGTATGATGTTGACGATGCTTGCTGCCGCGGCGATTGCGGTCACTCCCGCGCCACAGCCCGCCCCGATCCAAGTCATGGTTCTAGGCACCTACCACTTCGGGAACCCTGGTCGCGACAAGGTCAATGTCCGCGTCGACGATGTCACTACACCGCACCGTCAGCGCGAGCTCGAAGCGCTGGCGGAATCTATCGCGACGTTCAAGCCGACGCGGGTCATGGTTGAGGTGCAACGTCCTGGCCCGTCCTACGACGTTGCAGATTTCACGAGCTTCTCACCTGCACTGCTCCGCACCGACAGGGACGAAACGACGCAGATTGGCTACCGTGTCGCGTCCCGCGTTGGTCTGCGATCGGTCCAAGGCATCGACGAACAGCCTGGCAAAGGCGAGCCCGACTACTTCCCAATCGGCCGTGTCGAAACCTATGCGAAGGTACATGGTGAACAGGCTTACCTCGACGCGGCTTTCGCACGAGTTCAAGCCTCTGCGCATCAGTTCGAGAAAGAACAGGCGACCACCAGCATCCCAAAGATGCTGATCCGCTACAACGACCCCTCAACCCCGATGGGCGGTCAGGACTCCTATTACTCAATGCTCCGGTTCGGTGATGGCGATGACCAGCCGGGGGCGGACCTCAACGCCATGTGGTACCTGCGCAACGCCAAAATCTTTGCCAAGCTCATCAATGTGGCGAAGCCTGGAGATCGCATCCTGGTCGTGTACGGAGCAGGCCATGGTTACTGGCTGCGGCACTTCGCCGCCACCACGCCAGGCTACGAATTGGTCGATGTAACACCCTATCTCCAAAGGGCAGCGGATCAGATACGATGATCGGAGAGACCCAATCCCGGCCACTCGCGCCCCGTTTTCGGCTCACCAACAGCGGACATCGGTTCGTTTCCCATTACACCGCAGATTGGCGGAGAACAGCGTCAACAGTGGCAGACCGGCGCCAACGCCCGGCATAGCCGAGCGCGCTAGATACCAGGACCCCGCAAGAAGCATTGCCCAGTGCGGCCGCGATCTGGCGCCTGAGCACCGCGACAGCCACCGGGATGCGCTGCGCTAGCGGCGCGGAGCGGTCGATTGGCGCAATTCGAGTTTGGCCGGCACGATGATAGGCTGCTCGGGGGCATCACGTCCGGCGAGCTCGCCGATGATGAGTTCGACGGCGCGTGCAGCGAGGTCGGCGATCGGCTGATCGATCGCGGTGAGCGGTGGGTGCGTGAAGCGCACGATCGGCGTATTGTCGAAGCTGATCAGCGACACGTCGCGCGGCACCACCATCCCGCGCTCACGGCACAACTCTAGCGTGGCGAGCGACATCTGGTCGTTGCTCGCAATGATCGCGGTCGGCGGATCGGCCGCATCGAGCAAGGTGGCTGCAGCGTCACGCCCCGACGCATAGCCGAAATCGCCGCGTGCCAGCAGGGTGTCAGGCAAGCCCGCTGCGGCCATCGCCGCCCGCCAGCCGTCAATACGCCACCCGCTCAGCGTATAATCGTCTGGTCCGCCGATGAAGCCGATCCGATCATGGCCCAGTGCGATCAGATGCTCAGTCGCAAGCTGCGCCGCGCGTTCCTCGTCCATTGACAGCGCGAAGCCTGCGCCCGCGCGCCGCGACCCGATCCGCGCGAAGCTGATCCGCTGCGCCTCGAGCAGATCGATGATCAGCGGATGCTCCGAATGCGGCGGGGTCAGGATCACGCCGTCGGGCTGGAGCGCGGCGATCGCCCCCATCAGTTCGCGCGCGATATGGTCGCTGTGCGTATCGACCAGCTCGACGATCATGCGATAGCCGTAGGTCGCGCAGGTCAGCATCCCGCCGAGCAGCATCTGATCGACCCAGTCGACGCCTTGGCGCGCGCGCCAGTCGGCGAGCGTGCGCTCGCGGTCGTTGAGCGCGACGATCAGATAGGAGCGCGATCCGCCCATCCGCTGCGCCGCGATCGAGGGGACGTAGCCGAGCCGGTCGATCGCCTCCTGCACGCGCGTGACCATCTCAGGCCGTACGCCGGGCTCCTTGTTGATGACGCGGCTGACAGTCTGCAGCGAAACCCCTGCATCCGCCGCGACGTGCTTGATCGTGACGGCCTGGCGCCGGCGTGCCATTCCGCTCAGCCGCCGCAATATTGCGCGACATAGGCGGCGTGCGGCGGCAACCCCGCCACGGTGCGCGTGACATTGTCGCGCAGCGTCGCGAGGAACCTCGCCAGTTCCTCATCGGGGAGCTTCGCGGCAATCGGGTGGTGGGTGGCGGGTTCGATCCCCTGCCCCATCATCACCTGCACCCAACTATTTTCCGCGAACAGTTCCTCGTTCCGCCGGAACACGCGACCAGTCTCGCGGAACAAGGCGATCTTCTGCGCGAGAGTCTCGGGTACGTCCATTGCCGCGCACTGCCGCCAGAACGCGGACTCGCGGCGGTTGGTCGCCTTGTAATGTAGAATCAGGAAATCGCGGATCTGCTCCATGTCGGCGAATTGCTGGTCGTTGAATTCGGCGATATCGCGCGGCGAGATCGCCCCCGCCGGCATCATCCGGATCAGCCGCAAAATCGCGCGCTGAATAAGATGGATGCTGGTCGATTCGAGCGGCTCCATGAACCCGCCCGACAGCCCGATCGCAACGACGTTGCGGTGCCATTGCCGCCGCCGTGCGCCGGTGACGAAGCGGATATGGTTCGGCTCGGTCAGCACGGTCCCTTCGACGTTACCGAGCAGGCGGGCAAGCGCTACGTCGCGGTCGAGATAGCGGCTGCAATAGACGATGCCGTTGCCGGTGCGATGCTGTAGCGGGATGCGCCACTGCCACCCGGCGTCGTGCGCCATCGCTCGCGTATAGGGTACGGGCGGGCGGACGTTCTCGGTCTGCACTGCGATCGCTGAATCGCACGGCAGCCAGTGGCTCCAATCGTCGAACCCGGCATGCAGCGCCCGCTCGATCAGCAGCGCGCGAAAACCGGTACAGTCGAGGAATAGGTCGCCTTCGACGACGACTCCGGATTCGAGATGCAGCGCAGCGACGTCGCCGCTTTCGCCATCGAGCGCGACATGCGCGATCCGCCCTTCGATCCGCCGCGCGCCGTCGCCTTCCGCCATCCGCCGCAGGAACTGCGCATAGAGCGAGGAATCGAGCTGATACGCATAGTTCATCCGCTCGTCGGGGAGATGCGCGAACCTGCCCTCCATCGCCGCGACCAGCTCGAGGCAATAGGCGTCGTACGCCGCGTCATGCCCACGCTCGCGGCCGTTGAGCCAGAAATGCTGGAAGCCCGCCGACCAATGGTCTTGTCCGGTCGTGCCGAACGAATGGAAATAGCGGTCGCTGCCGTCCTTCCATCCATCGAACAGGATGCCAAGCTTGAAGGTCGCCTGCGTCGCGCGCATGAAATCGGCCTCGCCGATGCCGAGCAGCCGATTATAGGTAACGAGCGGCGGGATCGTCGACTCGCCCACCCCGATAGTTCCGATCGCGTCGGATTCGATCAGCGTCACCGCGGCGGTGCGGCCCATCGTCCGCGCAATCGCTGCGGCGGCCATCCACCCTGCGGTGCCGCCCCCGGCGACGACGATCCGGCGCGGGCTGGCGGTCATGCGCTGAGGCTCCTGAGCAGGAAGGCGCGGATGCGATCGGCGCTTTCCGGGGTTAGCGGGGCGAGAATACTGCGGCCCTCCACTGGAATATGTGCGGTCACGTCGTCGCCATTGTTGAAAACGTAATAGTCGAACATGTCGCGCCAATGCTGCTTCTGATCGGCGGGCAGATCGCGGATTGCGAGCAGCGCATGATTGAGCGCATCCTGCGGCGAGCCCATCCAGCGCGGCGTCTCGCGCCACCAATAGTTCACCAGTACGTTGAAATCGGCGAGCCCCTCAACGTGATGCCACCATAACGCTGGGATGTAGAGCGCATCGCCCGCTTCGAGGTCTGCGACCTGCGCATGTGCTAGCGCTTCAGGGAATCGCGAGTGGAGTTGCGCATCCGGAGCGTGAAAATCGACCATGCTGATCGCGCGACCCGCGGGCGTGTTGTCGATCGGCCCGAGGTGCAGATTGCGGAACTGCTCGCGGGGGAACAGCGTGAAGCGCCGCCGCCCCGCGGCCACGCACGCCAGATTGTTGGGCAGATCGTTATGCGCGGCGATCCGCGTCCTGGTGCCGATCCAGATACTCGCGAGGCACGTGCGGTCGCCGAGATCGACCTGGTTCGCCTCGTACAGGCCGGTGAAGAACTGGTGCATGTCGATCGACGCGAGATAGACCGGCGGCGCCCCCGCCTGCCCCTCGATCGCGTCGATCCGCTGGAAGATGTCGGGCAGCTTGGCACGCAGTGTGCGAAAATTCATCGCCATGGCCGCATCGTAGAACAGGCGCCCGTCGCCGCCCGGCTCGCCGACCGCGACGGTGAAGGCGGTGTCGCGGTGATGCCGCAGCAGATATGCGCGCGTCTCGCGCGACGAGCGACGACCCGCCGCGACCAGCGGCCAATCCTTGACCAGCCCGCGTACGACGAACGGCGCGTCGGCGTCATGCAACCGCGCGCCGAGCTCGGCCGCGTCCGCCACAACGATTTCCGGCACCTTCGCCAGATCGTGGAAGATACCGGGATGTGCCTTAGCCAAGCGGCATGTCCCGCCGGCTCTTGCGGTCGATAAGTTCGCTGACGTTGGCGAGCGAGGCGAGCGCCATGAAGATCGGCAGCAAATGCCCATCGGCATGCAATTCGCCGAGCGCGCTCGCGTCAAGCTGTTGCAGCCGTTCCTCGGCAATGCCGTGATAGCCGACCAGGCGATTGATGCTCCCATCGGGCAGCGTGATCTCGAGCGTCAGCGGCTCGAGCAACTCGTGCCGCGCGAGCGCCGCAAAGAACCCTTCGCTCGCCTGCCACCCCGCATCGAGCTCGCCAAGCTGCGCGGCGAGCGTCTCGAGATACGGCGTCGCGCGGCCCAGATCGTCGAACACGCGCACCCCCTCGCCCCCCGGGGCGATGCGCGGGCTGTCGAGGTCGAGATGCACTTGCTTGTCGCCGCCGGGGGTCGCGGGGTGGCCGACCAGAAAGGGCTGGATCTCCAGCGCGAGCGGACGATAGCGCGCATCCCAGCGATCGCCATCGAGGAACAGGTTCTCGCCCGGTTCGAACCCGAACATCGCCAGCGCCTGGAAGCGATCGCGCTGCGGGGTCAGCCGGAAAAGGATCGGATAGACGTTCTGCACGCGGCGAAACTCGCTCGGCACGATCAGGCACGACATCACCGCATCGCCCAGATCCGCACCGCGCCTCGGCCGGATGCGCAGCGTGCGGTGCTCCTCGCTGGTGAGCAGAACGTGGTTGGTCATCAGGGAATCTGCTCCATAGCGATCGATCGATGGTCCGCCCGGCACGCATCGAGATAGACGCGGATTGGCGGCAGCGTCGCAAGCATGCCACGCGTGCGCTGCGCGATCTGTGCGAGCGACGCCGCCCGGCGCGTGCCGAACGGTCCCGGCCGGGGGAGCTGCGCGTGCATGCCGTAGAGGATATACTGATAGCTCGCTGCCGGGAACAGCTCGTCGAGCATCGGCAGGTCGGCCCGCAGCGGCGGCCGGTGCCGCCACAGCGCCAGCAGTTCGGCAAGGCGCGGCGGGATCGAGGCATGGTCGCGATGATCCCGCCAATAAAGCTCGTCGCGTCGGCTGAGTACGTAGTGCAGTTTGAGGAATTCGACTATCCCGTCCCAACGATAGCGGAACAACCGGTTGAACCGCGCCGCCGTCAGCGGCATCGTTTCGCGCGTCGGCCAGTCGTCAAGCAGCGCGTCGAGCGTCAGCTCGATCGTCACGATCGCCGACGCTTCCAAAGGCTCCAGGAACCCCGCCGACAATCCGACCGCGAGACAATTGCCGCGCCAGAATTCCGCTCGGTGCCCCGAGCGGAAAGTCAGCCGGCGCGGCGCGATCGGCGCGGTCGTCCCGAGATACGCGCGCAGCGTCTCAAGCGCGGCATCGTCGCTCATATGCGCGGAGGAATAGACGCACCCGACGCCGCGCCGCGTCGGCAGGCCGATGTCCCAGATCCAGCCCGCGGCATGTGCGGTCGCGTCGGTCTGCGCGGCGATTGGACTATCGGCGGCGACGGGCACCTGCACCGCGAGCGCGCGATCGTTGAACAGCACGTTGCTACGGTCGATCAACGGCACGTCACCGACCAACAAGGCCGCATGGCCGGTACAATCGAGAAACAGGTCGCCCGCGACGGCGCCCTGGTCGCGGGTCCGGACGGCGAGCACGTCGCCGTTTTCCGCGCGATCGACCGCGATCACGTGATCGCGTAGATGCCGCACGCCGAGCCGCTCGGTCGCGTGCCGCAGCAGCAGCGCGGCGAGCTTGGCCGCGTCGAGATGATAGCCATAGTTCAACGCGCCCGCATAATCGGGCATCGCCCGCTGGCGCGGCGCCAGGCCCTGCCCGGCCACGTGCGGCTGCGGCGTGACGGCGTCGGCGAAGGCGGCCCCGGCGGCCTCGGCCTGCCAGACGGCCAGCAGCGCGCGTGCGTCGGCTTCGGCGGGCGGGGTAAAGGGATGAAAATAGACATCGTCGGCCGCGCCGGTCGCCCAGCCGCGAAAGCGCGAGCCGTGCTTGAACGACGCATCGCACGCCAGCAGGAACTCGGCCTCGCCGATCCCGATCTGCTCGAGCGTCGCGCGCATCGTCGGCCACGTGCCCTCGCCGACGCCGATCGTCGCCACATCGGGCGATTCGACCAGCGTAACGGTGATCGGCTGCGCCGCGCTTGGCCGCGCCGCCGCGGCGATCCGGCAGGCGGCAAGCCAGCCTGCGGTGCCGCCGCCGACGATGACGACATTGGTGATGGCCGTATCCAATTGGCCCGTCCTGTTGGTGGTCCGTGCGCGGAAACCCGTTCGACAGCGCTTGTGCCGTGCGGACCCGAGAAACGCCACCCTCGCATCGCGAGGATGGCGCTTTTCCGCGCTCTTAGAACGTAATCCGCGCGCCCGCCGAATAACGCGGATCCTGCTTGGTTACGAACGCGACGTTGCGATCCGAACGGAGATGGCCGCTGCGATCCTCGCTGTTGACGTTGATCCCCTCGACGAACACCGAGATGTTCTTGGTGAGCGCATAGCTCGCGCTGACGTCGAGCTGGCCATAGGTATCGACATAGAACGGGTTGACCCCCGCCCCCGACAGATACCCCTTCCGCCAGTTATACGCGGCACGCGCCTGCAGCCCGTTCTTGTCGTAGAACAGCACCGCGTTGGCGCTGTCCGACAGCCCGGTGATCGCGAACTGCGAGACGCTCGCCGGCAGAAGGTTGTTGTAGTTCTGATTTCCGCGCACGATCGTGTAGTTGAGGATCGTGCCGAACCCGGTGTTCCAGAAATTGTGCTGGATCGCGAATTCGAACCCGTCGACGTTGGCGGTCTGCGCGCTGTTGAACGGCGTCGTAATCACGAAGTTGACCAGCGGATCGTTCGGCTGCGCGACGATCGTCCCGTTGACCACGCCGCCCGGATAGTTGGCGCCGATATAGTCGCGAATCTGCGCATAGGTGGCGTTCGCCCCCAAGGCGTTGAGCGCCGCCTGATAACGCGGGCCGTTCTGCGTCACGCCGTTGAAGGTCGTGGTCGGCGAGGTGATCCCCTGGATCGTCTGGTTGACGACGGTGCTGCTGATATAGTTCGACACGTTCTTATGGAAATAGCCGATCGAGATGTAGCTCTCCTTGTTGTAATACCATTCCGCCGACAGATCGATATTCTTCGACTTGAACGGGATCAGATTGGGATTGCCGACCGAGCCCGTGCCACCACCGACGCGGAACAGCGTGTCGAGCCGACGGCCGCCCTGCAGGCTGCCATAGTCGGCCCGCGTGATGGTGTGGCTGTACGACGCGCGCAGCTTGATCGTGTTGGTCGGCTCGATGTCGAAATCGACCGACGGCAGCCAGTTCTGATAACTGCCCTTGAACGTGGTGAAGCTGGTCCCGTTGAACAGGATGTTGAACTCGTTCTGCGAATTCTGCCGTGCACCGGATGGGGCCGGTACCAGGGCGGTCGCGCTGACGTCGGTCGTCTCGTAGCGCAGGCCACCGATGACATGCCCGGGGATCGAGAAGACGTCGAACTTGCCGTTGAACTGGAAATACGGCGCGATCGTCTTTTCGCGCACACGCGAGTCCGTGGTGTACGGGATCAGGCACTGCCCGTTGCCGCCGCAGATCTTGTACGCTTGATCGAGCAGCGTGACGACGCTGGGCAGGTTGAACGTGTAGAACGACTTGACGATGTCCGCCGAATTGGCGCCGCTGATGCCTGAGAATTTGTCGGGAATGCTGGTCAGCGTGAACAGGCTGTCGGGAAGCAATGCCGCCGCCGCCGCGCGCTGCGCCGCGCTGTCGCCGCCGGTGCCGCCCCAGGTGTCGTTCTGCAGCACACTATAGGCCGAGCGGACCTTGTTGTCAGTGTACTGCACCCCCCAGTCGAGGCTCTCGAGGAAGCCGTGGCTGTGGTCGTAATGCCCCTTCAGCTGGATCTGGTTGATCTCGTCGCGGAAGTAGGAATTGCGGAACGCGTTGCCGGTCGGGACGATGTTCGCGGCATTGAGCGGATCGATGCCCGAATACATGTTGTACGAGATCACGGGCAGCTGATTCTGGAAATTGACCGTCTGATTCTGGATGCCGAACACCGCTGTGCCGACCGAATTGCTGTTGCCATACGGGCTGTTGGGCTTCGATTCCGCCGTCGAGTGGTTGACGTCGAGCACGACGGTGACGCCGCCCGGCCCCTTCCAGGTCAGATTACCGCCGATCGCCTTGTTCTCGCTGCGCGCCGAGGTCTGCGACGCCGAGTAAGCGAGATCCTTGGTCTCCGCCGCGCCGAACCGCTCGGTGTAAAAATTCGGCCCGGCGACCGGGCCGTTGGTCCACGAGCTCGACGTGTCGTTGTGATTGTACCAGATGCCGACGCTGTTATCGCGAATGTCGACGGTGTTGCGTGAATAGGTATAGTCGAACGTCGCCGTGAGCGTGTCGGTCGGCTTGAACTGCAGCACCGCCTGTCCGTTGATGCGCTTGCGCTTGCCGTTGACGACGTCATAGCCCGCATTCTGCGGCACCTGATAAACGTCGGTCGCACCCGGACGGTTGGTGATGTTGGCGGCACGCGGGTCGCCAGGTTGCGCGAGCGACCCCCAATTGTTCTCGGCACCGAGATAGCCGTCGCGGAAGCCGACATTGGCCGCGTTTGCGCTGAAATGACGCTCCTGGAACGAGCCGAGCACGAGCACGCCGATGCGGTCGTCGGCGAAGGTGTCGGAGAAGATCCCCGACACTTCAGGGGTCACGTCCTTGCCGCCGTTCTGCGACGTATCGACCACGCCGCGCGCCGACAGCGACCCGCGCAGGCCTGGCTTGTCGAACGGCCGCGGGGTCCGGATGTTGATGGTCGAGCCAATGCCGCCCGACGGCACGCTCGCGCGGCCCGATTTGTAGACTTCGAGCGCCGCGACGCCTTCGGATGCGAGGTTGGCGAAATCGAACGAGCGCGACACGGGGGCGCTGTTGCCGTCGCCGATCGTCGAGGTGGCGAGCTGGCGGCCGTTGAGCGTGACGAGGTTATATTCGGGGCCGAACCCGCGAACGGTGACGAACTGGCCTTCGCCGTTCGAACGATCGATCGACACGCCAGTGATGCGTTGGAGCGATTCAGCGAGGTTGGTGTCGGGGAACTTGCCGATATCCTCGGCCGAGATCGCATCGACGATGCCCTGCGCATTGCGCTTGAGGTTGATCGAGCTGCGCAGCGAGGCGCGGATCCCGGTGACGACGATTTCGCCGCTCGTATCCGTACCGTCGGCGGTCGCGGTGCTTTGTGTCGTCGTGGTGCTGGTCGGCTGGTCCTGCGTCGTCGACGGACCGGTGTTGCCCATCGTCGATGCAGCGTCCTGCGCCAGTGCGATCATCGGATAGCCCGCCAGCGCGAGCGTGGATACGCCCAGCGTCAAACGCGTAGCCAAACGGGTGCTGAAGCCCCCCATGTCATCCTCCCTGGTATCGGCGCGTTACCCCTGCGCCCTCTTGTTTGAGAACGTTCACTTGTTCCGCAGCAGATGGATTGTCAAGTCGGCGGAGTGGCACAAACGCGATGTTGTGAACGTTCCCAGGATGTGCTGTCTGTGCCGTAAAGGCGGCGGTAGAGCGAAGCGGAAATTCGCACCGGCGAGGGGCATTGCCGCTAAAGGTTGGGAGAATTTCGAAATGGTTAGGGCACTTCACCGCGTACTGCTCGGCGCAACCCTGCTCTCGAGCATCGGCGCCGCCGTACCCGCGGCAGGGCGACCCACGGCTGCACAGGCGCCAGCGCAGGGCGCCAGGGCCCGCGCGGCGGCGATCGTTGCCAAAATGACACTCGCCGAAAAAATCGCGCTGGTCCACGGTCTCTTCCCGCCGATGGCCAAGGGCAAGACGCTGAACGAGCTCATTCCGTCGGCCGGTCACATCGATGGCGTCCCGCATCTTGGCATTCCACTGGTTCGCGAAAGCGACGCGTCGCTCGGCGTTGCCAACCAGATCGAGCAGCGTAAGGGCGACGTGGCCACCGCCCTGCCCTCCGGCCTCGCGACCGCAGCAACCTTCGATCCCGCGATCGCCCGCGACGGCGGCGCGATGATCGGCGCGGAGGCGCGCGCAAAGCGCTTCAGCGTGCTGCTCGCGGGTGGGGTCAATCTGACGCGCGACCCATGGAACGGGCGCAATTTCGAATATCTCGGCGAAGATCCGCTGCTCGCCGGCACGATGGCGGGCGCGCATATCGCGGGCGTCCAGTCGAACCACATCGTCTCGACGATCAAGCATTTTGCGCTCAATGCGCAGGAAACCGGCCGCACCGTGGTCGATGCGAAGATCGGCGAAGCGGCATTGCGAATGAGTGACCTGCTCGCGTTCCAGATCGCGATCGAGATAGGCAAGCCGGGCTCGGTGATGTGCGCGTACAACAAGGTCAATGGTGACTGGGCGTGCGAGAATGCGCATCTGCTGAACGACGTGCTCAAGCGCGACTGGGGCTATCGCGGCTGGGTGATGAGCGACTGGGGCGCGGTGCATTCGACTGCCAAGGCAGCGAATGCCGGGCTCGATCAGGAATCGGGGCAGGAGCTCGACCACGCGATCTATTTCGCCGACGCGCTCGAGGCCGAGATCGCCGCGGGCCGCGTGCCGATGGCGCGGCTCGACGACATGGTGATCCGCTATCTGACCGGGCTGATCGAAACCGGGGCCTACGACGCGCCCGCGAAAGATGCCCAAGCGATCCCCTATGATACGCATGCCGAGGTTGCGCAGCGCGCCGCCGAGGCCGGAATCGTCCTGCTCAAGAACGATGGCGATCTCCTGCCGCTGGCGCGCTCAGCCAAGCGCGTGGTGCTGATCGGCGGTCGTGCCGATGTAGGGGTGCTGTCGGGCGGCGGGTCGAGCCAGGTCCGCTCGGTCGGCGGCGCGCCGGTCGAAATCCCGCTTACCAGCGGCGCTGCTTCGTCGTTCGCGCGCGTCACCTGGCACGCATCCTCACCACTGCTCGCGATCCGCGCCGCGATGCCGCAGGCACAGGTCACCTGGATCGATGGCAGCGATCCCGCCGCCGCGGCGGCTGCGGCGAAGGCCGCCGACGTCGCGATCGTGTTCGCAACGCAATGGACGACCGAAGCGCAGGACGTGCCCGATCTGTCGTTGCCCGATCGCCAGGACGATCTGATCGCCGCAGTCGCCGCGGCACAGCCCAAGACGATCGCGGTGATGGAGACAGGCGGCCCCGTGCTGATGCCGTGGCTGGCGAAGGTGCCTGCGGTCCTGCAGGCTTGGTATCCCGGCCAGCGCGGCGGCCCTGCGATCGCCAATATTTTGACTGGCCGCGTCAACCCGTCGGGCCGCCTGCCGATCACCTTCCCGGCGAGCGCGGTGCAAGCCCCGCGCGCCGCCCCGGTCGGGCTCGATCGCCTGACGAGTGCAGAGGCGCAGGCGGCCGCCGACCCCGGCCATGCCGGCGATCACCAACTGGCGAGCTTCCCGGTCGACTATGCCGAAGGCGCCGATGTCGGCTATCGCTGGTACGAAAAGACCCGCGCCACCCCGCTCTTCGCGTTCGGCCACGGGCTCAGCTACACCCGCTTCGCGTATCGCAACCCCGTGGTGACGGGCGGCGCGAAGCTCAGCATCAGCTTCGAAGTGGTGAATACCGGGAAGATTGCCGGCGCCGACGTGCCGCAGGTCTATGTCGCGCGCGAGGGGTCGGCGACGCCGATGCGGCTCGCCGCGTTCCGCCGCGTGACGCTCAAGCCGGGTCAGGCGACGCGCGTGACGCTCGTCGCCGAGCCGCGCATCCTCGCCGATTATGACATCGCGCTGCCCGGCTGGCGCATCGCGGGGGGCCGGTATCGCGTCGCGCTGGCGCATGATGCGACAGATCGCGCGCTCGTATCGAGCGCGACCGTGGCGGCGGCAACGATGAAGCCCTAGGCCGTGACCGACAGGAAGGCGGTCACGGTGAGCCGCCCGCTCGCGGGATCGCTCGACAGCAGCGCATCGGGCGCGATCGAACCGCTGTGGAGAAGATAGCTCGGGTAGATCAGCGCGCGATTGTAGCGCGCCTCGACCGCCATGGTGCGCTCGAACAGCGAAGTGTCCCCCGTGACATAGCGTGCGGGGGGCAGACCGCCATGGCGGAATTCAGCCTCGAGTTGCCCGAAGAAGATCGGCGCGCGGTCTTCGTCGATCGTCTCGAACCCGGTCGAGCGATGGCGGAAAAATGCCGTACCGTCACCGTCTCCCGGCGTGAGATAATGCACCAGCGCAATCCGGTGCGCCCCGAACGCGTCGCAATGCGGAATGCGCTGGCGGATATCGAGCGCGTCGGGCTGGGTCGTCACGATCGAAAAGCTTGCATCGACCACTTCGACCGCGCCCGCGCGGGCCAGGAGCGGACCCAGCACGTCTGCCAGCACCGCGAGTTGGGTGGGCACATAGGCGTCCGGCAGGGCAGCGCGTATCCCCGGATAATGCTGCAACGCCGGGCCGAAGGTCGATGAAAGCGCTGCGGCCCGCAGCGCATCGGGATCTGCCGCGAAGTCGTCGATCACCACCAGCGGCTGCGCCTCGCGCCCGACCCGGTGGAGCGAGATCGCGGGGGCGCTCACGGCGCGCGCCAGTAGCGGACATAATCGACCGACAGACGCTGTGGCAGCGCGGCGTCGTCGATCCCCTTCACACCGCCCCAATCGCCGCCGACCGCGAGATTGAGGATTAGCTGGTACGGCACGGTGAACGGCCAAGCGGCATGCCCGCCGGGCTGGTCGTCACGAACGCGCATATAACCATGCCCGTCTACGCCCAACGTGATGCTGTGCGGCTGCCAGTCAAGCTGATAGCGATGATAGGCGGTGCACGCGCTCGCGACGCGCGTCTCGGCGCCGCGCTGCGTTCCGAGCTTGTGGTTGAATGCGGCGGTGTGGAGCGTCGCGTGGACGACGTACGGCTGCCAGCCGACCATTTCCATCAGATCGATCTCGCCCATGTCAGGCCAGTTCCCGGTCTGCGGCAGCAACCAGATCGCGGGCCAGGTGCCGCGACCGCACGGCAGCTTGGCGCGGACCTCGTAGAAGCCATAGCCAAGCGCCTGGCGGCTGACGAGCTTGGCCGAGCTATATCCCTGCCCGCCCCAGTCAGCTTCCGAACGGAGTGCCTCGCGCCGCGCTTCGATCACCAGCGCGCCCTTATCGATCCGCGCATTCTCGCGCCGATCGGCGGCGTAATATTGCTGCTCATGATTGGCCCAACCTTCGCGGTTGCGCGTGGTGTCGAAGCGCCAGCGCGAGGAATCGATCGCACCGTCGAACTCGTCCGCGAAGGCCGGGCGCGTCGGGGGCGCGCGCATCGGCACGTCGACTGAATAATTGGTCGCTGCCAGGCTCACGGCCTGCGCGAACAGCGTCACGACACTCGTCACCGCATCACCTCATCCCGCTTATGAGCAACCGATTGTCGCACCGGCTTAAAGCTCGGGCGCGTTCGAGACCACCAGCAAAATGCCGCGAAAAGCGCCCGCGTTGGCGGTGGCCATTCCCGGTCTCGGTAGATTAGGATCGGACGATAGCGAGATCCTGCGGACGAAATGAGGACGAGAGTTTGACGAGAGAAGCGACACGCCGCGGGGTTCTGGCGGGCATCGCCGCCGTTAGCGCGACTGGGATTGCGGCACGCCCCCTGCCAGCACCGCGCGATCCCGATCTCCTGCCGAACGTGCTGATCGTCGATCCCGGCATGCCGGGCGCACAGGCGCGTATCGACGGCTGGTTCGCGCAGCAGGAACGCGCGCACTTCACCGATCGTCGCTACGCCGTGCTGCTCAAGCCGGGCGTCCACCGGCTCGACATTAACGTCGGCTTCTTCACGCAGGTCGCGGGGCTTGGCCTCACACCCGACGCGGTCACCGTCGCCGGCCATGTCCATGCCGAGGCCGATTGGGAAAACGGCATGGCGCTCGTCAATTTCTGGCGATCGGTCGAGAACATGGCAGTGCGACCGCCGGATCGCGCCGATCGCTGGGCGGTGTCGCAGGCGGCGCCGTACCGTCGGATGCACCTCGTCGGCGACCTCGCGCTCGACGATGGCGGCTGGTCGAGCGGAGGGTTCATGGCCGATTGCCAGGTCGAGGGCGTGGTGCGCTCGGGCACGCAGCAACAATGGTTCACGCGCAGCTCACAGCTTGGCGGCTGGCAGGGCGCCAATTGGAACATGATGTTCATGGGCGTGGCCGGCGCCCCGCCGACGAGCTTCCCCGAGCCCCCGTACACGACGTTGCCGACCGTGCCGGTCATCCGCGAAAAGCCGTTCCTGCACATCCAGTCCGATGGCGTGTGGGGCGTGTTCGTTCCGGCGCTGCGGCGGGCGGCGACCGGTGTCTCGTGGCAGGGCCGGCAAACGGGCCGAAGCGTGTCGCTCGACCGCTTCCTCGTCGCCGATCCGACCACCCCGATCGCGACGATCAACCGCGCGCTGGCGAGCGGCCGCCATTTGCTGCTCACCCCCGGAGTCTATCGGCTGCACGAACCGATCCGCGTGCGCCGCGCCGATACGATCGTGCTCGGGCTGGGGCTGGCAACGCTGCTGAGCGAAGCGGGCAATGCGGCGATGATGATAGACGACGTGCCCGGCGTGTCGCTCGCGGGCGTGTTGATCGATGCCGGCGCGCAGCTGTCGCCCGTCCTGCTGCAGGTGGGACCAAAGGGCGCGCGCGGCGACCATCATGCCAATCCGATGCTTCTCGCAGATGTCTTCTTCCGCGTCGGCGGGGCGGCGGTCGGCAACGTCGGGACCTGCCTGGAAATCAACAGCCATCATGTGATCGGCGATCATTTGTGGATCTGGCGCGCCGATCATGGCGATCGCGAGGGTAGCCGGGTGCATGTCGGCTGGGCCGAAAGCCGCGGCGAGCACGGGCTCGTCGTCAACGGCGACCATGTCACCTGTTATGGCTTGTTCGTCGAACATTTCCAGGGCTGGCAGACGCTGTGGAATGGCGAGAACGGCCGGACCTTCTTCTACCAGAACGAACTGCCCTACGATCCCCCGAGCCAGCACGCATGGCGCGCGGATTCGGATCGCGGTTGGGCGGCGTACAAGGTTGCGGATCACGTCCGTCACCATGAGGCGGTCGGCCTCGGCGTATATGCGAACTTCACCGCCGATCCTTCGATCGTCCTGGCGAGCGCGATCGAAGTGCCTGATGCTCCCGGCGTGCGGATCAGCAATGTTACCACGATCTCGCTCGGCGGCGGCAAGGGCACGATCGCGCATCCCGTCAATTCAGCCGGATCGGCCGCGCGACCTGGAAGCGTCCGGCAAACGCTGCGGCGATACCGGGAATAACCGGGCCTGGTACGGTCGCTGCTTCACGATATGAACAAACAGCGAGGACCACCCGAAGGCGGGCCGTCCGCTTTCCACCCAACTCGGCAGTTCGTTGGATAGGCTACAGCGGGGGTAGATCGCTCGCAGGAGCTCACCGACCTTCTTCGGCTCTATGATGGCGGCGTGATGCTTCACCTTCGGGACCGTCAACGCGCCCCGCAGAATGTCCGCGGGATTACGCTCGGTCCGCAACGTGGCAAAACCATAGCGAAAAATTCGGCCCGCAAACGACCGAAGCCTGCGCGCCGTCTCGTGATGCCCGCGGCGTTCCACCCGCTTGAGCACGTCGAGAAGCTCGTGCGGCGTCACCAGGGCGATGGGACGATTGGCGATGCCGCCGAGGAGTTCGAGGAACCAGCGTGCCTTCTTGATGGTGGCCGGGGGCCACGCCTTCTGCAAAGTTCGTGGTCCCATGATTCGTGGCCACTTTTTGCCGGGCCTTAGCGGAACAAAGTGAGAAATAATGGGACAGCCGAGAGGCAATATACCGCATATTTTTGCGGTTTTCCAGCATGTTCTCTTTATGTACTGGTGCCCCAAAGGGGTCGAAGATGGGCACTCAAACTATTGGCAAATTTCAATTCCACGTCGTTGGTAGGCGATCGTTACGCAATCCGTTTCATATCGACGTTAAGCTTCGTAGCCTTGACCTTTCAATCCATCGCACCACGCAATGCCTCCAATTCTGCCAACCGTATCGGATCGTCAACTGCGAGTACTTCTTCGAGATAAAAGTAATGCGGTATTCTCCGCACCAACTCCGCCGTCTCACCGCTGTAATCTGAAGCAACCAGTTCAAAGGCGTCAACCAGTTCCCGTAGGAACCTTTTGTCGAGTTCTTCTATATCGCCGCAAATGACTTCCATAAGCTGTACCGCAGCGTCAGGATCAACGATATCGTCCCCCGACGTTTCCAAAAATACAACAACACTCCCAATGAGGCTTGCTATCTGTCTAGCTATCATGGCTTGACTACCCTTACCTTGATATTGGTAACCCCCATTCTCTGCAGAAGCTTTTGAGCTCTTATTTTCTATTTTGCAGTAGGGACTTCCCACATGCCATTCTTGCCGTGCTGCGCCAACGCTTCGGATTGCCGTAATACCTGTGCTCGCGCATTCGGAGCGTCCGTAACTTTCCACTTTCGATCGATTACATGGTCCCCATGTATGCCATCGAACTTCACCAACCTTGTCGAGCCGTCCGCCATCTTTCGGGTCAACGCCGGTGCATAACCTGGCCGCGTTCCGGTTGCCGCATCATTGTATGCCTTCCAGGCCTTCGTGCTTCTAGAGGTTTCCTTTACCCAATGAATTGGTGGCGGGTTGAA
Organism: Sphingomonas sp. CARO-RG-8B-R24-01; assembly: GCF_022662295.1. Lineage (NCBI taxonomy): Bacteria > Pseudomonadati > Pseudomonadota > Alphaproteobacteria > Sphingomonadales > Sphingomonadaceae > Sphingomonas > Sphingomonas sp. CARO-RG-8B-R24-01. The sequence continues at coordinate 34,108 of NZ_JAKNQI010000011.1, read as the reverse complement.
GACAGCTTCCGACGTCACCGTTTCCACCGCACGCAATGCGGAGACTTTAGCTATCACTGCTCCTGGGACTGCTGCCACCACAACATGGCCGGCGGCTAACCCGGTTGCCCTCCCCCAATCGCGCGCCGAGGCATTCGTAACGGCATTCGCTGCACGCGCGATGTGGACGGTCATCGGCGTAGCATCGGCCACGAGCGCCGCGTCGATCGTACTCGCAACTCCGATCCCGACATTCTGGACAGTTGTGATAGGATTGGTCGTGAGTACGGAGTACACACCTGTTACTGTACCCGCGCCGACGCGGTACAGACCCTCGCCGACGCCTCCGGCGAATTCTGCAACCGGATTTGGCCGATCGATCCGTCGCGATGCCGCGGCTACCGACTCAGGCTCAGCCGTTAAGCGACTTCGCGGAGTTTCGCCAACGCGTGTCGGTTTTTCGGAAGATGGAGTTTCCCTGCGCGGCATCGTCGCGCCGCGCGATGCCGCACCAGACTGCCCGCTGTGATCCGTGCCTGGTGAACGGTCGCTGGTGCGGCGCTTTGGTTTCTGCGCGGCACCGCCATGGTCATGCCCAGAACCCGCGAAGGTGAACCGACCGTTGGTGGGATCATGCCAATGATTGAATTTGGACTCGACGACGTCCGGGTTTGAGATACGTGGCAGTCTGCCTGTTCGCAACCATCGAGAAAACGCTGTCTGTCGCTCGTCATTTGCAGACTGTGCCATGCCGCCTCGCCCCCATCGATACGACGAGAACATTTGAGCAGCATTTTCCAACATGTCAAGATTAACGTCATGGCGCCCCTAACGGATACCATTCGTCGTCTTGTACGAGGTTAAGTAGTCTAGCGAATGGTGCCGCTTACAGGACTCACAGCAACGTGCTTACGCACTGTAAAAACACAACTTTTGACGATCAGGCAAACCCATGGCCCCGACGTGGCCCACATCCAGTTTTTCTCAAAAACTGGACTCGAACCCGCGCCAAAAGAGGGAATCGTTGACTGTGTTTCGCTCGCCGAAGGCACGAACCGTCTTGCGCTTTTGACGTGACCTGCGATCTTTGAGCACGGGTTTATAGGTTAGGGTCAGGACCCATTGGTCATAGCCACAAGATAACGGCCGGGAGGGCGACGGCGGAGGGGAAGACCGCAGGGAACCAGTTGTAACGGATGGCCACGGGGCGCCATTCTTTCGGGCCCCCATACATGATCTCGGTGCGCCTGCGAGGTCCGTATCGTCGCTTCTCGTATTCACCGGTCCGAGCCGGGATCCATGCACCGGAACACCGGACGAGGTCCAATTAGTTTGCAGAGCATCCATGAACCAGTCGGCATCGTAGATTGTTTAGTTGTTTCAGGTACTTTCCATCTCAGCGGGCGTAATTTGTAAAATCCCTGTTGATTCCCGCAGAGTCAGTACAGCCGTTCAACACATTTTTCCACATCGCCACTGTCAGAAGCGTAATTTCTATGGAGCGATGTCTGATTAGATTCGTTTAAGCATACGCGACCTCGTGGCCGATTGGGCGCCAGGTCCTTACGGGAGGATGGACGGCAAAGCATGGATTGTGGGATCGACTAGCCGGACGGCATATCCCTTAGCTGTGAGGGGCGTATGAACATGCTTCAATTTGCAATGCCGATACTTTGCGCAGGCTTCGCTACGAACGAAGCAGACACCCGGTAAGACTTCACCGCAGCTTCGCTGCCCAGGATAAGCAATCTGTCGCTGCGCCAATCGTGAGAAATTGCGCGGTAGCTGACGTAGAAGGACGCGGTGCAGATCCGGCAGGTTGGGAGCGCTCCTGCCCGCGACAAACGTTCAATGCCAAGACTCTTGATTGCAGAGGCCTTCATCCAATGCGCTCGAAGTGCAGAGACGCTCGACCAACTTTATGCCAGCCTACTTCAGTGCTGCTCGGACATGAAGCTGAAATATTTCGCCCTGCTGCATCACGTTGATTTTTTAACGGTTCGTTCCGAGGTGGTGCGCCTGCACAATTATCCATCTTCCTGGCAAGGCTGGTTCGATGAAAACAGATTGGGGATATCGGACCCCATTCTCCGGGCAAGCCACCTGGCAAGCATCGGTTTCGCATGGTCAGCCGTCCCGGGAATGATCAAGCTCACTGCCTCTGACCATAGCGTCCTTTCTCAAGCCAGAATTGTCGGTATCGGTGACGGCTTCACCGTGCCTGCGCATGTCCCGGGAGAAATCAACGGGTCTTGCTCGTTCGCCGTAGCAGCCGGGGAGGAGTTTCCAGAGCAGCTTCATTCGACCGCCCAGCTGATCGGGGGCTTTGCCTTTGAGGCGGCGAGACGCATCTCGCACAGTCACGACCTTTGGGTGGATGGCAGGGCGACGCTGACGGACCGGCAAGTCGACTGCGTCCTTTGGGCCGCGCGTGGGAAGACCGACTGGGAAATCTCCGTGATCCTCGGCATCAGCCACGAAACCGTTATCCAGCACCTTAAACTGGCCCGTGAACGCTACGGTGTACAGAAGCGCGCGATGCTTGCGGTACGCGCCTTGTTCGATGGATTAATCAGTTTCTCGGACATCCTCAAACCCTGACACCCCCATTTCTTGGAATGTTGCTTTGTCCGCGACGACGCCATTTCTGATGACCGATGACACCCGCTTGAAAGGGGTCACGATCGGAGGTCAACGATGATCGACGTACATTTGCTGCGCTATGCATTGGCGGCCGCAGAGACCGGAAGTTTCAGCCGCGCCGCGAGCCAGTTCGGTATCAAGCAATCGACCCTTAGCAAGCGCATACACCATCTCGAGGCGAGACTGGGCCTGCCGCTGTTCAGGCGGTCGACAAGGGGTGTCACACTGACCGATCCGGGCGATCACTTCCTTGCGAAGGCACGGCGGATCGTCGCCGATATTGATGGCCTGGCGCATTCGTCACGAGCGCTGGCATCGGGCAAAGCCGGAATGCTCCGCTTGGGGTTTTGCGGCTCGCTCGCCACCGGCGACCTGTCCGCCGCGCTTACAAGTTTCCGCGATACCTATCCCGACATCGAGATCGAGGCGCGCGAAGGCGGACAGGCGCGCCTTCTGAACAGCCTGGAGGGGGAGGATCTCGATGTCGTCGTGCTCGCCGGCCAGATCCGGCGCACCGGCCTACGTTCGCTCAGCTTCTGGAGGGAGCCGCTCACCGTCGCTCTGCCGGCGCAAGATCCCCTCGCCGCCCGCAACCCGCTCTACTGGACCGACCTTCGGCATCACGGCTTCCTCGTCACCGCCGACGATCCGGGCCCGGACATTTCCGCGATGATTGTCGCCCGAATGTCCGGCCCAGGCCACCTTCCCTCGATCATCGTGCAAAGTGTGAGCCGCGAAAACCTGACCTCCTTCGGCACCGCCCAACATCTTGCGGTCCTCGCGGGCGCGCCGGCCGATCCACGGGTCTATCCCGGCGGTATCTCTTTTCGAGAGGTACATGACGCTTTCGGACCAACCACGCTCGACCAAGGGATTCACTGGCGCCCGAGCAACGGCAGTCCCGCGCTCAAATCCTTCCTACAACTGCTGTCGGCACGCTACGCTCGACCTCTGCCAATCCCGCATTCGGATGATATACAATGAGCCTCGGAGACGCGGACAGGCCAGCGTCGCGCGGCTTGCCGAATGCCGATACAGTATCCGTACGCGATCAACCATCGCACTCTTGCACAGCGGGGCGCCTCGATGAGTGGTGACGAAGCTCAAAGACGCCGACCGGAACACTGGCTATGCCCTCCGCCGGCAGCCAGCTGGCCGGAATGGAGCCGCGAGACCGACCGCCTCTCCGAACGGGTTCGCCCACTGGCCGCGGCCTACAGACAGCGGCCGAGCATGTTCGGGCTTGAACTGCAGACTGCCTATTTAACGCTTCAATCAGCCAACACCCTTCCTCTTGCCGACAATGATTATTGGGGTGCGAAAGTGCGCAATCTGTTCAAAAGACCGGCCGTCGAACCGGTCATGACGTCGTTGTGGCAGCGCACGGCATCGCTGATACTGACGCCAAACGAGGCATTGCGGGTAGCATCCCTGCTGACCGGCTATCCGCTGCAGTATCGGACTACGCGGGCAATAGGCGAATCTCGCGACGGGGATGTGTATTTCGAGCCGCTGGAGGCCGCACGCGACTGGCCGCAAATCCTCGAAACCGAGGTGGAATCCGAGATGCTCGGCAAACCGGTCTATCTGTTTGCAAAGACGATCATGGCGCATCCCTTTATCGACGGGAACGGTCGATTCGCGCGCTTTCTGTTCGCTTTTGCCTTGGCGCGACAACTCAACGTGACACGGCCCTGCATTGCCCTTGCCCCGTCATTTTACCGCCATGCCCAGCGGGCCTCGACCGCACTGTCCGTGCTGTCTGCAACGAAGGATTGGCGCCCGCTAACCCGGGTGCTGATCGATATTGTCGATGAAGCCATCATGCTTACCGAAATGGTTCCGCACTCTAGCCAACTCGAATCGCGTTCTCGAACGGAAGCATGACTTGCCCGCGCGTCCCCTGCCGGCACAGCACAGTGGCTAGCCGAATAGACCGGTGGGTTCAACGGTGGTCGCAACACCTCATTCTTCAAAGAAAGGGGGGTGGGGATGAAGAAGCGTCAGCGAAATTATTACTCGGCGGCACAGCAAGCCGCGATCTGGGACCGGTGGCAGCGCGGTGAGTCGATGAGCTCGATCCGCCGCCTGTTTCATGGGCACAGTGTGCGGAACGCAGCGAGCGAAGTCGATAGCTTGATTGGCTTCATGTTCGACATCAGCGAGCGCAAACGGATCGAGCAAGAACTCGTAAAAATGCATTAAAAGCTTGAGGCATTATCCTTTGAAGACGGACTGACCCGCACTGTTAACCGCCGCTGGTTCGACAAGCGGTTTGAAGCCGATTGGGAAGGCGCGCGCCGCAACGCTCACTGGCTGTCGATGATCCTACTCAAAATCGATCATTTCAAGCGCTTCAACGATCGATACGGACATGCCCCTGGCGACGAGTGTCTCGTCCGGGTCGCTGCTGAACTGAAGAAGATCGGCCGTGCGTAGGACGTGGTCGCACGTTTCGGAGGTGAGGAACTGTACTATTGCTGTCCGACACCGATGAGGGCACCGCGCTTTGTCTGCCGTGCCAGTGCTGCCAAGCCGTTGAAGCTCTCGCCATTCCGCACGAGGCTTCGGATTGCAGCAGATACGTGACAATGAGTGTTGGCGTTAGCACCGTTTTTCCCGGCGAGGGCGCGCGCACACCCGACTTATGTGATGATGTCGATCGGCTGGTATGCGGTGCCAAGCAAATTGGACGTAATCAGGTGCTGTCCGCATCAACGTGTTGCATCGTAGGCATACCGCGACCAACGCTCGCCGCGCACATAAGCTCCGTTCTCACCGGCATGATCCAAGACTGTGTCGGCAGCATGTTAGAGGTCACGGTACCCTCGGGTAGTCCTGGGCACCGCAGGGATACGGTGGTCAGGTCGGTGCGCCGAAGCGAGTGACCATCGATCGGTTCTTGATGCATTAAAGCTGGGTTGCGAGGCGCTGTGCCCAATCCGGGACTGATCGCCGCGCAATTGGTCAGTCTGAGAGATGCGGGCCGCGAAGGCGGGTAACAGCGCCGCGACCCCGGCCTATCCTATCACTTGGGGGACGAGACCGGTTGCGCCAACGCTGGGCCTATAGGCGAGGAAAGCAATGGATCGTCCCGTGTCGCTTTCCTACACACGCTACCGCTCATGCTCGAAGCTGGAGAGGCGGACCGGACGTACCCTGGTTGACCCGGTCGAAACTATCGGTCGAACGGGCGATGTCGGCTTGTCGTCCGTAGCTGGTGCAATATCCAATGTAGCAAACATATCGATGTTGAGCTCGGCGATTTGATCGGGCGCGTGGGGCGGCATTATCGCCTGATCAAACGGCGCTGCCTACACACGAAGTTGCCCCGGCTGGGTGCGCTTCTTCTACCTTTTGAGCGTGAATCGCCGCATGTGGATCGATGAGTGCGCAGACCAGCGGGACGCGGTCGACCGGGCTGCGCACTAGCTCCGCCGGTCACCCGACTTGCCCTGCCATTGGAGCACTGCGTCAAACGTCGTCATGAAGTGTAGCGAAGAAGGATGGGCTTCGTAGCCGCCCCGGGGCGATGGGTCAGGAACCACTAATTGAGGCGGCAACGATTGCACCAACCATGAGAAGGAAGCACCCGGCGGATCCGCTACGCAGCAACAACACGGATTTCGGTTCCTGGGGCCCGGCATACATGCGATCCAAGCCGATACTCGCAACACCAAGAAGTACGGTAGCGACAAATGCGCCGAAACCTAGAACTGCTATCATATTTACACCAACTCAAGCGTAGCCGCACTAAAGTGCCCAATGCACCACACGCCTTCTGATCGGTACAAATACGCTTTGAACTCGCCCGACGAACGTGACGGGACATTCTTCCACTATTCGGCTTGGTGCATCGACCGCATGAGATAATTTTGTTATGCAAATCATTATTTATTCATGAGATAGTTATCATAGATTAGCGTATTCACGGTAGGGACAGGACGAACAACGCTTGCTGGCCGTTGCAAGCCTCATGCACACTTCAACGCAGAGGCAACAGCAGCGGCTGTCTTGATGCACCGCTCGATGGTCTCGGCCGTGGCCACTGACTCGTTAATTAGCGGCTTTGTCGCAGGTTGCGGCTGCGCTAGCGGATTGAGGGACTTGTCTTACTTTTAGAGGGGATTAGCGCATGTCGGCAGACAACCAACGGTAGGTGGTGGGGTAACGACTGTTCACGGTCGGCTATCACTTCGAGGCCATGCATACTTTCCCGCCGTCACGCGACCCCCCCACTCATTTTATGGAAGCCAAAGCGCTCATAGCACGGGTTTAACGGTTTCAGCGCCAAGCGAGCATTAAGATCTTTGTAGTAAAACTATGATGGGACCATGACGATCATGAATGATCAGATTTAAATAGACTGCATGGTTCAAAGCACATCAAGCGGTCCAGTAACGCCTGTGGTCGCGGTTCATAAAAGGAAAATCGTGCCATAGTTCACCGCGCGCGGCGCATGATTTTATGGAACGAGTCTCGACCGCGTGAACATTTCGATCGGTCAACTCAGGCTAATCCCTCCAACGTAGCCCCCTCCGGCGACGAAAAGGCTGAGGCCTGTTAACGAATGGTCAATTGCAATTCTTTGGACGGCGCCATCGCTTGGGCGCTCCCAAACACGACGGATCGACCATAAAAAACTTTGCCAGAACATCTATCTCGTCTGCAAACAGTCTCTCATCTTGGTCACTTTCGACAAACGCCCGCAAGTAGCGCGGCGGGCGGTTTATTATAGCAGAAAGAGCCGACAAGGTAATTCGCCCATCTACTGCAAGCCCTTTTAGCGTCTTTCGAACTTCACTGGGTATCGCCAAATCGCTCATGTCAACATTCCACCATACAGTTGCCGGGATCCCGCCGAAGCCCCAGCTATATTTACTCAGACCACCAGGATAATGATGGCCTCTGTAAAACACGGCCTTCACCTCAAATCATGTTGGTAAAAGGACTGACCATACCGACAAGCATGTAATTGCCCCAACGCCCGTCCGAGCGTTTTGGGCAGCAAACTCTATGCGGTCGACAGCCATTCTTGCCGAATTCTTTGCTAATATTGTGGTGCTGCAACCAGCCGCACCGTAATAGTGCGCCGCGCGAATGCCGGAGAAAATTGCCGCGTGGCTGAAGTCAAGAATATCATTCCCCTGATCATGACACCGCTACGCCAATGGCCGAAATTTTCAACTTTAAACGCTGGATTTTCCAGCGGCTTTACCCTCAATAAGGTCGGAAATGAGGCGATTATGCGCTGACCGCCGTGCTTGGCAATTCGCTGCCAAGGACCGCCAGGATCCTTCCCGGCCAACCACGCCTACCGGGCATTCACCTATCACGAAGGCCATCTGAGCGTAAGTAGATCTAACTGGCTATCGAACCGGAGCGATCGCAATCCCCCGGCTACCGCTGACCTGACCCCCGTCTTTCATCCAGCGGCAACCAGAGACCGGCCGTTGTTGTCGCGCAGGAGCGCGGGCGAAGCAACGGGCGGGTTTAAACCCGCCCGTTGCTTTTCGAGTTCGGCGGCGAAGGCCGCCGGTGTGGCGTAGCCGAGCGAGGAGTGCGGCCGCTCGGTGTTGTAGTCATCGGCCCCGCGCGCGAGAATCGAGCGCGCCTGGCGGACCGTGAAGAACAGCGTCTCGTTAAGCAGTTCGTCGCGCATGCGACCGTTGAAGCTCTCGACGAACCCGTTCTGCGTCGGCTTGCCGGGCGCGATGTAATGCCACTCGACGCCGGCGTCGCCGGACCAGGCGAGCACTGCATTCGAGGTGAGCTCGGTCCCGTTGTCGCTGACGATCATCTTCGGCCTGCCGCGTTCGACGATCAGATCGGCCAGCTCGCGCACGACCCGCCGGCCTGAGATCGATGTGTCGAGCACCGCCCGCAAGCACTCGCGCGTCACATCATCGACGATGTTGAGGATGCGGAACCGCCGGCCCGTGGCCATCTGATCATGCACGAAGTCCAGGCTCCAGCGCTGGTTGGGCAGCGCCAGCACCGGGGCCGGCGCCCGTGCGCCGACGGCGCGCTTTCGTCCCTTCCGGCGACGCACCGTCAGACCTTCCTCGCGGTAGAGCCGCTGGGTCTTCTTGCGGTTGATCGTGATGCCGTCCCGGCGCAGCAGGATGTGAAGCCGCCGATAGCCGAACCGCCGGCGCTGCTGCGCCAGCTCGCGCAAACGCGACCGCAGGTCGCCATCATCCGCCCGGCACGAACGATATCGCATGCTCTTGCGATCCGCCCCGACGACACAACACGCCCGCCGCTCGCTCATCCCCAGCGCCGTCTGGAGATGTGCGACCGCTTCCCGCTTCGCGGCAGGCGTCACCATTTTTTTGACAGCAGGTCCTTCAGACCTGCGTTGTCGAGCATCGTGTCCGCCAGCAGCCGCTTGAGCCGGGCGTTCTCCTCCTCGAGCGCCCGCAGCCGCTTCGCGTCGGATACCTCCAGGCCACCGAACTTGGCCTTCCACGCGTAATAGGTCGCGCTCGACATCCCGTGCCGTCGGCACAGATCCGTCACAACCGCGCCCGCCTCGGCCTCCTTCAGGATGCCGATGATCTGCTCTTCCGAAAACTGCTTCCGCTTCATCTGTCCGTCCCTTCTTCCGGGTCGGACTCTAGCTCCAGCTGGAGGAAAAAACGGCGGTCATGTCAATCGCTGCGTATCGCGCGAACGCATCTACTTAGTGAACACCGGACATCCATGTAGCAGGCGATCGCAGGCTCGGAACGCGAGTGACTGGACGTCCGCGCCGCCAGATGGCTTGGCGAAGCCGTCTACAGGCGTAAGAAGCTCGCCAATCGGAATTTACGATCGCCAGATACGCCCAGCATAATCCCAAACGCATAGGCGATGAAATCCGTAACCGAGAACACACGCCCCAATAGGAGGGCGCCAAGAAGGGATTGGCGAAACATATCCAGTTCGGGAATATGATAGAGTTTGAATAGCTCAGCGGTGCCCGCGATGAGCCCAGATGCTGCTGCGCTTCTGTACGGTGTCCAGCAGGGGCGCAGGGACGATACGATGAAGTAGATCATGAGCGCCCAAAGCGCCGAACCGCCGTATTTCGTCACGAAAAACGGCATGCCCAGGTGCGCTAGCCGAAGTGTAAGACCGGCAGTAATCGTTCCTGCGATAAGGAGCAACGACAGCGGGATTGGCCGGGGGGGCAAGGGTTCAGACCTGACCTGCCGAGGGAATATACGGCAGCAGCATCATCGTGAACGCCGTCCCGTATTCCTTCCTCTCTTCAAGCGCGATCGTGCCATGATGCGCCAGAAGCAACGACCGAATGATTGGCAGGCCAAGCCCGGTGCCGCCGGACGAGCGATGGCTGGTGAAAAAAGGCTCGAAGATCCGCTCGCGGTCACCGATCGGAATGCCAGAGCCGTCGTCTCGCAGGGTAAGCGCTACGCGACCGCCAATGACATCCGCCGTCATCGAGACATTCGATGCCCCCGCCTGACGGCTGTTTTCGATCAACCCGGTCAAGGCAGTTTCAAGGACCGCGCGCGGCACGGCGACGCTAGGCAGACTTGGAGACGAGGTCATGCTGACATGGAAGTCGGCACCGTTATAAGCATCCGCGGTGCAATGCATGACGTCGGTAACGTCGGCGGCCGCGCCCTCGACGATCTCCGCCATGTCGGCGCGTGCGAGATCGAGCAGACGACTAACCAGCAAGTTAAGCCGTGCTGCATCCGCACCGATATTGGCAAGGAAGCGCTGGCGGTCAGCCGGCGCCATGTCGGCATGATCCTGTAATAGCTCAACAGCGCCGCCGATTCCCGCCAGCGGCGTCTTGAACTCGTGGCTGACCGCATGGGCGAAGTCGCGGAGGTAGCGCGAGCGGCGCTCGATCGCCTCGGCCATGCTGCCGAAGTCGCGGTACAGCGCCTGGATTTCGATGGCAGCGGTCGTCGGTGCCGTCGGCACCGAACCGCGCCCGCTGGCAACCGCGCGCGTAGCTTCGCCAAGCGCCTCGACTGGTCGGACAATGCCGCGCGACAGCAGCCCGCTCAAGACCACCAATGTCCCGAAGATCAACGCCACACCGAACAGGATCTTGCCGCGATCGGCATACATGCCGACGAAAAGCGCGCGCGGCGAACGCGACAGCAGCAATATTCCGACCACGTGCCCGCCGACTATGACGGGGCGAGCATGATGGATACGCAAGTCTGACGCCCTGCTCAGCCATTCGAGCGCGTAGTGCGGTCGATAGGCATCATTGCGGCGTAGCGTGGTGGCGGGTCGCCCTTCGCGCGCGGACCGAAGCTCGGGCATGCCATCATACGCGTATCCGGCCTGAGGGCCGACCAAGATGCGGCCCCGCGGATCTAATATCTCGATCGAAGCAAGCGTTGTGCGTGCGGTCGTTCGCAAGATTGGCGCGAGGCGGTTGGCCCATGCAAGGGTTGAACGGTCTTGCGGTTCGCCCACCGAATGTGGAGCAGGACGTTCGGGCAGAATATGGCTCATCCGCAGATCGACCGTGGGTGCTTCGCTTGGCGGGGCTTCGATCGACGCTTGTGGTCGGGAGTTTGGCCATTCGGTAGCACCAATGGCGGCCAGCGCGGCACTTTGCGCGATCAGCTCGGCCTCGGTCTGACGAACCAGGCTGTTCTCGTAGACGCGTAGAAACAGGGCGCCAAAGCCCGGCAGCGCCGCCACGAACACGAACGTCAGCAGCAAGATCGTTCGTAACCGCAAACGCGGCCAGTGGCGCCGAACGACGCGCTTGAATGGCTCGATCATCCCGCACCGCAAGCGCCGAGCCGGTAGCCAATGCCGGCGCGCGTCTCGATCACGTCATTTGCCCCAAGCCGCGCGAACTTGCCGCGCAGGTTGCGAATATGGCTGTCGATCGTTCGGTCGGTGATCGCGAAGCCGGGGCCGTGCAGCCGGTCGATGATCACGTCGCGGCTGAACACCTTGGAGGGCATAGTCGCAAGCGTGCGCAGGATGCTGAACTCGGTGACGGTCAGCGACACCGGCTGACCCGACCAGCTTGCCTGCCAACCTTCGGCATCGAGGGCCAGGCAGCCGTGCCGGAGCGATCCCGCTGCGTGGGTGACAGCGGGCGGACAGCTCGCCACCCGGCGCAGGATGGCCATCACCCGCGCCACCACCTCGCGCGGGGAAAACGGCTTTGTTACGTAGTCGTCCGCACCAAGCTCGATACCCAGCACCCGGTCGATCTCATCGTCACGGCTCGACAGGAACAGGATCGGCACGTCGCTTTGCGAGCGCAGACGTCGGCAGACCTCGATGCCGTCCATTCGCGGCATGTTGATGTCGAGCACGATCAGGTCGGGCAGGTGCGTCTCCGCTGCCGCCAGCGCCGCTTCGCCGTCCTCGACCTCGACAGTATCCAACCCGGCCTTGGCGAGCGCGAAGACGAGCAGCTGCCGGATGTGCGGGTCGTCATCGGCAATCAGGATCGTGCGGGGCATCGGGCATTGGATCATGATCGTTGCTCGCACAGTCAAGGCCGGACTTGCATCACGGGCGATTGCCCGATCGTCCCATCGCAAGCGCGCCACGCCGATTGCGCGACCGGTAACGGGCGCGCCGGATTGGGACCGAGCATGGTCTGCGCGCGCGTCAGCCGACGCGCACCGCGCGGCGTCCAGTCCGCCCAGCTATCCTGCCGCGCTGCCAGATCGGTGAAGGCTTGATTGCGGATATAGCGCACGCGGTCTCGCGTGGCCGCATCCATCTGCCGCTGTTCCAGCGCGATCAACGGCAGCAGCGCGCTGTCGCCAAGTTGGCTGAGATAACAGAGGTCGACTTGGTCGGGGGTGGTCGCGCGCACGTTCCAGCTCGCCGCGGTCGCCGCCAGATCGATGAAACAGCACATCGTGAGCACAAGGGTCGCGGCGAACGCATTCCAGTTGATCAACCACCGCGCACTCCGGCCGCGCAAGATGCGCCAGCAGATCAGCACCAGCCCAAGCGCGACCAGCGCCATCCACACCAACGCCGCGATGCGCCAGGTCGTCAACATCGACGTCTCGATATAGTCGATCGTTCTGAGCGCACTTGATGCGACGAGCACAAGGTTCTGTACGACCCACAGGGTCACGAACCGCCGCGCCCAAATGTTGCGTTCGCCGGCGCTTCCGGGACGCAGCATCGCAAGCGCCATCGCGCCGGCGATCAACGCCGTTACGATCAGCGGATAGGCACCGCGATGGACATATTCCGTCTGCGTCATTCCGGCAGGCAATGCGCCGCCGCTCCACAAGAAGGCGATATCGAGCCCGTTCTGCACCGCAAAGATCAGGTTGAACAAAGCCAGCGCGATCAGCACCGAGGGTAGCGACGTGCCGGGAAGAGCCGGTTCCGGATCGGGCAGGCGTGCCGCCAGCCGGATGACGGCCGCATGCGGTCGTAAGCTCGGCCAGGCGCAGAAGGCGACGAACGTCCAAACGAGGATCTGCCAGAGCGACGGCAGCCGAATGGCCGCGAACGCACGCGCGATCAGCGGGTTGGCTGCCGAGAACAAGATTAGAAACAACGCGCCGCCGATCAAAGGTAGCGCAAGTGTTGCCGCCATCGCGCGCGGATTGGCATCGCGCCGACACCTGGCAACGCGCGAGACGTCAGCCAAGGGCTTTGTCACGCCTGTTACTGCATGAAGCGCAAGCCGCGCGGCCCAATGCCACGCATCGTCGAAGCGGACGACTTTCGGCAACAAGGCAGCGGCAGATAGAGAGCACCAGAACAGAACCCAGGCGAGCGGGCCGGGATCGTCGAACAGCGCCACCGCGAAAAGCGCAGCCGCGCCGAGCCCGATCCGGGCGAGCGGGCTTTTGCGAACGTCCCGCCGCGCTACGGCTACAGCGATCAGCCAAGTAATGGCGAGGCACCCGATCCGGGCTCCTGCGAAGCTGGATGGGAACAACCGGTCGACCAGGATGATCAGGGCGACAACGATTGGAACCTTGATCAGAAAACTCAATCGCACGATCTGCTCCTCGCGTTGGGAGCAGACAATTTACGGGAGGCTTATGGATCGATGATCCCGCACGGCAGGAGTTTTGATCAAGAGCCCGTGCAGGATCGATGCAGTCGGTCCTCCAAATGCCGCGGATCGATTAGCCAGGTATTTTACACGACGGCTTTCTGGCCGCACCGAAAGCTGTCGTGATGGCGGCACTGATGCCCTTCCGGAGGCCGCTGTCCAGCTCGCTTACCGCGGCTCTTGTAGAAACATGCCTTCGATCCCGTGCGGGCAGCAGATCGGGAATGTCCTCAAGCCAACCATTGCGCGAGCGGACTCGGTCAGAAACCCGTTATTCGTTATGGTCAAACCGTTAATCTGTCGCATGGAGGCCCAACCCAGCGCCATTGCCCAACAGCTCAACAAGCGGCCGAGAAAGACCTTGATGTACCAAACGCCAGCTGAGAAGTTCGCACAGAGCGTTGCGTCGATCGGTTGAACCACCCGCGATTATGTTCGAGCAGGTCGCATTCGGAGTAGCCGTTCTGAGCGCCGCAAGGAGCTGCGACACGCCAGCCCCATTGAGACTAACCACGACGGTAAACGGCGCCAGTACCAGCTTTGTGAAAGCTGGTACCAATTCAAACGGGTGACGAAAGGTCCTGTCAAGCGGAAGGCTCGATGTTTAAAGCAACTTTTACCGAAGGTTTACCAGACTTCCGACCAAGGCCCATTCGTATTGCCATAGCTCGTCGCGCTGCACTGTAGCTTCTCGACACAACGGGATAGTCAGGTTTGAGACCATAACGCTCCCGGTATTTCTCAGGCGTCAAACCGTGGCTTGTTAAATGGCGCCTTAGCGCTTTGTAAGGCTTACCATCGATCATGCTTAAAATGTAATCGTTGCTTTCTAGTGACTTTCTCACAGATACGGCAGGTGTATACTTCGAATTATCCAACGTTCTGCCATTCGAATTGTCTGATAAAATAGCAATTCCGTCGTAAATGGACTTTATTATAGCAGGCACTTCATTTACTGTCGCCCGGTTATGCGGATTGCTGAGCCATGCGATGGTCATTTCTGCCGCAAGACCAACATAGGTTATTTTAGAATGCATTTCCGTTCCCGTAAATGAGCGCCAAAATACAGTTGGCCAATACAGCTTAGTCTGAAATGGCAGGATCAGACAACCAAAGGCGTATGTTTCCGGTCCATCCGTCTGCGATTTTATAAGCTGCTCACGAGCTTTTTGGGAAAGGTGGTCGCGTTCATACCGCTGATTATTGCAATCTTGAGGATTTGCGATGGCTCGCTTTGCAGGAGCGCTTTTCACATTGGCGATCAGACAACTGCGCCTGGCAAGCTCAGACGGCTAAGCGATCGCTGAAACGCGCTTTACAGATGACCGAGGTTGAGAAGCGTAGATAAGTCAGCGAATCACCCAATGTGCGCGCTATCTGCCGATCGGTTTTGCGGCTAGCAAGACCCACAACCCGCCATTCGGGGACGCATTCCGGCTTCCCAACTTCCGACATCCGTTCATTTTCGCTCACGACTGCGGAAAGGACGGCGTTTACGAATCAACCATAATTTCCGTCGCTCTCTTTTTTGATCGCGCGACCGACGGAAGCGGGGCAGCTTGACGTTGAACCTGACGACACAAGATCAAGCGGGACAAGCAAGCTTATGAAGACGAACGGACGTCGGACCGCGGCGGTGGCTTTGGCTATGGCGAGCGCTCTTCCCACAGCGGCGTGTGCCCAGCAGCCAAACCGACAGGAGGCGCAATCGACCGTCGGCACGGGGACCGCGACTTCCCCCGCCGGTAACGTGCTTGAAACTGGTAGAACTACGAACGGACGCACCGGGGCGGTAGGATGGAGCCTCCAGCAATTCGAGCAGCGCCGCGAGCAGAAGGTGTTGGCTGCGGACACCAATGGCGACGGGAGGGTCAGCCAAGCCGAGTTCATGGCGGTGATGACGACCGGCAAGGGCGATCCCGGGAAGCGGTTTGCGCATCTCGACCGCAACGGTGATGGGTTCGTCGACCGCACCGAGATCGACGACGCCGCCGCCAAGCGCTTCCGCAGGCTGGACAGCGATGGCGACGGCCGGCTGACCCACAAGGAACGAAAGGCTGGTCGTGCGCCGTCGTCCGATCGTTCCATGAGATCGTCTGGGGACGATTCTGAATGACATGGGCTAAGGTCCAATGGCGGTAGGTCACGCCAAACGTGGAGGATCCCGATCCCGACGTACCGCTACTCGCACGCCTCGCCCGTGGCGATGCCGCAGCGGCGCGGTTGCTCGTCGCGGGCAAGCTGCCGCGTGTCGTCGGATTGGCGAACCGGATGTTGCGGGACACCGCGGAGGCGGAAGACGTCGCTCAAGAGGCGTTCGTACGCGTCTGGCGACAGGCGCGCAAATGGCAGCCGGGGCGTGCTCGGTTCGACACCTGGTTGCACACGGTGGTCCTCAATCTGTGCCGCGACCGTCTGCGGCGTCGCCGCGACGTGACAAGCGATACGATCCTCGAAAGTGCGGACCCCGCACCGGATGCCGAGGCTACTCTTATGGCAACGGAGCGCGAAGAGTCGGTAGCGGCAGCGATCGCCGCGCTGCCAGAACGGCAGCGCGAGGCGATCCTGCTCGTGCATTACCAAGACCTGACGGGAGCGGCGGCATCGGAGGCATTGGGCATCAGCGTCGAGGCGCTGGAGTCCTTGCTGGCGCGGGGTCGACGCACGTTGCGCGCACGGCTGGCGCAGACAGGAGCGAACGATGACACCTGAGCCCTTGAGCATTGCGCGCTTTCAGGCGCTGGCGGATGCCTATGGGGGCGTGATCGCACGGTGGCCGGATACCGTGGCAGACGAAGCGGTGCGCTGGTCCAAGACCCTAGAAGGACAAGCGATCCTTGACGACGCGTTGGCGCTCGATGAGACGCTCGATTGCTGGCACTTGCAAGCGCCGAGCGGCGCGCTCGCGAGCCGTGTCCTTGCCGGCGCGCCCAAAATCTCGATCACACGCTCGGCCAAATTATGGTGGGCAGCAATCGGGACTGCGGTAGCCTTGTCGGGCGCGACCGCGGGCGTCGCCGCTACCACGATCATGACGCCGGCGGGCTCGGCGGACAGCATGACGGTGTTCGGCGATTTGCCAGCCGGGAGCGATAGCAATGGGTAGGATCCGCGTTCTCTTGGTGGCGTCGTTGCTGCTCAACCTGTTTCTCGCAGGGGCGCTGATCGGCGGCACGGTCTGGCTGCGCGGTGGCCACCGCATGATCGCCGCCGGGGCGTTGCGCGTCATCGGCTCGGAACTGCCGCGCGACGAGCGCCGCGCGTTTCGGGCAAATCTGCGAGAGGCGCGCGCCTCCGTTCGGCCACTGATCGTGCATAGCAGCACAGCTAAGGCCGAGGCCGCACGGCTGCTCGGTGAACCGACGCCAGATTCAACGTCGATCAAGGCGTCGCTGGCACAGGCGCGTGCCGACGATATTCGTGTCCGCGCGATGGTTGAAAACCGCGCCGTGGATTTCGCGGCGACGCTGCCGCAGGCCGACCGCCGTCGGATTGCGGACTCCCTGGTCGGACGCATACAGCGGCGTGATCGCTGACGGGCTGGCGCCACAATGGAAGCGACGGATTTGCTGAAACGCTGCGTTCAACCGGTATAATCCGGGCAGAAGGTCGAGCAGTATGAGAACAATTTTGGCAGCACGTCTAATGGCAACGGTTGCCCTGTTATGTTTGGCAGCTTGCGGAAGCGGCGGTGATGCCACTTCAGCGCCGGTCACGGTCATACCGGTCGCGACGCCGACGCCGACGCCCACACCCGCTCCAAATCCGACCCCTACGCCCGTTGCAACACAGGCCGTCGGCGTCTCCGGACTTCACATGACGCTCAATGGCCAGACTTGGCTACCGCGCAGCGTTGTGATCCGCGGGTTTGTCGCGACATCGTCCTATCTCCAGATCAATGCACCGGGAACGTACAAGGGAACCGTAAACTTTGGGCCGGCAGAGCTTGCGGCCGCGTCTGCGTTCGGTGCCGACACTCTGCGCTTCCAGGTCAGTCAGCCATCTTTAGACCCGCAATCGCCGCTTTATGACGCAGCGTATGCCGCAAGTGTCCCTACAGCCATACAGCAGGCGCGTAGCGCTGGCTTCATCGTCATGATTTCGATGCAGGATGAGACCAACAGCGGCGAGACGGGATTCAATCCGTTCGCCAGCGCCGAGACGGTGCGAGACTGGGACTTGCTCAACGCGGTGTTCGGCGCAGATCGCGGCGTGCTGTACGAACTTTACAACGAGCCGCGCCCGGCAAAGAGCGACGCGAACTGGGCACTATGGGCCAATGGCGGGACCAACGCCCCGGGCGCGAGCGATCCCGTCGCGGTTGGCATGCAACCGCTGCTCGCGCATCTGCGGGCAGCCGGCAGTCAGAATGTGATGGTGCTCGATGGCCTGGGGATTGGACGCACGCTCGACGGGGTGCCAACGATCAGCGATCCGCTCAGCCGCGTGGTCTACGCGGTCCACCCGTATCAACGCGGCAGCGACGATGAGAGCAATTGGGATGTGGATTTTGGCGTTCCCAGCAGCAAGCTGCCGGTATGGGCGGATGAATGGTCCGCGGGATTCGGTTCCGATATCGGTCTCGGCAATCTGACAAGCGATCAGGTTGCGGTCGACTTGCTGAACTACCTGCGCGCGCATTCGATACCGCTCGGTGGCGGCGCATTCGACGTACCCGGCGTAATGACCCAGACCGTGCCCGGTTGGACTCCGACAAATTACGATGGATCGACACCCGCGAATCCGATGGGCAATTCGGGCCAGCTCGTCCACACACTCTTTACGACGAATTACGGCCGTCCGCTCACGGCTGCGGACGGACTTTGAAGAACGGCGGGGCGTTTGAAAGCGCCCCGCCGTTTTTTCAGCGATAGCGCCAGCCGCCATGCCAGCCATAGCGATGGCCCCAATAGCGTCCGCCATGCCAATAGCCCCGGCCGGGATAGAACACTCCGATCGCCGGGCCGCGCGGGCCATAGCCGTAGCCATTTGGAACGCAACGACCATAGCCGCCACGATGAAATCCTCGACCGCACCCTTGAGCGGCGTCAGCGGTGGAGGCCGCGCCGAGCGCGGTCGCGGCGGCAAGCGCAACGAGAATATACTTTTTCATGATGACCTCTCATTTGCTACGCACCCAGCATCCGCTGGATGAACGTTTAACGAGACAAGCGCGGTTTTCCGTCGCGCAACGCGTTAAAAATTCATCACTGTACGACCGCCCGGGCGTCTCGAACACAGCGAAAACCGATATGGCCGGTGCTGCTGTCGGGCGTGCTGGCGCTGCGTGCCCCGACCCGGTAGCGGTTGCAATAAGACGGGTGACACAGATGCGAGCCTCCCCGCAGCACCCGCCGATCACCGGTGACCGGCCCGCGCGGATTGTCGCGCGAGGCGAACAGGTGATGCCCCGGATCGAACCAGTCGGCGCACCAATCCCATACGTTGCCCGCCATGCCGTACACGCCGTAACCGTTGGGCGAAAACTCTCGCACAGGGCCGGTACCGGCCGGCGGAGCACCGGGTTCACGGCCCGGAAATGGTCCTTCCCAGATCCGACAGCGTCGCGCACCGTTCGGCATGAAAGCATTACCCCAGGGATAGCGCTGCTGGTCGAGACCACCGCGAGCAGCGCACTCCCATTCCGCCTCGGTCGGCAACCGCTTCCCTGCCCAGCGCGCGTAAGCGACCGCGTCGTGCCAGGAAACGTGCACTACGGGATGATCCGCGAGACCCGAGATATCGCTTGAGGGGCCGGATGGATGACGCCAGTCGGCACCATGGATCGCAGACCACCACGGCGCCTGCTCTACCACCGCACCGTCCTCACGGGTTTCGCCAACGAAGACGAATGACCAGCTCAGCCGCTCGGCATCCGTGACATAGCCGCTCTCCTCGACGAAGCGCGCATAGGAGGAATTGGTTACCGCAGTCGCATCGATAAGGAAGGGATCAAGCCGCACCGCGCGTATTGGTCCCTCCCCATCGCCCGGAAATCCAAGCGGATCATCGGACCCCATGCGGAAGATGCCGCCGGGAATTTCCACCATGGCGTCGTCCGCGTCCGGTGAAGCCGCGGCACATATATTGGCCCGATGCGGAACGCCTCCCGAACGATCGGGGATGCAGCAGCTGGCCGGCATTCAGGTCGGGAAGTCGGAGATGTGCAACGCAGCCTGTGCCAAGGGGAATGGGTCTTCTGCGGAGCGCAGCCACTCTGCGATCAACGTGTCAAAACCCACCATCAGCGCCTGCTGCGCAGGCTCGCGGACCAGGTTCTTCATCTGGAACGGGTCGGCGACATTGTCGTAGAGGCACCAGCGGCCGGTCTCAGCCACGGCATAGGTATGCGTATCGGTGCGCAAGCCACGATATGTCGGCTGGTTGATGAACTCATGTCCAGTTCGCTCGCCTGCCCCTGCCGAGCGATCCTGGGCTGGTGCGGACTCACCGCCGTCACCGTCTTCACCGCCGGATTGCAGACTACCAGATGTTTGCGGCATCTGATTCATCAGGAACACCGCCGGTGATGCTGTGACGTTGCCGCCGCGCATCACCGCCGACAAGTCACGTCCTGCGCAGTGGCGTGGTACGGGAAGGCCTGCCAGCCCGCACAGCGTCGGATAGATGTCGATCGCGGCGAACAGCGTGTCAGAGGCACCGCCCTTTGGTGTCACACCGGGGTATCGAACGAAGAACGGGACCCGACATGATTCCTCGAAAGGAACTTGTTTCGCCATCCGGCCCTGCGAGCCCATCATGTCGCCATGGTCGGACGTGTAAACCACGATAGTGTCCTCCGCCACGCCGCTTGTTTCGAGGGCGGAGAGCAAACGGCCGAACTCCGTGTCGACCCCTGTTATCGCGCCGTAATAGCCCTGCATTGCCTCGCGCAATGGCTCGGAGCCTGTAAGGGGCCGCGCCTCGCCGGTGACGGCTTTTCCTTGCAACGGAAAGGCGACATTCGGGCGCATCTTAAGCTGGTCCGGTGGATACCGATTGGCATCCTGCGCTGGCGGATTGTAGGGCGGGTGCGGCGGGTTCCACGAAACCATCAGCATCCACGGCTTGGTCGCGCTATGCTGGCGCTCGAAAAATGCGACCGCCTGATCGGTCATCGTCGTGCAATTCCAGCCCTCTGGCTCAACGCGAGCACCCGTATCCGGGTCATAGGTCCAGGAACGATAGTGCGCGTTGGTCCGCTCCCACACATGCCAGTCGTCGAACCCCTGGCGGTCCGGGCCCGCCGGGATAAACGCCGCCCCGCGGCCTTGGAGATGCCATTTGCCGACATAACCCGTGTGATAGCCGGCATCACGAAACACTCTGCCAAGTGAAATTTCGTTCGATTGAAGCGCGACGTTGTTGTGGGTTAGCCCCGTCTGGTAGGGCCAGCGCCCGCTCATCAGGATACCGCGATAAGGCGTGCAGAGCGGATAGTTCGAGACGCACCGATCCATCGAGAAATTTGCGTGACGGAACGCGTTGAGGTGCGGGGCGGCCGCCTGGTTGAAGGGCTCGCCGGGCAGCGAGGCCGCGCGATGCTGATCGCTGAAAACATAAAGCAAGTTGGGATGGCGGCGCGGAGCCGCCGCGCCCGGTTCGGCGACCGTGATCGCGGCTACAGCGGCGCCGGCCTGAAGAAAGTCACGACGGTTCATAAGCCCTGCTCCTGTCGCCAAGCGTGCCGGGGCGGCGAACCACCCCGGCTTTATGGCTCAATAATGGCGTCGGTTGTGCTTGCTATTGTAGATATGAGCACTGGCGCGGTTCTGACGGCTCTCGAGGCGTGCGCGCTGATTGCCATTGAGATGTCCGCCATTGTTGGCTCGCATCCGCGCTTCGGACGCATTGATCCGACCTTGCTGGCGCTCGTCGCGGACCGCCTCGCCCGCAGTGAGTCGTCCACTTGCAACGCCCTGGTTGATGCGCTCCTGCTGGCGCCCCTGGCGTTGGTTGACGCTCTGTGCCTGTGCGGCACCAGCCAGCGTTAGAGCGGCGGTCAGGGCAACAGCAAAACGTAGTTTCATCATCTTGGATCTCCTTGATACCGCTTCTTCAACGCAGCACCCGCCCCTTTCCGTCGCGGGAATTTTTAAGTTTTGCCATTTCCCGTCTTCGCAATTTCGAACCAATACTAAGCAAGCTGATGCTCCGGCTGTGGGATCGCTGGCGAAACATCCTGGCCATAGGAGTGGGCGGTTCGGCTGGAAGGAACCGCTTCCCGCCGTTCAGCGCTTTCGAATGGCGTCCAGAAAGTATCATTCGTTCATGGCCAGCCGCTGCCGCCATCGCTATGCGTTTTCAAGCGGCAGTAATGGGATATGGTAGATTGCACGATATCGACGAAGCGGACTTCATCGTTCGGCAGCGCGAGCCATTTAACGCCGAACCACGCTCGCAGCGCCTGATCGAGCAGTATGTCACGCCGCAGTCGCTACTCTACGTCCGCAGCCACGGCGCCACCCCCCAACTTGACGAAGATCACGCGCTTGAGGTCAGTGGCGCTGATCTGCGTACCGCCACCCTCACCCTCGCCGATCTGAAGGCTAGCTTTCCAGAACGGCGCATTATTTCTGCTATGCAATGCGCGGGTAACCGCCGCGCCGACCTTCAGTCAGTGCGCAAAACCAACGGCGACCCGTGGGATGTCGGTGCGATCGGCAACGTCGATTGGACAGGCGTCAGCCTTGCCGACGTGTTGCTCGCTCTGGGCGTCGGTGACCGCCGCGACGGTTATGTGGTTTGCACCGCCGCCGACGTGGACGAGATCGACGGCGAGACGCACCCCTATGGCATTTCGATCTCGCTAAAGCGCGCTATGGCGGGCGATGTGCTGATCGCGTGGGCGATCGGCGGTGAGCCGCTGAGCCCGGCACACGGCGCACCTATGCGGCTAGTCGTGCCTGGTTACGCCGGGGTGCGAAGCGCCAAGTGGCTGACCCGGATCGAGCTACGCGATGAACCCAGCGACGCGCCGATCCAAGCCAAGGACTACAAGCTGTTCCCGCCAGACGAGGACGGTAGTGATGTCGACTGGAGAACCGGACTCGTGATTGAGGCCATGCCGGTTAACTCAGCCATCTGCGATCCACGTGACGGCGACACGCTCCCCGCTGGGATGGTCACGATTTACGGCTACGCGCTCGCTTATGGCCGCCGGGTCGCGCGCGTCGACTTGTCACTTGATGGTGGCGCTTGTTGGGTCAGAGCCCAGTTCATCGACGAAGATGCCGCTCCGGACGCCTGGCAGCGCTGGCAATGCACCGCGGAATTGGCGCCCGGAAGACATCAGCTGGTGGTGCGTGCTATTGACGAGGCCGGACAGTTACAACCCGAGTGCGCGCAAGACGTTTGGAATTTCGCCGGCTATCTGTCGACAGCATGGCATCGCATCACCGTTGATGCGCAATGACCCAGTTGCAGACACTCAGGCCGCCCTCCCCGCTCCCCAACTTATGCCATTCATTCATGTTTCGCATCGGGTCCGAAGGCCGAGGCCGCTCCCGGTGGTAAACGGCGAGATCTGGGACTTAGCCGTCATTCTCGACTGCCGTGGCCAACGACAGCTTCCGGCAGGAGCGGCCATTTACGCGGTCGCCATGCCGTAGGTCTGAACGGGCAAACCTGGCCTTTGAACGACGGGCAGGTCTCAGGTGGAGAGCAGCGACAGCTGCCTAGATCAATGCCGTCGAGCCTTTCGATGCAAAAATCCGGCCGGCAGTCTCGCGCGCCTCGTTAGCGTTAACCGCATGACACTCTGCTGAGAAAGCCATGATCAAGAAGCGGCATTGCTGAGTCGGAGGCTACGACTTCGCGCTTGAACTCTGCACGGCATAGTCTCATCCTGCTTACTTAGTGCGTACGGTCGCCGACTCGGGATTGAAGGTGTCTGTGAAATGCCCTGCACAGCGCATCAGTATGACGTTTTCATCAGCTATGCTCATCTCGACAACGAGCCGGAGGAGGGGGCGAACGGTTGGGTCACCGACTTCGTCCGACGCCTGCGACGTGCGCTAAACGCTTATCTTGGCGCGGAAGCCGAGATATTTTTCGATACTATTGTTAATTCGGGCAACGTCACTCTCGAAGCGCTCGAACGCGCCGCGGCCAACTCGGCCATCCTCATCGGCATCGGATCGCCCTCTTATGCGGCGCGGCCATGGCTGAAAAAAGAGCTCGACGCTTTCCGCGCCACGTGCACGGACAATGAGCGGCTGTTCCTGATCGAGCGGCTGCGCGTGCCGAAGACGCCCGGCTACCCGCCGCCGATGAATCGCAAAATCGGCAAGCGCTTCTGGGAGCAAAAGGAGTTCGAGGCCGCCGACGTACCGATCAGTGCTACCGACCCACGCTATAATGCGATGGTGCTTGACGTCGCCAAGCGTGTGCAGGAGCAGCTGGAACCGCTGCGGACCGATAGGAACGCGAAGCTCGCCGCTGGCGTCGCCACAGGTGACAAGCCGGCCCAGCGCGTGTTGATTGCCCAAGGCACGGACGACGTCGTCGACCAGATCGACGAGGTACGCCGGTATCTCCAGCAATTTCCGGAGTTCGTGACAGTGCTTCCCGCGGACGAGTATCCGCAGGGTGGCGCCGAGTTCGCCGCCGCCTTCGCTAAGGATCTCGCGACCGCGGACTTCTTCGTGCAACTGCTCGGCAACGCCGCGGGCCGCAGAACGTGGGGGATTGAACAAGGCTATACGCGTTTCCAGCTGGAGGAAGCGCAGAAGGCCAAGGTCCCGGTGGTACAGTGGCGCTCAACGCACCTCCGCCCCGAGGCAATCACTAACGAGGCCTACCGCAGCCTAGTCGAGGAACCGAAGGTGGTGGTGAGCGGGCTCGAGGAGTTCAAGGCGGCGCTGCTGGAGCGCGCGCGGACACCAGTCGCTGTCGCCGAGCGGACGCCTAGCCAGGTGTTCGTCAACACCGATCGCGACAACGTCGTCACCGCCCGCAGCGTCCGACGCCAGTTCGAGGAGGCCAAATATACCGTCTCGATGCCGCTACTGGAGGGCTCGACCGGTGAGGCGCGCAAGCATCTCTATACGCAATTCAACGATTGCGGCGTGATCTTCTTCGTGAACGGCTCCGACGATCCGGCGTGGCTCGACACCCAGAAACGCACGTTCGATACGATCAGCCGCAAGCGAGCGAAGCCGCCACGCTCGGCGGTAGTCTGCACCGTTCCGCCGGGCGAGCGGCCCGCCGAGGATTTCCTGGGCAAGCTGCTTAAGGAGATCGATTGCAGTGCCGGATATGACAGCGCGCTGGTGCGCGACTTCATCAAGACCCTGGTGCCATGATCGCCGGCGAGACGGCGACGGAAGTCGAGCTGCTCGCGGTCAGTCCCTCGTCGTCCGGCTCCGTCCCTTACCCGGGCCTGCGCGCATTCCGCCGCGACGAAAGCCCATTGTTCTTCGGCCGCGACACCTCGATCGACGCAATGGTCGACCGCTTGGCGACAACGCGCTTCCTGGCCGTGCTCGGCCCGTCCGGCAGTGGCAAATCCTCGCTCGTCCGTGCAGGTCTATACGACGCGCTGAAGCTCGGGCTGCATCCCAGCCTCGGCGGGCGGTGGCAGATCGCCGAGTGCAATCCGGGGCGACGACCGATCTCCAACCTTGCCGCGGCGCTGGCGCGATCGGCGCATGGGAATGCCGACCACGACGTCGACCTACTGGCCGCGCAGCTGGGCCGTGGGCCGCGTGGCCTCGCGGAGGTTGCCGGCTCGGAGACGTTGTTCCGGAAGGGCTGGAACATCCTCATCGTCGTCGACCAGTTCGAGGAGCTGTTCCGCTTCCGCGATTATGGCGAGCGCGAGGAGACGGAAGCCTTCGCCGCCCTGCTGATGGAGACGGTGCAGCTCGACCTGCCGCTCCAAGTGGTAATCACGATGCGCTCCGAATATCTCGGCGCCTGCTCGCTCTTTCCCCGATTGGCCGAGCAGATCAGTGCGGGCAGTTTCCTGACGCCACGGATGACGCGCAACGAGTGCCTGGAAGCGATTGAGGGACCCTCGGCGGTGGCGGACTGCGCGCTCACCGAAGACCTGATCGCTGCGGTGCTGAACGACATCCAGTGCTTCGCGCCGTTCGAAAGCTCGGCCAACGTCGATCAGGCGGAAGTGCTGGCGCACCAGGCGGACCAGTTGCCGCTGATGCAGCATGTGCTGAACCGAATGTGGCGCAGCGCAAAGGACCAGCCCGGGCGGGAGCCGCTGGAGCTCAACCTGGACGACTATAACGCTGCAGGCAAGCTAAGCGGCGCGATCGAGCGGCACGGCGAGGACGTGCTGAAGGCGCTTGAACAGGAGTGCGGTCCTCGGATCGACCGGGTGGTCGAGCAGGTATTTCGTGCATTGTTCGACGGGCCGAGCCTGAGCCTGGCGGTGCGCCGTCCGCGCAAGGTGGAGAAACTGATTGCGGCGGGAGGAGGCGAAGGCCGCCGCGCCGACGTGCTCGCCGTGATTGAGGCATTCCGCGCCGATGATTGCAGCTTTCTCCGCACGTCCGAGCCGGAACTCGACGATCAGGTGGTGGTGGACCTCAGCCACGAAAGCCTGATCCGGCGCTGGCCCAAGCTCGCCGAATGGTTCGCCGCCGAGAGTGAGACCGACCGCTTGTGGCAGCGGCTGGCAGATGCGGCTGAGGACCATCGCTCCGACCGGCCGGCATTCGCGACCGGCGCCGCGTTGGAGCGCTTCCGGGATTGGTGGGAGCGGGAGCAGCCGTCGCGTTTCTCCGCCGAGCGATACGGCAAGGATTATGACGCGCTGTCGCAATTCCTGGCGGGCAGCGTCGAGGAAGCGCGGCGCGTCGCCGAGCAGCGTGAGGCCGAAACCAAGGCCGCGGCGGAGGAGCGCGAGAAGAAGCGCCAGGGCGAGGCGGAGCGCAAGCTGCAGGAGCGAGAGGCCGAGGCGCGGCGGGAGCAGGAGGAACGGTGGCGCAAGGTGCGCCGCCGCATCGGCTACGCCGCGGGCATCGCGGTAGCGCTCTTCATTGGCGCCGCCATCGTGAACTGGCAACTTGCCCGCAGGAATGACGAGCTGAATGTGACGCGCCAGCAACTAGTTCTTGCCACCCTCAGCTCACAGCGAGCGGCCCTTATGTTTGTAACGCAGCTTTGTGGCCGAGTCGATGAAAAGGACCGCGAGCAATGCGCTGCCAGCTATCTGCGCCAGATCGAGAAGGCCGCCAAGACAACGGCTGTGACCGCGCTGCCGACCCAACAAGCCACAGGTGAGGGCGGCACGGCCGCTCCATCTCAGATCATCGTCGGTTCTCGGAGGTGAATAGATGAAGCCTTTTGCTCGCGCCGTGGTGGTAGCGCTGTTGCTGCTCGCGCCCACTGCCGCCCTTCCGCAAGTGCCGCCGCATCAGCCGGGGACTATTTGTTACACGCCCCTCGTCTGGTGCTGGATGCCGCGGATCTCGCAGCCGGGCTCAACCTGTTTCTGCCCGGGTCCGCAAGGGCCGATCCTCGGCGTCGTCAATTGAGCGCGTCTGGCTTCTGCCTGGCTGCGGCGGCGCTGCTTGTTTCGAGCGAGGCCGCCGCAGCCAGCGCCCTCGCGCGCGACAGCTGCAAGCTCACACTTCCCGGCGGCTGGACCTTGAGCGGCGACAAGGCGAAGCTCGCCGACGGCTCAGCCGCGACCCTGGAAGTGACGTTCGATCCGGACGCCTTCGTCGCGGTCTTGAAGCAGCGGTCCAATGCCACGGTGGAGGCGCATGACCAGAGCACGATTGTGTCCATATCGCGGAACGGGGTAATCAGCGAGGTGCATGGTGTCTCCAGCGGTGTCGCGGGGACGGGCAAAGCCTGCCACGTCGAGATCAGCGTCGCCCGTCCCGCAAGCATCGGTGCGGCCCGGGCATTGGCGGCCGCGGTCCGCCACCCATGAGCGCGCTTGCCGAGCGGATGGCGCGGCCCGGACCCAAGAAGCTGCTGGCGATCGACGGCGGCGGTATCCGCGGCGTGCTTGCGCTCGAGATATTGGCGAAGATCGAAGCAGAACTGCGTGCGGCGAGCGGCAACGCCGACTATCGCCTTGCTACCTATTTCGATGCGATCGCGGGGACGAGCACCGGCGGCATCATCGCCGCTGGGCTAGCGCTTGGCATGAGCGTGTCCGAGCTCCTCGACTTCTACGTCGACAGTGGCGCGGCGATGTTCCAGCGCTCAGGCCTCCTGCGCCGCGTCCGCTACAAATTCGTCGACGAGCCGCTCGCGGCGAAGCTGAAGGAGACGTTCGGCGATCGGACGCTGGGCTCGGCCGATCTGAGAACCGTGCTGATGCTGGTGATGCGCAACGCAACGACCGACTCGCCCTGGCCGGTGAGCAATAATCCCTACGCTTACTATAATCGGGACCTCTCCCAATCGTGGTGCAACCTCAACTTGCCCTTGTGGCAGCTCGTGCGCGCCAGCACCGCGGCGCCGACCTTCTTTCCGCCGGAGAAGATCATTGTCGGCGATCGTTCGTTCCTGTTCGTGGACGGCGGCGTTACCATGTACAACAATCCGGCGTTCCAGCTTTTTCTGATGATGACGGTGGACGCCTACTGGCGCGCTGCGCCGGCAGGGGTGGCGCCGTGGCGCGCGAACGTGGGCGACATGCTGCTCGTTTCGGTGGGTACCGGCACCAGTCCCGGCGCCAACGACCGGTTGGATGCAGAGGACATGACGCTTCTGTTTAACGCCTCGACCATCCCCTCCGCGCTCATGTTTTCTGCCTTGCAGGAGCAGGATGCACTATGCCGCGTCTTCGGCGATTGCCACGCCGGTGACCAGATCGATCGCGAGCTCGGCACGCTGATCGGATCGGAGGGGCCGCTCGGTCGCAAGCTGTTCCGTTACGTGCGCTACAATGCGGAACTGACAGCAGGCGGCCTCCAAGCGCTTGGCTGCGGTGACATTGATCCCGCGCGCGTGCAGCGGCTCGATTCCGTCGCGGCGATCCCCGAACTCAGGCGCGTCGGCCGCGCTGTGGCTGAGCGGAAGCTCCATGCCGAGCACCTCGGTCTCGCTCGTTTCGCGCCTTAAATGACGGTGCTGGCGCTCGCCGGGCGACGCGTTGATGCGGCCGATGCCCCAAACCCCGCGCTGCCGCTCGCCAACATTGCGCTCGTACGCGATCGGCTGGCGGCGTTGATGGACGAAGAGCGCGTCGAGCGGCTGGTCTGTTCCGCCGCCAACGGCAGCGACCTGATTGGCCTCGGGCTGGCGATGGCGCGCGGGGTGGTGTTCACGATAGTGCTGCCCTTCGCGCCGGCAATCTTCCGGCGGCGCTCGGTCGATGACAGACCAGGGAGCTGGGGTGACATCTTCGAACGTGCAACGGGTGCCGCAAAGGCCCGGGGTTCGCTGATCGTCGTCAATGCGGCGCAGGGCGACGAAAACGCCTATGCAGCGGCGAACGCCACGATCATCAAGGCAGCTGAAACCGCCGGCGGCACCGTGCTCGCGGCGGTGGCGTGGGAAGGCCATGCGCGCGGGGAGCACGATCACACCGCAGCCTTCCTTGATGCAGCGATAGCCCGCGGCCACCGCACCCGGTCGATCCTGACGATCGGCTGAGTAGCGGCTTCCCGGCAAACGGCACCATCTTGCAGCGACCCGGATGAACGAACGACCGGCTCGATAAACGGCAACTCTCATCACCAACGGCTTAGCTGGCACAAAGCAAGCTGGCAGCCTAATGCTGGTCTAACGGCGGCTTTCGACAGGAGCGGACGCTCACCTGTTCGCCGACCAATGTCTTGATCTGGTCGAGAGCCGCCGGCGGCGGCTTGGCGGCGCTTACCCACATCCGGCCATTCAAGGGCACCTGAGGCCTTCCTGGAAAGCGGTCGCTCGTTCATCTTCGATCCCATGCCTATATCTAGGCAACCAGCGGCAGAAGGAACGCGCTCATGATGTCCGCCGCCCGGCGCTGGCGCAGGATGCGGGCGTTGCGAATTTCCTCATCATCGCCGCTGCCGGCTGCTTCCTCAAACAAGGCATAAGCGACTGGACCGTAGCGCCGATAGCTCTCGTCGGGTTTGGGATCGATAAAGCGCGAAGCGAGACGGTTATGCCCGCAACGCTCGCCTGGCTCGACGCGCACGGAATCAATTAACCTACAATTGGGTTTAGCGGACCTCCATGCGATGTGTGGCGGTTGGCAACTGCAGGAAGGTGCAGCGCCGCCCGAGAAACGCTTCGGTGATCACCCGGGCGGTCAGGCTATGCTGGCTCGGTTTGACTGTTGTGAAGCTGCCGCCGCCTGCGAGCGCGAACGGCAACAGCAACTGGTCGGCGAGATATGGTCCTGCGAAGGCATCCGACGCGAGATACCCAGCCATCCGCGCGGCGGCGGTCTTTGCGACATGCTCGGCCGAAACGCCGAGTTTAGGCAAGACGTTCGACTATCTGGTCGTGACTCATCACGGCGCCGACTTCACCGGCACGGTGCCAGCAACCACTCCGACAGCGAACCGGGGGATCATCTCGATCGGCTACAAGAATATCTACAAGCACCCGCGCGCCAGCGCGATTAAACTGCACACGACTGCCGGCTGGGTCATGGAACGAACCAGCAAGACGACCTCCACCGCGCGCGGCGACAAAGTGCTGACCTGACAATCGCGGGTCTGGCATCGAAGCGATATCGCGATAGTACAAGGATAATGATCGGCGATCCTGCGGGTCGAGCCCGCGCAGACTATTCAGTGCGCTTAGTATTGATAAGCCGCGGGTATTACGCCGAACGCGTAGGAAACTGATGACGACGCTTCGCGACAAGCGAAGCGGTATGGCTTCGATCCGCTACGGGCACGTGGCGGGATTTGCGATCTTGGGATCGCCATCGCTGACTGTCGCCAGCACGCTGTAGGGCACGCCATAATCGGCCGAGAGCGCAGCTTTGTTGGCTGCGGCCTGCAGCTGTCGAACCGAGCCAGATTGCGAGATACGGTCGGTAACTTTGCTCGTGGCGTCTAGCGCACAATAATTGACCACTGCCACCTTTGCTTTGGCCAGCGCGTCACCGTAGCCGCCCTCGTTGTCCAGCGCAGTCTTCTGGTTTGCGAGCTGCGTCGCGGGATCAATCGCGTTCTTAAGCGCGGTATCGATTGCTGGCCGGGCGGCCGTGAACACGCTTGCCACGAACGCGACGAACTCCTTGGTCGGCCGGCTCTCGACTACGGTCACCGTTGCCGTGAATGGGAACGGCTCGTTAGGCACCGGCGCGCCAGATGCCGCCTCGGCAGCGGCCGCCGGAGCGGGCGTCGTCGTGGCCACCACCGCAGCGTCAGGCGCGGTGGCCGGCGCGCTCTCGGTTGCGTGCCCGGTGCCGCTCGAAACAGGATCGGCCGACTTCGTCGCCCTCGCCGCGGCCGCGCCGGAGCCGTTGTTGGCGCCGATTGTGGCGAACCATGCGGCCTCATGCGCGAAATGCCCGTCAGGCATCGAGCGATAGGTATCCTGCTTGCCAATCGCCCGATTCTCGAGGAGCACAACGCTGCCGGTGTCCTGCCCGCTCGGACGGCTGAACTTGACGGCGATCGAAAGCCCGCGCGACCCGCTCGTGCCGCCGTCCATCGACTTGGCGATCCAGGTGTAGGCCGGCGTGAACGTCAACGCCGTCTGATTTCGGGAAGGCGCGATCGACAGCTCGATATAGTGGGAGAGCTCGTAAACGTCCGGCAACGTGCCGGCAACGCAGTTGCCGGTCGTGTCGCGAACCAAGATGGTCGGCACCGGAGTGCCGCCAACCGATACCGGCTCGACGGTCGGCAAGGCCACCTCGGTCTTCGCCTTCTCGGTATGCTCGAAGTTGCCGCGAATCACAATCAGGCATTGCGGCAGATCTTGGTTGTAGAGCTCGAAATTGGCGCTCGCGATGCTTGCGGGCAGGTTACCGCCTTCCGATCCCTTCTGAAGCGCCGTCCCGAAATTATCGAGCAGCTTGCCCGCGGCGCCGAGCACGATCGCTGCTATCAGTGGTGCGAAATTCTTGCCCTGCCGTGAGGCATGCGGACATGGCGCATAGCTCACGAGCAAACGGGTCTCGGCGGGATGTTGATAGGTCAGCGGCCTCAACCCAGGCAGACCGTTGGCACACCCCGACAGCAACAAGCTCGCCGTCACCGTTCCCGCTGCAATCGTGCGCATGCCCGCTCCCTTCTCAGCCGTGATTGTTCCTTGCTTGCGCCTCGAGCGCCGCGATGCGCGTGACCATCGCCGCATCCGCTAGTTCGCCGCCTTCATCGAACGGACCCCCGCCGTCGAAGCTATCGGTATGAAGCCCCGCGACCGAAGCGGTCGGGGGAGATTGGGAGAAAACTGGCGCCCCACTATCGCCTTTACCGGCCGCGAGCGCGTAGCGCAGCTTGTTACCCTGCACCTGCGCGGCACCGGTAGCGCCGGTTAGTTCACCGAAATAACCGAAGGCATAGCCTGCGAGAGCGATTTTCGGCTGGGGCGCGCCATTGAGCGTGAGCCCCGCAGCGCTCGACGGCGCGGTGATGAGCACGGCGAAGTCGCGCTGCGTGTCCCACGCCCAACTTCGTGCCGAGACCGATTGCACCGGATTGCGCTTCGCATCGTATCCCGCAAACGCACCGACCGCCGTCGGTTGCGCCATGAGAATGTTGTGTGCAGCGGTGACGACGACGTCGGGCTTAATAAAGAATCCGGTCGCAAACCCCTTGTAGACGCCATTCACGTAAAAGCATAGGAACGCAATCGACCGCGCTGGCTCTTGTTTCGGATCGGGTACGTCGTTTCGCGTGAGCTGCTTGCCCAGGCGTAAAATTGACTTCAGAAAATTGCTCAACGGCCGATGTGGCGCGTCAGCAGGCGCGATCTGTTCGAAATGAGCGGAACCGGACGTATCCTCGGCCATCTCAGTTTTCCCCCGCGTAGCTGTATAGATCAAAACGCCCTGTCTGTCCTCATCCGATTAGCGCCGGAGTGGAAGCTATCGATGTGGCAGAGGTGGAACCTGGCGTAGGACCGTAGAGCGCTCTTAGGCCGTTAAGCCGCACGCGCATAGTAGACGGCGGTGAAATAGCGGCGACTGTCGGGATCTCGGTGAAGGAAGTGCCGCCGAGGTTAGCGTTGCGGTGGCGCACCGCCTGGCCGCGACGCCGCGTCCGCCGATGCAATGACCCACAATGCGACATTCCATCTCGTCGATGGCGCCCCCAATACCGGACGCTCATTCATCTGGGCGCTTCGATCGCAGCAGCGGAAGGAGACGCTGATCGTTTTGGGACACAGTGGAAAAGCGGAGGAGCCTGAGCTTGCTGTCAAACTCCGAAGTGATGCCGGTGCGCGAGTGTCCGAGTTTTATCCTTTTAGGCGTCGGGGCGCCGTGCGTCACATTCGTGGCTGCAGCGGCCTTATAAGCATCTGCCAATAGAGCTCAGCCGCCCCTTCCTGGGTTAGCTTGCCGGACCCGCCGCGGTTGCCGCCCATTGCTGCCATGCCCATGCTGATCAGAAACAGGCTCTGGTCGTCCGCTTCGACGTTCAACGCTTCATTGTATCCATTCGTGGACATATCGGACGAGGAATAGGCGATCCCAGAGGAGTATGGACGTTCGCCCATGAATATTGAGCAGCGTGCAATCGACTGCCCGTCACGATAGATGATGGTCGAGAAGCGGTTCGCGTCAATCCGGCGGAAGGTCGCATCGATGCCCGGGTTACGAGCCGTTAGCTCAGTCGCCGAATTCTCGAAGTACCGGGAAATATACTCAAAGGTCTCGAGCTTGAAAGTGTCCTTGTCCCGTTCGGTGAATGTACGGGCCAGAGCCAAGGCACTTGACCGCGGGCCTCTGGTAGATAGCGGCGGCGCCATAATGACAGCTGTTGTCACAGGAGCGACCGGAGCGCTAGTCGGCGACGAGCGACTGCTGAGCCGGTCTGCTGCGCCACGCACGGCCTTCGCAACTTCCAGCAGCGCTTGATCACGATCAGGCGAGGTGGTGATAGCCTTCCCGTCGGGTGGCGTCGCGCTGAGCTTGCCGAAAGGCGTACCATGCCAGTCACATGGGCGAAGAATCACTGGGATGACGACAGCGTCGCCTGCGTCATGTCGCTCCATTGCCCGCCGCATCTCCAGCTCATAGCAATAGTCGGAATCAATGAAGTCGGCGCTGACCAGAAGCAGGATTATGTCGTCTGTCTCGACATGCTGGTCGATCTCGCGAGCAAACTCTTGCCCGGCTCCGATCCGCCGATCATGCCAAGTCTCGATGATCCCCTGCCGCTTTAGGAGCGAGAGCTGTTTCTCCAGCTGGTCCCGCAGCGCTTCGTCAGCGTGCGAGTACGAAAAGAATACCTTGGCCATTTAGCTCCTCCACTCTTTAAGGATAGTGGGGGACGGCCGGGCGGTACACAAGGGGAACAAGGTTTTGCTGATCTCGGCATGGAAACGGTTCGCTAGCCGGAGGCCCGGTAC
>NZ_JAKNQI010000010.1:0-181772 GCF_022662295.1 Sphingomonas sp. CARO-RG-8B-R24-01 | reverse complement strand
TAGATAGGTCGCGTCGATCATGATTGTCTTGGGTGTGGCGCTCGCAGCGGCCAGTCCTTCCATCATGCGCAGGAACACGCCCCTCTCGCCCCACCGCTTCCAACGGTTGTAGAAGGTCTTGTGCGGTCCGTACTCCTTGGGCGCATCGCACCAGCGCATCCCGTTGCGGTTTACGAAGACGATGCCGCTCAACACCCGCCGATCATCAACCCGGGGCTTGCCGTGGCTCTTGGGAAAGTACGGCTCCAGCCGCGCCATCTGCTCGTCGGTCAGCCAATACAAGTCGCTCATCGCCAGTCTCCTCGCAGAGCCTGAATCAGATCGCGCCTTTCACATCAATGGGTCCTGACCCTAGGCACCCTCCTGCCCGTTCGATATGCACTTTCCATAATCGATGCTTATGGTAAGAACAGGCGCAGGGGAGGGGCGTTGAGCAGGCTCAGAGCCGGCAGCGCGAACGAGGGCTACCAGCATGGCAGACGGCAACGCCGGCGAGATCGTTATCCACCAGCTCGACGCGCGTGCGCTGCCACAACGCCGCGCGCGTGGCTCGGCAGAGGCGGTCGACGCCCGGCTGCTGCGCACGATCGCGGCTGCGCTCCCAGCGGATATGCCGCCAGTGAGCGCACTCGGCGTCGAGATCGCCTTCGAGGCAATGGCCGACGCCACAAAGGCGGCGATCGCCGCCGACCTCGATTGCTTCGTCGCGTGGTGCGCGAAGGAGCGGCGCGCGGCCTTCCCCGCCGATCCCGAGGACTTGGTGCGCTATCTTCGCCACCTTGAGGCGCAGGGCAAAAAGCCCGCGACGTTGTCGCGACGCATGGCGACGCTCGCCAGCGCGCATCGCCTGGTCGGAATAGGCGAGAAGGACGGGCTGCCGACCGATCATCCGATGGTGCGGAATGCGCTGCGTGCCAATCGCCGCCGCAAGGGTGCCGTCCAACGGCAGGCGGCACCGCTAAGGTTCGGCGGAGCGCTCGACGAACATGGTGAGGTGAAGGGGTTCACGATCACGGCGCTGCTTGATGCCTGTGGCGGTGATGTCCAGGGCCTGCGTGATGCGGCGCTGCTGTCGGTCGGCTACGACGCCGGGCTGCGCGTTAGCGAACTCACCGCTGCCGGTGTGGAGCATCTCGAGCCGCAGGCTGATGGATCGGGGCTTCTCTCCATTCCGCGCTCCAAGACCGATCAGGAGGGTCAAGGCAGTTGGGCGTGGCTTTCGGCTGAGACGATGCGTCGGGTACACGCATGGCTGATTCAGAGCGGGATTGAGAATGGGCCGCTGTTCCGGCGGGTGGGTATCGATCGGCGGCGATCCCGTGCGGCAGTGCCGCCGCAGCCTTATCACTCTATCCCAGGCAACACGCGCCATTGGCAGGAACGGCTGCTCGGCACACCGGCCACGCAGGCGCAGGTGACCTACACAATCGGCGAGACGTCCCTCACCCGACAAGGCGTGTGCGCGATCTACCGGCGGGTGGCAATGGCTGCAGCCGATGCCGGAATAGTCGAGATGTCAGGAACGAACTTGTTCGACGCCATCGCCGCGTTATCGACACACTCCCTGCGGGTCGGGCTGACCCAGGATCTGTTTGCCGCCGGCGAGGACGGGGCGGGAATCGCGCTCACCTTGCGATGGTCGTCGCCGGCGACGGCACTACGGTATGGTCGAAAACTCGCAGTTCGGAGCAACGCCGCTTCGCGGGTTCTCAGCGCGGTCCGGCGTTAACGCATGCTTCTCCCAGCCCAGGCTCCGGATCTAAATTCCTGGAGCAGTGCGTATGCGGCAGCCCTCCGTTTCAATATCGCGCGGCACGCTCGCTTGTTTGTTTCATGAAACTAGTGAATCATAGTTCCATGAAGAAAGAGAAGGTAACCCGGATGGCGATGACTTTCTTCAGGTTCAGATCCCGATCGGCACCAAACGTCACCTTAGCCACCGTGCGGTTGACGAGCGGGCACCGATCCGCGTGATCGTGCTGCGTGCGCTCGCAGCCTATGGTATCCCAGTCCCCGCCGACGCCATCGTCGACCGACGTCGGAAATCACGCTGATGGATGACGATTTCGCCCCGCTGACGATCGCAGCCTATGCGGCCCAGGCGCTCAGCACCGATCAGCGCAGCGACGCCGGCTCGGTTGTGTTTCCGATGCTGGGCCTCTTTGGCGAAACCGGCAGTCTGCTTAGCGAGGTCAAGAAGAAGCAGCGCGACCGCGCATCTTATCTCAGTTATGCCGATACGGTTGTCGAGGAGCTCGGGGACGTGCTCTGGTATATGACGGTGCTCGCCTCACGGGTGAATATTGGACTCGACGAGTTGTTTGCCAATGTTGAGCGCGGCTTTGGCGACTGGAAACAGGGCGGCGCGCCAAGTCTGAGCTTTGACGCGCTCCAGCCGGCGATCATGGCGCGGACGACCGAGCCGTCGCCCGCCTTCGAGAATACCTTACTGTCGCTCGCTGGCCAAGTCGGCTTGCTGGTCAATGATCAGCAGACCGGCCAGCTCTCGGACAATCGCGCCGCCTTCGCCGGTCGGCTCGTTCCGATCCTGCGCTCGATCCTTCAAGCCGCCAACGAAGCCGGCGTGACGCTCGAGGCGGCGGCGATCAAGAATCTTGCTAAAATCTTCGACCGCTGGCCGCATGACCGCCGCTATCCCGAGCCCTTCGACGCGGCGGCGCCCGCCGACGAGCAGCTGCCACGCACGCTGACGATGGACATTTTCGAGCGGAAGGTTGGGTCCAAAGACTATGTCTTCCAGCGCTGCAACGGCATCAACATCGGCGATCGGCTGACTGATAACGCGCTTTACGAAGACCATTATCGCTTCCACGACGTCTTCCATCTTGCGCACGTCGCCGTGCTCGGCTGGTCGCCCGTGATCCGCAGCCTGCTTCGCCTGAAGCGCAAGTCCGACCCCGCGATCGATGAGGCCGAGGACGGCGCCCGCGCCACCCTCATTGAGGAAGGGATCACCACTTGGATCTTCGGACAGGCCAAGCGGCTGGATTTTTTCGACGGAATGAAGCCCGGCCAGTTGCCCTTCGACCTTCTCAAACATATCCGGCAGTTCATCGCCGGCTATGAGGCCGAATCCTGCCCGTTGTGGCTTTGGGAAGAAGCCATCCTGGAGGGCTACGCCGCATTTCGATTCTTGCGTAAACACGGTGGTGGCCGTGTTCACGTTGACATGTTGAACCACCGCCTGCGTATCGAGGCCTTGCCGTGAAAACCCCCAAATCTTTTGTTGCCGCCCTCGCCAGCACCCGTCTCGACACGGTGTTCAATCCTTATTCCGATCATTGCCCCGCGCATGACGGCGCCAACGCGCCGGCGGTCCGCCGGCGCAATCTCGAAACGTTCCTCGAGGCCTCGATCGCGGCGCGTGTCGATACGATGTGGATCGCGCGCGACCTCGGTTATCGCGGCGGCCGGCGCACAGGCGTGCCGCTCACCGACGAGGTTCATCTCAATCAGGCGGGAAGTCTCTTAGGCGGTGTCGCGCTGCACCGCGCGACAAAGGGCCCAGTAGTCGCAGAGCGCACCGCCGCTATCGTCTGGCAGGTGCTCAAGGCAATCGGCGAGCCGGCGGTGCTCTGGAACGTATTCCCGCTCCATCCGCACGACGTCGGCGACCCTTTCTCAAATCGCTGCCACACGCGCGCCGAGCGCGTGATCGCCGAACCGCTGCTACGCGCGTTGATCAAGCTCGTTCGGCCGCGACGGCTGGTGGCGATCGGCCGAGACGCCCAGCTTGCGCTCGCCGATATTGGGGTCCCGGTCGTTGGGGTGCGCCATCCCAGTTATGGCGGGCAGACAGAATTCATCACCGGCCTGACCACGCTCTACGGCGTCGATCCGGACCGGTGCAGTCGCGCGCCGAAGCCGCCGCTCGATCAGGCCGCCAGCGCGCGCTTCGCGTTCGCCTGATCGAAGGCCGCCAGCATCGTTTCGACTTGGTGGCGTGACGCCTTCAGCTGCTTAACCTTGGGCTGATCGACCACCGCGTGCGTCGAGATCACGGTCAGTGATCCGACCTTGAGGTTTGCTTCGCGCGCAACGAATTCCATCAGTCGGCCAAGGCCGATCAGATTGCCGAGCAATTTTTCGACATAATAATGGTTGCGATACATCGCGGTCAGCGTGAGCGTCTTAGGATCGCCCGGCAGCAGCTTGAAGCTCAAGAAGCTCAGGCACTGGCCACCATAAGGCGAATCATCGACGTCGCGGTCGGGATCGAACAGCGACAGTTCGAACTTGTTGTTGGCCTTGACCGTCGTGTCCTTCATTCGCCCGACGATCTCCCAGAGCTGGTTGATCGGCTCGCCGCTCGCGCGCGGCACATGGATCATCCGCTCGAAATAATAGCCCGACCAGCGGCAGCTTTTGCGGACCTTGGCGAGGATCCGGTCGCTGAAGGCCTGGAAGAAGTCGGGCGCGCCGTAGCGATAATAATAATAGATCGGGAAGATCGTGTTGGCGACGGTCTCGACCGACTTCTCAAACGGCCGCAGGAAGGCGTCGACGACCTGGACACGCGGATCCTCAGGGTTGGCGCCGCTGACCGGATCGGCGATATCGATCACGACATTATAGGCCTCATGGCCGGGCGCGGCATCGACGGCGCGCACTGCCTCGCGCCACGCGCTGACGCAGTCAGGCTGCGATGGAATGGGCACGTACATCGATATCCTCCAGAAGAGTGGCAGCCGCGAACAGCCGCGGTTTCAGAAAAGCCTCGGTTAGCCAGCCGCAACCGCTGATAGCCCAGCGCGGACCCCAGCTGTTGCGCACGAGCAGCGCAGGCTTGCCGTCGACCACGCCATGGCCGCAAGCGATCACCGCGTGCCGGCGCGCCGGCTCGGGAACCTCGCCGAGCGCGGGGTCGACGATCCCCTGCGGATTGGGTTGAAAGAAAGCCGGCGACAGCATCAGCAGCAGGATTACCGGCTTGCCGGCATTCAGAGCCGCGATCACAGACTCGATCGCGCTCGAACTCATCATCCCAGCACGGCCGTGCAGCGCACCGATCGGCGTGGGCGGCACCCAGGTCGCAAGATCAGTCGGCAGCATTGCCAGATAAGGCCATGCGGTCTCGGCGGGCTGGCCGTCCTTGGCAAGGACCTCCAGCATCGTCGGCAGATGCGCGCCTTGGGTCGGCGGCCGCTTCGCGCGCCGCTGGCCATGGAAAAAGGCATATTCGCAGCAGAGAGCCGTACCGTCGCCGCGCAGCGCCGCATGCGTATCGCTGGCAGCAAAGGCGACGCAGGTCGAGCGGCCGCGCTGATCGCGCGCGGGCCCGAACAAAGGGCGCAGATCGCAGTGGGTGACGACCTGATTCATGCCGCCTCAAGCAGGATCCGGCGCTCGGCGCGACTGAGCCCAATTTCCTCGGGCCCTGTGAAATCATAATCCACCGCGAGACGCGCCAGCGGCTCGTCGGGATCCCAGGGACGGCGCTCGTCAAGCTGGATCGTGCCCCGCCCGGCTTCCAGGTTCGCGGCGGTAACCCGCCGCATCACCGGACCGCCGACGCCCTCTCCGTCAATGTCCTCAATCGCATCGCCCACCACGGCGAAGCCGCTCGCGCGTAGTTGGTCGATGTTCCACAGATAGCCGCCGCCGCTATGCTCCGCGAGCCGTAACACGAAGAGATCGTTGCGGCTGCCGTCGATCCGGGTGTTGGCGTCGCGCTCGGTCAGCAGCCAGACATCGCCGCGATAATCCCGCGGCTGATAGCTGACGAGTAAGGCCGATTTGACCTGCTTGGGCTCGGTCTTGAGCAGATCCTGCACTCGTTGGAAGGGCAGCAGATTGTGCCGGCCGAGCGTCAGGCAGGTCGCCTTGTAGCTGGCACCCAGGCGCAGCGCGAGCTGATAAGCGGTCCCCGGCTTCGCAAGATTTTCGGCGGTCCAGCCTTGGCGCTCGCAATGCCAGACGATCAGCCACAGCGGCATCATGAAGCCGATCGCAAACGCGTCGGCCTCGATCTCCTGATAATCGGCCGCTGGCGCTGAGGTCGCCGCCATCCGCCGCAGGATCGTCTCATCGTCGAGGCTCGGCTGGTGTTGGAGATAATAATGGCCAAGCTCGTGCGCGGCGGTGAAGCGCTGGATCGGCATTGGGCGCAGCGTGGTGATGAGCACGCCCGGAACGGGATCACGGATGAAGGCGCCCAGCAGGCCGTCGAGCGGGCGCAGCAGCAGCGGCAGATCGAGCGCATGGATCGCGCCGAACACGTCGACGTTACCGCCACGGAGCTCGATCAGCGCTTTCTGCTCCACCTGACGGTGCAGACGGCTCGCCGCCATCGTCCCGTTGCGGACGGCCCCGGCGTAGCTCGTCGCCACGCTCAGCCCCGCCCGCCCGCCGAGCGGGCACGCAGATATTCGGCGAAGCGGCCGAGCTCATCCCGATCGGTGGCCGACAATTCGGACGCCGCGCGCGCGAGATGCGCGATGTCGGGCGTAAAATGCGTCGTCACCTCATCCTCGCCCGTGAAATAGCCGATTGACTGGCGATAGAGTCGCGCGAGCCGGCTCAGCTCGATCGCCTCGACGCGGCGCTGGCCGCTCTCGATGTCGCTGAGCGCGCTGCGCTGGATCTTGAGGTAGCTGGCGACCTCCTCCTGCTTAAGGCCGAGATATTTGCGCGCGTCGCGCAGACGTTCGCCGAGCAGGCGGCGCGCATCCTCGTCATCGTCCTGCCTAATGGCGGCGCTGGTCATGGCTTGCCTCCTTTTTTGATCCATTCTTTCTGGATGCGCGGCACCAGATTGGCGATTGCGCTATCGATCGATCCATAGCCGCCCGCCCGCACGACGCTCTCCGGCAGCTCGATCTTGAGGATCGGTTCGATCGCGCACAGGATGTCGACGCACACCAAAGAGTCGACCTGCACCGGCATCATCCGGACCTGGCCGGGCCCCGTGGGCAAAGGCGTGCCTTTGATCTTGGCAACGGCCTTGATGGCCTCGACCAGCTCGTCAAGGAGGCATTGTTCCACCGCCGCCTTGGGAAAGGCCGTAGTGACGGGCGGGGCAGGTGCAATCGTCGCCATGTCGACTCTGTCTGCTATGAAGACCTGACATCTCTATAATGTCGGCTTATCCGACATACAAGGCGTTGCGTCAGGCGGTGGCTGCCTGACGCTGCGCGCGGGGTTTACGCGCGCCGAGTACATGTTCGGGCGAAAAGTCGGCCGCAACGTTGACGAAGCGGGAGAAGCCCATCCCTGAGAGCGCGTAGCGGCCCGCGCGATCGACATTTTCGAGCGCCGCGCGCAGATTCGATTGCTCGTTCCAGTCGAGACGCTCGCTGTCGACGAAGGCGCGCCAGACCTCGGCCTGGCGGATTGCCAACGTCAGCGAGTGCGAGAGCATGGGCACGCCTCGGTCCGCCAGCATCGAGAAATAGCCAAGCGCCTCACGCATATCAGGCTGCGCGAGATCGACCGCATCGGCCACGCTCCGACGCAGCAAGGTCTCGGCCCACAGGACCGGACCGTCGGCCAGCCACTCGAACCAATTGGCAAGGTTGCGCGGCCAATCAAGCAGATGGTCGAGTGCGCCCGCGCGCAGCAGCAGGATGGTCGCGAAGGTGGCGGCGAGTGGCGACTGCCGCTTGGCGCTCAATATCTCCTGCAAGCGCTCGAAATCCGCCTCGACCGGGCTCGCCGCCGACGCCAGATCGGCGAACGCCTCGGTCTTCTGCGCCTCGAACAAAATGTCCCAATTACCCGCCATATAGGCGTCGGCGGGGCTAGGGTCTGCGAGGCGTGCGCTCATCTGCGTGACCCGCCATTGTCCGCCCTCGCGATCGAGCTGGACATCGAGCCGCACCGGTGTCGCGTACTTCAAGTCGCGCGGCAGCACGACCGCCGAGCCCGGGCTCATATCGGTCGCGCCCGCGCCGATCCACAGCGCCTCGCCCTCCTCCGGCTCGACTGCGATATCGACCCAGGCGACGATCCGGTCGCCAATTTCTTGGCTGTGCGCGGCATAGATGCGCGTCGTGCGCGCATCGGCGGTCTCGCCAGTCCTGGCGTCGAGAAACTGGAGCGTTGTCGTCCAAGGCACGGTCGCGGTCTCGTGCCCAAGCACTTCGTGCATGATCCCATAGTCGAACAGGTCGCCGCGCCAATAAGGATTGCCGGCGCGCAACGCCCC
Organism: Sphingomonas sp. CARO-RG-8B-R24-01; assembly: GCF_022662295.1. Taxonomy (NCBI): domain Bacteria; kingdom Pseudomonadati; phylum Pseudomonadota; class Alphaproteobacteria; order Sphingomonadales; family Sphingomonadaceae; genus Sphingomonas; species Sphingomonas sp. CARO-RG-8B-R24-01. The sequence continues at coordinate 173,605 of NZ_JAKNQI010000010.1, read as the reverse complement.
GATCACCGCGCCATCGAGCGACTTCGCCTGGCTCAACGTCCGGACCGCGCTCGCCTGGACCATTTGCGGCAGATCAAGCACCGGCTGCGCTGTAATCGGCTCGTCGCCGGCATCGAGCGGCGGGCCTTCCTTGCGCGCGACGATCGTCTCGCCATTGTAGGGCATGCCCCACGGCTCAACCGCCTGGATGGCGAGCGGGCTATAGGCCGCGAGCAGGGCCGGCACCATCCGCTTCACATGGCCTTCGAGCGCCGCGAATTTGAGCGCCCACGGCAGGTTGGTAGTGTCATACGGGATGAATTGGGGCGGCGGGCCGTTCAGGCCGTCGAGTACCGCCTGGGTGAACAAGGTTTCCTTGTCCTGCGGCTGATACGCCTTGAGCCCGGAGGCGGTCGACTTGAGAGCGATTACCGCATCGGGCCGACGCAGCACGGCCGGACTGAGTTTCAACGGCTGGTCGCCCACCAGATTGATCAACCGCGCGGCCATCGGAGCGTCGCGGCAGGCATCAATGAAGAACAGCCCGCGATCGATCTCATAGCTTTTGACCGCCGCCATCATCGGGTCGACCGCGATCGCCTTGTTGACCCCGCGATCGGCAGCGAGCTGAGTCAGGATGTCGCTGGCAAGGATCGCCTGCGACCCCTGCACTTCGACGCCGTGGCCCGAGTAGAAAAAGAGCGCGACATTGGGATTGAGGCTGCTTCGGCCCCCCACCGACATCTCGCTGCTCCAGTCGTCGAGTGTGTCGCGCAAGCGTTTATAGTCTGCCGGCGCATAATGGCCCTGCGTGAGCAGCTGGACGTCGGCGAGCTCGTTGGCGCGGGGCGCCAGATGGAGCCGGCAACTCGCCAGCGGCGCGCCGCCGATCGGCCCCGCGCCGAGCATCCATTCGAAGAATTTGGCCGCCGAGAGCGCCGACACCTCGAGCTGCCCGAGGCCGCCGTTGTCGGGAGCGCGCTGGCTGTTCGGCGCCGAGCCGCCGGCAAGATACGGATAGTCGCTGATGCCAATGATCAGCGCATGCACGCCTGCTATATTAGCCTCACCGGCCCGCCAAACCCCGGGTGTTTCGGCCACCGGCTGCAAAGTCATCGCGTGCGCATCCCTGCCCCACCCCTGTTAAAGTCGGTCCGCGATCGCCTGGAAAAAGCTCGGCCGCGCCAGAAACCCGGTGTGCGCTAGGATTAAACCATAGCCCGTATGATATTCCAGGTCCTTCGCACCGTCGAAGACCGGTTCCATGACGAAGCCGACCAGATCATTGGTGTCATAATAATTGGTCCAGGCCCTTACGCGCGCTGGCATCGGCAGCTTCTGCCCCTCCGCGACCTCCGGCTGGCCGGGGAAGAGTTGCATCTCGGCGAACAGCGACACTTGGCATCCGCAGGTGATCCAATGATCGATTTCGATCCCGTCGAGCAAAGGATCGCCGACCGCAAACGTGGTCAGCGCATCGTATATCAGCTGCCCGCCCATCGAATGGCTGACGATAACGATCTTTTCGCCGGTCGCCTTCTTGCGCTCTTGCGCCCGGCGCAGTGCCGCCAGCAGGCGCGTCGGGATCGGTCCGGGGGTTTCGTGGCTGCCGCGCCGATCGAGATAGGTAAGAACATCGCCAATGAAATACGCGACGAACGTGTTGCCCAGCGGACGAAGTTCGCCGGCAATGGTCCCCACCGCGTCGCCGGGCCAGGCCGCCGCCCGTCGCACGACTTCCCCTGCCCGCGACATCCAGTCGGCGATGCCGCCCATCGCGACGAGCCCGTTATTCCCCAGGCCGGCATCAACCGCGGCGACGAGACTGCGTGCACGTGCGTCTTCGGTGGCCTCGGAGGCTACAATGGCGTCCCAGTGACCCGCCACGGCAGCGGCAGCGGCAGCGAGACCGGCGATCCTCGGTTGGTCGATCACCGGATCATTAGGTTCATCCTTCTTCCCTGTCGGTAGGCAGGCGAGATAGAGATCAGCGAGGAAATCGGGCCGTTTGGCAAACGGTATCGTCTCCAAAGACGGAACCGCCTGCGCGACCGCTATGGTGGGACCTCCTAAGACCGGGCCCGCTTCGAGCTGCACCGGCGGAGCTTGGTCAAAAATCGTAGCGTCGGCGGCGCCACGCAGCGATCCCAAGCCCGCGAACGCCTCGGCGCCTCCCATGCCAAGCAAAGGCGTGGGGGGCCTTGAAGCCAAGTTCCAACGGAAGGTCGCAGCGAGGTCACCCCAATAGACGGGCTCATAGCCGGGCAGAGCGTTGTTTACCGAGAGCTTCGGAGCCAGCCAGTGCTGGAAGGACTTGCCTAGTTCCTTGCCAGACTCCGCTGAGCGGACCTTCACGCCGTGTACGTAGATGATCGTCATGAGGCCCCTCCCAACTGCCGCATCGACATACATTTTTTTAGCGACGACGTGGCATGCTTTATACAGCTATCGGCGGGTAGAGATCAGCGGTTTAGGCCGGTCAAGCTACTTCGGCAGGGCTTCGTGGTCGTCGCGCGTGGGCCCATTGATCATGCTAGACGGTCCTGCTGCGGTCCTTCGAGTTCGGCCGGTTCTACTTGGCGGACATTATCGGGATGTATCATGACCGACGCCCCGAACCGTTCGACGAGTTCATCCATATATTCATTCAAGTCAGCGACCATCGGACGTACCTCGAGCGGGCGGAACGTCGTCGATCGATAGACGCCAGGGCGGAAATCGCTTGGTTCTAAAGTCACTTCGACACTGTAGCTTATCCCTTCCCCTGCAACCGAACAGCTGTCGAAATAGATCGCCGTGACGCGGTCGCCGCTCGCTGGTAGATTCTCGCTGTCAAATGCGAACTGCGCCACAGGCGCGGGATTGAGGACCATGTCCGCCGCCAGGCCTGCGCGGTTCCCGTCCCAAAGATCGTCCATCGTCAGTTTGGCAACGGACCGGACCCCAGCCATCTCGAGCAGCCTCTGCCAGTCGTGGGCAAACCGGGCGAGCGCGGGCAAACTCTCAAGGTACGGACCGGTAAGCGGCGAGCTCAACGGTGTTCGGATGGGACCGAATGATCCGTCGGCGCCGGTCAGAGAGACGACGGCAGCACCGCTCGCCAGATATGAGAGCGCCCGCATGAGCATGGTCGTCTCGGCGAGGGTCCGCGGACGATCGGAAAAGACACCGTCCGCCTCGATCGCCACACGGGTTTCGCGGAAGGTGAAGGTGATGTCCGGATGGCGAATGAGCATCCGCAGGCCGCCATCGAACGGCGGCGCGAAAAAGAGTTCGGCTGCGAAAGTTGCAGCGGGTGCCAGCGGCGGCCCGCTGATTGCGATGGTGCACGCGCCGGCCGTTGGCGGCGACAACATTATCTCCTGGACGGCCTCACACAGGTCGCTCGCGTAAGGGATGGGAATGCCGAAACGAACGTCAAACGCTTCGAGATGCGCCGGTCGCAAGGGCTCCACGCCGAGCAAGATCCGGGACAGATGATCGTCGCTTTCGACTTGGAACCAGGCATTGCCCACGATGTGACCGTGTTCGTAGCCGAGCTCTTCGAGCTGTCGGAGCTTATCCCGGACATAGGCCGCTGAATCGCCTCCGCACGCGTCCTCCAGCGTTTGTCGCAGTGCCTGCGGTGTCAAAGCGAACGATCGGCCCAGACGTCGATAGTCGAAGGTGATCTTGAGATTTTGCGTGTCGTTTCGCCCCCTCGCCTCGGCCTCCCGCAAGCGCCGAAGGACTTTTGCGAGCGGCTCGTTGAGGAGGTGGATGAGGTATCCTTTCAACGGCGTCCCATCCCGCCGTAACCGAAAGACCACCAGGAACGCCGGCTGGGGATCCTTGGCGAGGAGGTCGGCGGCCGACAGCTTGAGGGACACCACACTGCTGCCAACCGACGCCGTCGCCTTGAGCTGGACATTACAGCGGGTCTTCTGGCGCTGATCGAGCAGTACGCCCGTGCCCGCCGCTGGCAAAGGAAAGTCGATCACGAAATCCCATCCAGCGCGATCCCGGTCGCTCTTGTTGCAAACGAGCCGTGCGCGCGCGCAAAGATTGGCGAATAGATATTCCGCGGCAGCCCCTAGATCGTCAGCCGCTAGCAGGTCTTCTGGATCAACTGGGTTAGGATCATCGCTCATTGGCCTTCTTTGCCGAATTCTTCGCAGTTGTCCTACGGCGATCGAGATGACCGCGGCCGGCCAGGCTTACATCGTGATCGATCCGAGCAACATCATGGATACGTCAGAAGGCTTGATGTGGTAGAAGGTGCAAAGCGGACGATTTGTCTGAAAAAATCCGGAAATACCAAACACCTAAAGCTTTCGGCATTCCTCCAGCAGCGAAAAGGCGGTCTCGAGCCGATCAGGAGTTGCCTCGGGCGCGCTTCCCAAGGTCGTTCCCGGCGTCTGCGTCCAGCCGCCCTCGTCCATGACGATGCGGAGGCGTAGGATGGTTTTGCCGCGTCCCCGAGCGTCGTTCAGCCCACGGGTGACGCACCAATAGGTATGCTGCGCCATGATCCAGCTTTCGAGGACTCTGACCATGAAGTCGTGCGGGCTGAGTGCGCGCCACAGTGTCGCCTCAGCTCGCGCCCGTGCCAGCGGCAATCGATCGAACGTCTAGAAATCATGGGCTTCGGCGGGCGCCTCGGCGAGACTGTGCCGCAGGCCGCTGACGATCGCGCCCGCAAGACCATCCCATGATTTCAGCGCGGCTTTGAGGTCGTTCAGAACGTGCACGGGATTGGACGGCTTCGCCGCCTTTAGAAGCCACGCATCCGCTGTCGCAGCGCGCTTCCGTCGCCCGAGTTCGTTCAGAAATGCGTCTGCGACAGAGCCCGTGTGCATCGGGCCGTCGCCCAGCTCGTTGACGAACCAATGGAAGAGCGCCTCGAGCGTCAGGCGGAAGACCTGCCTGACTTGGACCGCGCTCCACTCGGATGCAGCGGCCGGACAAGACTCAGGATCCTGCCATTCGTCCGATCGATCCGCCATCCGCGCCCGAACGTCGTCGATGTCCCCCTCTTCGTCTTCCAGATCATTATAGCCGGCCTGCGTGAGCGTGATGCCCCTTTGCCTAGAGGCTGCCGCCATTCCACCCCCGAGGCGCTCGAAAAGCGCTTTGCGTTCGATCGCGAGCGGCTTCTTAATCGACCAGAGCTTCCCCCAGCGCTCGACATCCGCGCGTTTGACCGTCACCGATCCGAGTCGGCTAAAGGCGGGATGACCAAGCTCATCCGCCATGCGCGCTTCAAATGCGTCGAGGACAGGGTCAAGATCCGACGGTGTCGCGAAAACGCCTGCGCCTTCCTCGGCACGCTCCAGCCAGCCCATCGTCTGCAAACTCGGACCATAGTTCAGCGGTGAGATCAGTCCGGTTGAGTAGCGGCGTGTGTCGCGCCGCTTTTCCCATTCCTCACCACCGAACTTGTAGCGGTCGACTTCGAACAGTTTTCGCATCGCCACTGCGCCGGGAAGATCGGCGCGCGGATCGATGAGAAATTGCGACCAGGCATAAATCGTCTCGATCCGATCGACGAAATCTCGCATCTCGTGATCGAGCGCACCCATCTTTTTGCCGCGCTCAAGGATGCGACGAACCTGCCGCCACGCCCACGCCATCACGACATATGGGCGAACATGACGAGCGACATTGTTGAGATCGGGGAAGACACGATCCATCAACCCGAAATTGATTTGTCGCAGACCAAGCGGATCGACGCCACCCTGGCCGATGCCGATTTTGGCGACGATCTGCGGCCCTACAACGTCGCGGGCCCTTTCCATAAGCTCTTCAAGGGTTGCGGACATCAGAGCGCCCTGTTCAGCATGATGCGGCCGCAGCACGTGCTGATACCCATTCGGCGCAGATCTTCGGCGACAGCGCTCGGAAATTGCATGCTGCAGCGCGGACAGCTTTTCGGCGGCACCGCAAAGATGAAGAAGCTGTCCAAAATCCCTGGCTCGCCGATAGCCTTGGACAGGCGCGGCCAATGCAGCGATTTGGTCAGGGTCGGCAGTTCAACCGCCAAGCGCCCCGCCGACACGGCGGCGAGGTAAGCACGAACCTCTTCGCCGATCGTCTGCGCCGCGCGGATGTCCTTACGGAAGGTCGCGACGTCGAGCGTGCTACCAAGAACCTGACAGAAGGCCGGCACGGACTGGAGGGTGATTGCATCGAGGGAGCTGAGATCTGCTTCGCGGGCGAGCAGCGTCCTACGTGCGCGCGCGGCTCTATTTGGCAAGCTATCGGTCCCATAATATAGCAGGAGCGTCGCCAGAGCTTGCTCTGCCTCAAGGCCGGCGTAGGACGTAATCGCTGACAAAATTTGCGCGATCCAGACCCTGACTTTTGCCGCTGGCGGGCGAACGCGGTCGGTCACGAAATGCGTCATGGCAAGCGCGAGAAGCGGATCGCGCGCCGGGGACGCGGCGTCGAGCATTCGCGGTAGCAGCGCCTCGAAATGCTCGAGCGACTTCGCGTTATGTTGGTCCTGCTGGCGGGCACGCTTTTCGCGATCGCTCTGGTCCTCGTCGTCGTCATCGTCCGCTTCACCGCCCGCATTCCACGGTCCCCGGGCCACCGAGAAAGCGGACCGCAGGAGAGCCATCGCGTTACGCCAGGCCGCTGAGCCCCCCCCATCTACGGAGTCATATCCCTGACCTGTTCCGCCAGCGTGAAGCGAAATGGTGTGAACAAAGGTCGCGGGCTCCTCCGCCTGCTCCCCCGTTCCACCGCCCGACTGCTTCGCGGCCCGGGGCAATCGGTCGGGATCCTCACGGAACCACGCTAACATGGCAGCGACATCGGCGGGGGTGTCGCTACCGCCGAGGATCGCAAAGATCCGCGTAGCGATGGGCCCGACCCGCCTAATCAGTTCCGAGGCAGCTGCGATCGAGACGAAGCCCTCCGCAATCTTGGCGTCTTGCTCGAGGCGGACAACGAGCCGGCCACTCTCCCAGGCGTCTTGTTCGAGGGACGGGGCGTCGATGTTGAACCGTCCGTCTTGGTCGATTACGACCCACCCGAGTGCGCGGATTTTGCGTACACTGCGCACGAAGGCCTTCGCGCGACCCTTCATGCTCGGCGACAGCACGCGTCCCTCGATCTTACCAGCTTCGAGAGCCGCTCGAATAATTCCGATGGCGCCCTCGGAATCTGCATCCTCATCCTCGGCATCGCCTACCAATCTCTCGGGCGCATCAGCCGGTGACCAATCCCATCCGACCAGAACATCGCGCTGCACGCGGAGCACGGAGGCTTCGACATTAGGGCCGAACAGCCCCGCATGGGTGCCGTTGGCGCTCCCGGAAATGACGAGCCGACCGCGCCGGCACAGGATTTCGATGGATTTCGCGTGAAGCGGTCTCTTATCGGCTGCGAAAGGCATGGCGACGTTGACCGCCTGGCGTGCACGCCGCGCTTCGAAAGGCCAGTTGTTGGATCCGGTCCCGCGAACGGTGCCGTCTGGGTGCGCGTGGAGAAGGATGTCCTCGCAAGCAGTGGCCTTGGCGAGTGCATTCAAGCCGCGCCCGTCGATATCATGATAGGGTGACACGATCGTGATCCGCCGTGCCCCGCCGAGCTCGTCCGCGAAACGCGCGACGTCGCCCGCAATCGATTCGCCAACGCTATGGACGAGCCTTATATTCCCCGTCCGACTGGCCCCGCGCGTTGCCCGGCGTAGCGTATCGGCGAGCTTCAGGCACGCCGTTCCGGCTTCGGATCGAATGCGATCGGATAATGTCAGCAACTCGAAGAAGTCGGCGGCGTCATCAAAGGCGTCCGCCGCGAAACTCGGATGCAAATGTTCAGTCAGCTCGAGATTGCCACCCCATCCGCCGAAGGTCAGATTTCCTGAGCTGACCAGGAGATGCGCGTCATCAATGCCCGCGAACACGCTCAGCTTGGGATGAAACACACCACCCACACACGCGACCGGCTCGATCTCGTAATCACGCCCGGCCCGCCGGGCGCCCTGCTCACTCAAGCCCGCGCGAACCCCTTCCGGGTCCGCGAGGATCAGGGCAGACTGTCCGCCGCCGCGGATCAGACGGTCGAGCACGACCGCCTCGAAGAAAGACAGACTTAGAGCATAGGTCGTGAAGGCGGTGCTGCGCCAAGGCGCAGCAGAGACGAGATCGAGCGGATCCAAAGGTATTCCCCCTCGGACGAACCTAATCGATCGTCCGCTTGGCGGAAAGCAGATTGGCAAGCGACCTGTGGCCTGTTTGGACAACTCCTTCGGCATCATCAAAGGTCGCGCTTTCGGTCGCGCGGCGCCTCATCTGCACGGTGGCGGGAGGGGGTTGAGGCCGAAGCGACCCCTCGACGGCAAGTCCGGAAAGACGCCGCAAAGCTACCTTACAGGTCATTCATCAGGCGATCGTCGGTATCTTCTGCACCGGGAAAATGTGGGTAATCTCGCCCGTTGGCTCACATCGAGCGATGATGCCGACGTGTAAGGCGGGAAAGCGCTCTTCGGAAACATCGGGTGCATTGGCGGCAGCGGCTTCCACGATGCCCTTATAAACCGAAATGCGATTGAGGATTCCGTCCGGTGGATCGCATGTCAGTACAGTCACGTCCGCGCCGAACCAGCCGAAGCAAGCAAGGTGGTAGATGTCGCAGTCGAGGAAATCCCGGCGAGTCTTGAGCTGCATCGCCTTGTTCGCCGCCTGAATACCGGGAGCGGCGTCGGGTATCCAGTTGCGAGCCTTGGCATAAAAGCCGTCCCACATTCGCTTGGCGATACGGAAGCGGCTCAGGTGAGACTGCCCTGGCAAAAGCAGGAGGATGGCTAGAGCTCGCTCGACGTCCGCTGCGATCGCTTTGGGGAAAGCCCTCTTGACCCCATAATCCCAGGCCAGCGCTGAGGCGATCTGATCGGTGAGGTCAGGCTGAGCACAAGGCGTTGTGATGCACATGTCGAACAGATCATGCGCTTCTTCCGGCAAAAAAGAGCGTCGCTCGCGCGCGCGCGCGGCAAGGCTCGGTTGAGCAAGCTCGGCAAGCGTCGCAATTTTCACCCGAGCGGCTTCCACGACCTGATAGAACAGCTCAAGCGGGGGCTGGCCTTTGACAGGACGGATGTCGACGCCGATGTCGGGCAGCTTGGTGCCGAGAACCTCGAGAAGCTGGAACGGGGTCATGCAAAAGCCGAACTCGTCCGCCTCGGCAATGCGGGCTTTGTCGATCTCGGCGTTGAGGCGATGGATGACCGCGCCCCCCGGACTGGTGATGGCATATTGCATCATGTTTGTGTCGAGGATCATCAACCGCCGTGAAGCGGGCGGCGCATAACGCAGGCGCAGCGAAGGCTCGGGAAAAACTGGCGGCGGATCAAGAGTAGCCATGTCGGCCAATTAGGAGCGGCTGGACTTCAATCTCAAGTAGAACGTCGCCACGCCAGAAATCTCAGGTGCGCGGCGTCGAAGTTGTCCTGAAAGATTTGAACCGGACGACACATGGATCTCATGGCATGCCTGGCTCGAATCGGACGGCCTCATCATCGACGTCGCCGGCGATCAGTTTGGCTAGCCGACCGTCATTGTCGCGCGCGGATCCCCCTGCATGTCGCGGGTAAGCACGATGTGCCGATCGCTCCGCTATGACGAGCGATGGTGGGCGAGCTGGTGCGCAAGCCTGCTGGAGTTCCCGAGAGGGGGTGCTCCCGCCAATTGTGTAGCGATGTCGGATGGACGGAGGTACAATCCACCGCAGGGAGAGGTCGGGGGACTAACTTGATTACCGAAATCCAGATTGCGGGCGAGGCGACGTATCCACCTGCGGGGGTGCGGCTGTCCGATCTGAAAAAGATCAACTTCCTTTTCGGCCATAACGGCTGCGGCAAAACGACGATCTCGCGCGCGGTCCACGACCCGGGTTGCCGAGCCGGCTATGCCGTGACTTGGCGCAACGGGCGCGCTCTGGAAGCACTCGTCTACAATCGCGATTTCGCCGAGACAAATTTCGGAGAGCAGATGCCCGGCATCTTCACGCTGGGAGAAGAGTCGACGCAAGCCGCCGCCGATATCGTACGTCTGTCACAAGAGATCGAGCAGACCGATCGCCAGCTCGCCGGCCTTCATTTGCAGCTGCAAGGCGAAAACGGCACAACTGGCCGCCAAGGAGATCTTACCACCGCTCGGACGGCGCTGGAAAATGCATGCTGGGCATCCCAGCAGAACCACAAGGACATGTTTGAGGCCGCTTTTACCGGTCACCGGGGCAGCAAAGCCGCCTTCTGCGACAAGGTGCTGCAGGAGGCGCGCGCCGAAGGCGTCGAAATGAAAAGCCTGAATGATCTTGCCGCGCAGGCGACGACGGTATTTCAATCAGCGGCACCCGCGGAAGCATCGATACCGGTGATCGCTTTCGGCCGTCTGACTGAACTCAACGAGGCGCCGGTACTGGCGCGTCGAATAGTAGGCCGTGACGATGTTGTCGTGGCCGAGTTGATCCGGCAGCTTGGGAACAGTGATTGGGTGAAGCAGGGGGTAGCTTACCTGAAAGCTTCCGCTGGTACGTGCCCGTTCTGCCAGCAGACCACGCCGCCGGGCCTGACCCAAGACCTGAACGACTTTTTCGACGAGCAGTATCTCAAGGATTTGGCGGCGATTGCGGGCCTAGAGCGCGATTACGCCGCAGCGGTCGAGACCGTCTGCGCCCGCATCGATGCAGTTCTCGCCGCGCCCGGCAGGTTCATTGATCGCGAAAAGTTCGAAGAGCACTATGTTGCTCTCAAGGCGGTGCTCGAGCTGAATCAGAGCCGCATTCAATCGAAGCGCCGTGAACCTAGTAACTCGACCGAACTCGAGTCGACAGCCCCCATGAGCGAGGCGATCGCCGCTATGATCGCAGCCGCGAACGAAGCGATTGAAACATACAACGAGACCATCCGTGATCTCGGCGCTGCCAAGCGTCGCCTCACGGCAGAGGTCTGGCGGTTTGTGGTGGAGGAGCGCCGGACCGACCTCGACACCTATGCGGAGACGACCAGCACGATCGGGCGCACGATCGCCGGGTTGGAGGCCAGTGTCAGGGACAAAACGGCGCGCCGGACGGAGAAGGCGCAGAACCGTAAGCAGATCGAGGAATCGATCACCAGCGTCCGCCCGACGGTCGACACGATCAATCGCATCTTAGCCTCGTTCGGCTTCTTGAACTTCAAGCTGGAGGTCGCTGGTGAGCGAAACGATATGTACCGCATCGTTCGGCTCGACGGCACCGATGCGGCCCGCACGCTCAGCGAAGGCGAACGATCCTTTATCACCTTCCTGTACTTCTATCAGTGTCTGGCTGGCAGCACCTCGGCGACCGGCATGTCAAACGAGCGGGTCGTGGTCTTCGATGATCCCGTATCGAGCCTTGATGCGGAAGTCCTGTTCATCGTCAGCGCTCTCATCCGGAAGGTGATCGCCGACGTTTGCGAGGACGAAGGCAGCATCAAACAGGTCTTCGTGCTCACCCACAATATCTACTTCCATAAAGAGGTCAGCTATAACCGGAGCCGGCCGCTGGACGGATGCCTACGATCCGAGACCTTCTGGATAGTGCGTAAGCGCGACAACATCTCGTCAATCCATCGCTACCTCCACAACCCGGTAAAAACATCCTACGAGCTGCTTTGGGAGGAGATTCGCAGCCCCGACCGTCCTAACTTAACGATCCAAAACACGATGCGCAGGATCGTGGAGAACTACCTCATTCACCTCGGCGGCCTGAAACAAGACGAGATCGTCGCAATGTTTGATGGCCGTGACTCGCAGATTTGCGCGTCATTGTTCTCTTGGATCAATGACGGTTCACATAGTGCTCACGATGATCTCTACGTCGCCATCGATGAGAATTCGGTAGAAGGTTATCTTCGGGTATTTGAGCGCGTTTTCGAAAAGACCGGCCAAGGTGCCCACTATCGCATGATGATGCGCGTCAGCGAAGACGATGCGGAGGGTGCCGAGACTGCGCTATCAGCCCCCCATCTAGAGATTGTACCCGGAATTAAGGCGCTGACATAACGAGACGGTTGCCAGGCACATGCCGGAACGCGCGATCGCGACACGTTAAAAGAATGATCTGCATGCGGGTTGCCGCCTCACTCAGGATTTCGATCATCGTATCGAGACGGCCATCGTCGGAATAGACGAGCGGATCGTCCAAGATCAGCGATACCGGTTTCCCCTGTTCGAGCAGCAGATCCGCTAAGGCGATCCGCGTCAGAACCGCAAGTTGCTCCTGGGTGCCGCGCGACAGGGTGGCGCAATTTTCGTCGACACCGCCGCGCACCACTGCTTCGAGTGTGAGGTCGTCCGAAAAGGTCAGATCGCAGTCCGGCAAGAGCTGCGCGATATACCGCTTTGCTCGCTTGGCGACCGGCCCGACGAACTTCGCCGAGGCCTCGTTGCGTGCGGTTTCGAGCGTCTCCCGAAGAAGCTTGAGAGTGTCCGCTTCCTCGGCCACGCGCTGAACCGCGGCGTCGGCGGCTTCCTTTTCGTCTTGTGCCGCGGCCGCGCGATCGGCGAGGCCAAGCCCGCCCTCGCTCTCTATCGTGCCCTCGAGGCGTGCGATGTCGGTCTCGAGTTTGGTTCGCGTTTCCGTAGTGGTCCGCACGCGCGCGTCGATGATCTCGATCTTGCGGTTAATCGCGACCACGTCATGCGCGGAAGCATCACGCGTCGCGTCGTCTAGCTTCACCGCCGCCGCCGCGGCGGTTTCGCGGGCGCGCGCAAGACCCGCCTCGATCGTGGCCCATTCTGACCTGGCCTCGATCACCTCAACCACGCTCACAGCATTCGCTTGGTCGCTGACCGCCCCGGCTTCGAGAGTGGCGAGCGGCGCGTCCTCTTCCTCGACCCGGCGCAACGCCTCGATCGCGCTGTCCTGCGTTCCTTCAGCACGGGCAAGCTTCGTATCGGCAACATCAAGCGCCTGTGTCAGGCCGCCGATATCCGGGAGGGCGTCATCGATATCGCCGACCTCCTCCTGCAGCTCGGTTACGAACAGCTTGAGCGCCTCGGCGCCAGCGGTGAGTTGAATAACCTCGTCCGCCGGCGTGACGGCCTGGATCCGCGCCGCAATCGTGCGCAGCTCGGCGGCCGCATCACGGGCCGCCTCGTTTTGCGCCCTCGCGGCGGCAAGATTTGCAACCCCAAGTTCCTCCAGCGCCACCGTTCGCTTGCGGAGCGCCGAGGTCAGGGTTTCTTGGGCACTCGCGGCAGCCACAGGCGGGCTCACAATCAACTCGGCCGCGCCGATCGTGATAAGCGCCTCGCGCGTCAGTGTGCGCTCGCCAGCCTTCATCGGCTCGCCGTCGATGTTAATACCGTCTGTCGCGCCGGACAGCCTGAGCCGCGTGGCACCGGCGGCTACGACTGCCTGTGCCTGCCCCACCGCGCGATCGTTCGCCTCAAGCTCGGCAATCGTTTCGGGCTTCATGGCGGTGGCGGCCAGCGTTTTCGCGTCGCGCTGCTGCTGCTCGAGCTCAAGCAATTCATCATGACGGCGCCGGGCGGCTGCGGTCGCGGCCAGACGGCGATTTTGCCGGAGCTTTTGCTCGCCGGCCGCCAACCCCGCGCGGGCCGCTTGCCGCTCGGTTCGCGCTGCTTCGAGGTCAGCGCGCGCGGCCGCCGCCTTGTCTCTGGCGGTGGCGAGCGCTTCCGCAACGGCGACGCGCGATTCCCGCGCCGAGGTTAGCGCGATGGCGGCAGTCTCGCGCGTAGCGACGGCGGTTTCGTGCCGCTCTTTTAGATCCTCAAGCCCTTTCAGCTTGGCGGTGGCTGCCTCCTGCTCGGCCTTGCGGGTCGAGAGGATTTGCGCAGCCGCGCGAGCGATCTCCAATGATCCGACCAGATCCTTTCGGGTTTGGACATCGGTGTCGTCGGCGATCTCACGCTGGATGATCTTGAGCCGGCCACGGGCGGCATCCAGGTCTGCGAAACTCCGTTCGAGTGCGGCAAGGCGCTCACTGGCCTCGCGCGCCGCCCTCTCGGCAGTCTCGGCCCGCTCGCGCGCCTCGTTTTGCCGCCCGCGTTTCTGACCGGTCGGCGACCAGTAGAGTTCGAATTGCGCGTCGACCCGCTGGCGAACCCGGCGATAAGCCTCCCCGCCCATGATCGAGCCCACCTCGGCCTCGAGGGTCGACGCAATCGTATCGCGCACGATTTGCCCAGGACCGGTCACCGCAAGTGCTTCGGTCTGGGCCACCCACAGCAGTCCGAGCGCGCCGTACGTTGAAACGTCGCCACCGCGGCTGGTATCGCGCACCGAGCCGAGCAGAGCATTCAGCCTGGCCTCGGCGTCGTCGCCCTGCGCACGGCCCTCGGGGCCTGTGATTTCGAGCGCGGGACTCCTGAGGAACCGCTTGGTGATCGACCACGGGGCGCCATCGACGTCGAACGCAACCTTGATCTCGGGAGCTACTGCCTCGCCGTAGGGAGCATATGATTGGGCAAGCTGATTGCGCGTGTTGTGGCGAACGAAGAAGGCGGCACGCAGCGCCTCCAAAAGCGTCGATTTGCCGGTTTCGTTGGGTTCGATGACGATGTTCAAGCCTTCGGTGAGACCCTCGATCGCGAAAGGGGCTCGAAATTTTCGGAAGCCATCGACCGCGATCCGCCGGATAACGAGCGTCATGGCCGCTCCTCCCGGCTGTATTCAACAAAAAGCCGTTCAAGCGCCCGTTTGGCTACCGGTCCGTCCTGCCCCCCCACTTCAATCTTGACGTTGAGTTTGGCCGCAGCGGCGCCGAGCATGCCCTCAACTGAAAGCGCTGCCAGATCCTCTTCGGTCGGCCGACCAACGAGATCGTCGGCGCGCACGGCGAGATGCCGCAGACGATGGCTGATGTCGTTTTCGAGGCGGCCGAGCATCCCGATCCGATCGCTGAGGCCGGTGATTCCGGCGAGCGACAGCTGGAGCAAGGTATTTGGCGCGTCGATGACAGCGAGAAGCTGATCGCATTCTGCATCGAAGGCTGCACGGTCGTTGACGGTCCAACCGCGCACGAGCCACTGGAATCGGCCTGTTCGGACCGGCGTTACCAGCGGCTCCCGGCCCGCGTCGATATCGACGACGAGGGCGTGTCCGGGGTCGTCGCGCTGGAAGCGGTCGGTCTCTGGTGTACCCGAATACCAGGTCCGCGCATCGACCTTGAGCGCACCGTGCCAATCGCCGAGCGCCAGATAATCGAGCGTGGAGCGTTTTGCGCGATCGGGTGCGATCTGGTTCTTCGTTTCGCCACGCGATCCGAAATCGCGGATGGAGCCGTGGGCTACGCCGATACGCATGCGAGCGCCCGGCGTTTCCATTGTGTCGAACAGATTCGTCGGGTCATCGAGATTGTGGCGATGGACCAGCGGCGCCGGCAACAGCCAGGCCCCGGGCTCAAGCTCCACGGGCTCAGGCTCGGAGAGAATGGTGATCCCCTCTCCTACCCGCTGGCGAATACGGTCCCACAGGCCGCCGTTGCGTGCGAAGTCGTGGTTGCCGGGAAGCAGCCACCAGCGACACGCGTGTCGAGACATCCGCGAAATCGCTTGCACGATCGTGCGATCCTCAGGCCCTTCGGTGTCGAAGACATCTCCGGCCACGAGGACATGGGAAGCTTTGTTGTCGGATGCGAGGCGGCCGATCGTGTCAATGGCGTCAAAACGCGCTTCGATCAGGGCGGCGCGGACGTCCGGATCGAAGCGGCCATAAGGTTTGCCGAGCTGCCAGTCGGCGGAATGAATGATCTTCATCGGTCTCCTATAGCCGGCGTCTGGCTGATTGCGGATATCTGTCGATGCGTGAAGCTTATCCTCATCCCTTGGTCAGCAGAGCCAGTAGCGGCGCTCGATATCGCGTCTCCACTTGCGCTGGCGCCTTCCTGACATATTCCAAAGCGTCGGCGCGTGCGACGTCGGCGAGTTTGTCGATGTGTGCCTGCAGTTCCGGGAGACTGGGAACACGGCCACGGTTACGCTCGTCGAGCCCTGGTTTCAACGCGGTCCAGACCACCCTGCGATCCCGCGATCCCGTGCCCACGCACCGATCCTTTCCCCGTGAGGATAATCTCCCGTCCGCGTCGGCACCCGGCCGATGGGCGCATGTGAGGTCACTCCCTCGCGTTCAGCGAGCGCCCCAATGGCCTCGTCAAGGGTGGTCACGGCCAGCGGCGCCCAGAGGACAGGTACGTCCTTCCCCTCGTCGGTCACGACCAGGGTTTATCCGACCATCACGCGAGACCCTCGCGAATTCGAGCGGTAGCGTCGGGCCATCGTTTCGCCAGTCAGCCGCCACCGGCAAGGTGCCGGGTTTCCAGCAGAGTGATCCCCAACCCAGGCAAACGATCGTCATGTCCCCCCTTTTCGCACCGCTACCTCGTAGTCGGCGGTAAATCTGCCGGTTCAAATAGTGGCAGCGCGGGATCGGCAGCCGCGACCGGAACGCGTCCATGTCCACGTGTATGATCTTCCTGGCTGAGTCCGCCATGCGCTCACAGTAGCGCGCTTCGAACAAAATGGGAACATGTTGTCGGCGCTTCCGGCTGGCGCCGGGTCTGTTCAGGCGACCAGTTTCACCTTCAGAGCGCGAAGCGCAGGGACGAGGCTCACGACGGTTTCGAGTTCGACTACCGGATCGGCGGCAAGCGACCCTGCGACAGCGCGGTCATAGACTGCGACGCAGTCCTGACGCTTACGCAGACGCGATCGGTAGAGGATGCCGTCGAGGTCGGTCTTGTCATAGATTTCCTGGCTGAAGGCCCGAGCCTCATCCTGTGCTTTGGCCCCGACGATATCGGTCGTGACCCCAAGCTCGAAGCACCCGTTTCCGCGCAGGTCGAGCACCCGCAGCGGCGCCGTCGCGCGCACCTCGCACAAACCCCAGTCCGCAATGTCGCTGACCGCCAGCTCGCGAGCCACGGTTCCTTCGAAGCGATCGCGAATGATGGTTTCCGCGAGGCTCGTCGGCAGATCCTTGGCGATATAGATCAGCTTGAAGGCGTCCCTGGGACTAGCAAATCGGGTTTTGCCGAACCCCATGCCAAGCGGCGTCGCGCGGTGCGCCCAAGGCGTCGTACGGAGGTAGGCCGCCGGCTGGAAGCGGCGGATCAGCGAGGCGATAACCGCCGGATCGAGGGCCATCAGCTCACACGAAGTCGCGGTCGGCCACCTGCGCGACCCGCTGCCGCCCGCCCTTTGTTCGGAGGATCTCCAACGGCGTGTGCTCGTTCAGCGCCCCGTGCTGCTGGCGGAGCCAGAGCCAGGCGGATCTGGCGTCGGGCGCTACCTTGAGCACGTCGCTGATGCCCTCGAGCGGACGCGCGTCAACGAACTGCTCAAGCGGGTACGCGAGTTTACGTTCGCCGCGGAGCAGCCCGATGACCACCCCGCGCTGCTGCCAATTGCTCAACGTGGAACGCGGAATGCCGAGCTGCTCTTCGATTTCACCAGCTCCGGCGACCGGGCCTGCCCAGCTGTCGAGCGGCTTGGCGGTGGCGTACCGATCGAGACGTACCCGCCCCTCTTCGAGGCTTACGCGCTCGCCGAGACCACTGCCCTGGCTTGTCTCGACCTTGCCGGCCTCTTCGACATAACGGCGCGTCGACGAGCGTCGGGCGCCGCGGGTGGCCTGGATGAGCGCCTCTCGGAGTTCGCCTTTGGCGTTCACGAGCTTTCGGCGCTTCGCATCCGGCAGTTCGGCCAGCACGTCGGACACGACCGCGATGATCTTGGCCATAGTTCGTACATTGCCCGCAGGAGCGCCGGGGTTATGCTGCTGGAGAGCGGCACGCACCTCGCCCTCGCTCAAACTGTGGAGCCTGATTTCATCGTTGGTGAGCAAGGCAGCGCTGGACATCGTCGACCTCCGTGATCAGCCTACATAACACCGATCGCACGGATTGTCCACTTTGCCTAACATTCGGGCCCAGTTTAGCGAGTTCTACGGACCGTGCTAGTCAGGGACATGGACGAGTACCCTCCTCCCTGGGTGGCCCTGCCCGATCTGCAGCCAGAAGATCCGGCGACGCAGCGACTCGCCGAAACGTAAATTGTTCTGAACTGGTATCCGTTCTGGAGGTCGCTGACGCCCGCGCAGAAGGCGTCCTACCTCGATCGCTGGCATGCGTCCGTAGAGTGGCGCGACGCAATTGCCGCACGCTATGATGCCGAGCCGATCATGTTGGCGCACGAAGCCAAGGAGGGGGCCGCAGCCTTTAGCGCCCGCGAGCCGAAGCGGCGATCTTGGTGGAAGCTATGGCGACAAGAAGCGCGCGCTGGCGAGAGGCATTTCCGCGGCGGCCTTAGCCCGCCCTCCGGCTCTGAGCGGATTCAGAGGCACCCTGAATGCAATGCTCGGGGTCGACGTAACCACGATGGGTATTTGGTCGTTGAGCCTTCATCCTGTGGGAGACGATCATGACGAAGCTGAGCACTGAAGATCGCGACGAGCTGGACAAAGGCTCTTTCGCTTTCCCGAAGCAGCGCAAGGAACCGCTCGAGAACGCCAGCCACGTGCGGAATGCCGTATCCCGGTTCAATCAGGTGAAAGACGTCAGTGACGACGAGCGTGATGCGGCATGGAAGAGGATCGAGGCCGCCGCGAAGAAGCACGGGGTCGACCTTCAGGAGAAGAGCTGGCGCGAGATCGGGAAGAAGTAGCCCTTTGCCCCTGATGTCGTCGTCGGTGGATCGCGTTTGATGAAAACGGCAGCGGAAGGCATGGCCGACCTTTTCGGTTCTACACGGCTGCCCGGGCTATCGGCCATGCCCGCTATCGTGTCGCCGGAGCAAGCGACGGAGCTGACGAAGCGGATCGATGCCACCGAGCTGTCACCCTTTCGCTTCCAGGGTTGGCTCGGCAAGCGGCTGACCTTCTCCTTTGGTCTGGGTTACGACTTCGACGCCGCCAGATTGGAGGTTGCCGAGCCGATCCCAGACTGGCTTCAGCCGCTGCGCGAGCGCGCGGCGGACTTCGCGGAGCTTGGTCCACGCGGGCTGACGCAGGCACTCCTCATCCGCTACGATCCCGGCGCGGGAATCGGCTGGCACCGCGACCGTCCTCACTACGAGCATGTGATCGGCATCTCGCTCGGCGCTCCAGCGACGATGCGCTTTCGGCGTCGGTCGGAAGCAAGGTTTGAACGGGTGAATGTCCCGCTGGAGCCGCGCGGGATCTACCATCTATCCGGAGAGGCGCGGCATGCCTGGGAGCACAGCATCGCCGAGATGACGGATACGCGGTGGTCCATTACGTTCCGCAGCCTGTCGGCAACCGGCATGCGCGCTCTGGAGCGAGCGGCGGCCGCTGCCGGATCATGACGAGGTAGGCGACAGGACGCTTGAAAGTGGGTGGCTAGAGCGGCGAGGTCTCCTCATATCGTCCCGCGCGGCGAAGCTGCCGGGCGACGCCATTGGATGCTGCAGTCACCCCTGTGCCCGGCCGAAGTCGTTCTCCTGGCTCGCTGCATCCCAGTACAATTCGAGCGGCCAACGCTCCGGGCAATGCGGTAGCAGGCAGCGGAGCGCCAGTCGGACCTCTACACCGTCCACTCGGACAACCGGCATGATCCGGCGCCAGGCTCCGCATTGGCCACCCGCCGCTAAGCCCCCTCGCCGATCGGCTGGTCGATGCGCAGGTCGACGAGGCCGTTCGGGGTGGGGGAAAAAGACGAGCGACCACGCGCCGGTTTGGGTGAGTCTTGCCGACAAACCTCGCCGGAGGCGCAGGGCGACGGACAGCTGATCGACACGCTGAATCACCGCTGGCTTATTGATTCAAACATCCCGTTGGACCATGCGCCGCAAGGTTCGCATTGTTCTACCTATGTTCGAGATGCCCACGCAGCTGGTAGACTGGCACTGCGCACTCCAGGCAGTCGATCCGGCGCACAATGTTGCTCGTGCTTACCGCATCGAGACAACGCGCGATCTGTTCGGTCATATCATCGTTGAGCTGGGTTGGGGTCGCATCGGTCGCCGCGGGTCAGGTCTGACGATTTCCTTTTCGGATGAAGAAGCTGCACGCCGTTTCGTTCAGCGAACCCTGACTCGGCGAGCGAGCGCGCCACGTCGCATCGGCGTTGCTTATGCGCTTCTGGAAACACCCGCAGACGCATGCGGGAAGAGCAGGATGGCAGTCAAACCGTCGACCACAGTACCACCCACGCTTTGACGAGCCGAGATCACCTACCAAGTCACATCTTGGGCTTGATGTTGTCCGGTTTCGCCGGGTCCTCCCGGCTTTCAAGGGAAGCGGGCTTGTCTACTTTGGATTGCTTGATCACACCTCCGTCCGGGTTGTGCTGCTGCGCAAAGCGAGACGCTGCGAACGCCTCAATCCGTTGCGCAAGTGCCGCATCTTCCGGATTGCCTGACGCGCGCAGGCGGCCGGCGGCCGCGGCGTACACTCGCACCGTATAGGGGTCGATCGTCCCGGACTGTGTCTTTGTCGGTAAGGCCCCGGTCATCTTCGCCTGAGCCCGCCGCTTCTCCTTCTGACGGTGCACTTCGGTACGATCGTGCTTCACGCGCGGGCCCCGGGCGATCTGCGGCGTCGCATCCGCGTCGATGCCGCGCATCCGCAGTTCGAGCGCCATCGTACGACGAAGGTAGAGAAGATCATCCTTGTTGATCCGGAGGGACTCTCCGTGATGCGAGACGGCGCGGACCGTTAGATGAACATGAGGGTGCGGGCGATCGGTGTGGAGCGCGTAGACGTAATCGTAGCGGTCTCCGAACACATGCCGAGCGGTGGCTGAGACGGCGTTGCGCAGCGCGATGGCGTCCGTCCCTGGCGGCATGGAGAATTGCAAGCGGCGGGCATCCGGACCCCGGTAACGCCGTTCGCCGTCGAAGGCGTCCTGGTTCTGCTCGTGCCATTCGTCGGCCAGTTCCTCGAGCTGAGCGTTGTCGGTGTAGAGCACGCCGTCCTGGTCGAGGATCTCCTCCTCGCAGTTGCGGGAGATGTACGTCATGTTCTGGTAGGTGTGGGCAGCGCCGAAAGTTGGCTTCGTCACCTTGACCATCACCTGCGGCGCGCGCCGCTCCAGGCGGGCGAACTGCTCGGCAGTCTGCTTCGTCGAGGGCCGGAATGGCAGCGAGAGAAGGGCAGCCGCGAACCCCTTGTCCCCTCCCCCGCCCTTCCGGGTCTTCGGGTGCGTCGGTCGCCAGACGTACCAGGCGGCGCGGAGCTCCTCATAGCTCGACATCAGACCTGCTCATTCGGCGTCGGCTCTGCCACGGACGGATGAAGGTCGACGTCCTGCTGGTCTGACGTTTTCAGGCGAAGGTAGCGCCGCTCGCGGCCCATGTGGCGATCGATCTCGGCCGTGAGACCCTCGAGCGCTTTTACCTGTGCCGGCAGTGAGGCAACGCCTTGGGCGAGCTCATCAGCGGTCATCGCGCCGCGATCTCGGAGCGTGCGCTCGGTCGGACGCGCGAACTCGTTCGCGGCGCGCGCGATCTGGTTGATGTTGACGCCGATGCGACGAAGCTCGCTGCGGATAAGACTGAGCGCCCTCGCCGTGTCGGCCGGCGGCGCCTTCCGGAGACCGAGCCACTGGCGGATCAGGACGGTGCAGAACTGCGCTGGTTTGAGCCCGAACGCTTGCGAGTGATGCTCGACCGCAAGAACCTCCTCGGCGGGCAAGGTTAGCTGGAAGCGGAGGCTCTTCGGGCGCTTCGGTTCAGGGGGTCGAAGGTGCGCGTTTTTCGCGCCCGCATGCTGGCGCCCGAACTCCCGGCGATGCCGATCCTTCACGTCAGGCCGGGTGAGGAAGGCGTAGAGCTCAAGCTCCCGGATCCGGCCGTTCCGCTGCTCATCGGCGCGCGCGGGCGCCCCCGAATCCGCGAGTTCCCGCTCCAAAGCGCGCCGAAATATGGCGCTCAGCGGCAGACCGGACGCCTGCGCGAGGTCGCGGAGCCGCTTCTCCTGATCGTCGCCGAGACGCGCTGCCACGATACCCATTCTCACCCTACCTGTTAAACATCATCACAGCCACGCCTATCCCGCCATAAACTACCCTATAACCCCTAGGTTCTACAACACTTCGAGTTTTCAGACACTTGGACAAGTAGACGCGGAGGGGGTGGTCCGGGTGGGCGTAAGCCCCCGAAATGCCTTTACGTTGCGCGCTGGAAGCGGTGCAATGCGGCACTTCGGCAGGCGCAGAGATTCCCACGTGGGAATCTCTCACGGCCCGCTGGAGGGAGCAGGACGGCCCGCTGTGGCTAGACCGTAAACGTCTGAATCGCCCGCAGCTCGGCTAAGGCCACTTGGACAGGCGCTGCGTGCTCGTCGAAGAGAACTGTCAGCTTCCCCGGTGCCGCGGCGCCGCCGAACACGACGTGACCGTGACCGAGAGTGGAATGATCTACGATCATCCGTCCCACAGTCGGCAAGTCGGCGGGCTCGTCCTTGGCTGTGGGTTTGCGAGGCCTCTCGCTCGCACCCACAGCCGGGAGGTCCCTCCCGCCCTCCCCGCCCTTCCCGGCCGAGCTGATGCTTGAGGCGCCGTGATCGCCTTCGCCCTGGCGTGCGGGGATAGCCGCTTCGGTCCGCGACCCGATCGTCTCGATCAACGGGCGGGTGATAAGCTCGGTCTGAATAGAGGTCACGAGATCGCGGCTCTCGTCGGGATGGTCACGCCACTTTAGGAGTAGGCCGTAGGCGTTGCGCGAGCCGATCGTGTCGACGATGGCGCGCAGCTCGGGAGGCGCCTCGGCGAGCTTGAGCAACTCGGAAACCCGGTTTGCGGGCTTGGCGAGGGCGACGGCGATTTCCTTGCCGGACATCCCGAAGGACGAGAGACGGGCGACCGCGAGGATCAGCTCCGAAGCGGTGAGGCCACTACGCTGCTCGTTTTCCACGATTTGGTTGACGAGTGCATCCCGCGCCTCGAATGGCGTCGAGCGCACCAGCGCCCGGATCGTTGGCAGCCCGGCGAGCTTGCTCGCGCGCCAGCGCCGCTCCCCCATGCTGATCGTAAAGCGATCGCCCGCCTTAATGAGCACGATCGGCTGAAGCTGCCCGCGGCTGCGAAGGCTCTCTGCCATTTCCTTGAGCTCAGCCTGGTTGAAATCGCGGCGGGGCTGGTCCGGGTCAGGATCGATCAGGTCGACCTTAATTGTCTCGACGAACTGGGGAGCGTCATCCCCGGTCTTGAGACGGCCTCCATGGCCGCTGCCTGACGCCAGTCTGGCTATGCGCTCGTCACGCCTCGTAACCATCGCCGCCTCGCTCAAGAATGTCACCGAAGAGCGTCTGGAGTTCGGCGGTGCGAGCGCGCTTGTCGCGCTGCTCCGGGATCTGCCACGGCGGGATGCACTGCGCGATGCCGCGCTGGAACGCCTCACGATCGTGGAACGGCATGGAGAGCATCCGGTCCCGGTGCCGCATCTTCGCTTCTTCGAGCACGGCCTTGTGCGTGGTATTGCCGTCGTAACGTGCGGCAACGATCCCGCAGTCAACGAGCGGCGTCGTGCGGAACTTGTTGAAGGACTCGACGGTGGCATCGGTGATGTCGACGCCGTCGATGCCGCTGCTGCTCATGTCGAGCGGCATGACGAGGTTGTCGGCCCACACTAGCGCGATCGCGTGGTGTGCCGAGAAGGTCGGAGCCAGATCGAAGACGACATTGTCATAAAGTGGCTCCGGCTCGGAAATACCGCTGATGTGGTCGAGCGCTGCGATCGCATCGTCCACATCGCTGTCTTCAAGGACCGCGGCCGTGCTGACGCGGACGATGTCGAACCCGGTCGATGGTACGGGGCGCTTACCCTTGGTCCATGGCGAATCGGGGTCGATGATGTCGGCCATGTCACCGAGCGTGTTAGGCTTGTAGGCAGCTTCCTTGCCCGCATAGCGCGTCAGGATGTTTGCCGCATTCGCTTGCGGATCGAGATCGACGAACAAGACGCGTCGTTCGAGCTTGCGCAGGAACCAGGCGAAATGAACGGCGAGCGTTGTCTTCGCGGCGCCGCCCTTGCTGACGAAGAAGATGTAGCTCTTCACGATAATCCTCTCGTGGGTTCCAGGGGCAAGGCCCCTACCCTTCTCGGCCACCCGGCTTCGCGTCCTGCGCTTCCTGCTCTTCGACGAAAAGCTGGAGGGCCCGGCTGACAATGTCACCCAGCGGCCGACGAAGGCGCCAGCCGAGGTCCTCCAGCAGCTGTTTGTCGCTTGGCCGCACGCGAACGGAGACCCGCGCGGTGAACTCCGACTTTGGCCGCTCGACCGGCGGCTCAACCCGCGGCGCCTCGCGCGACACGAAGCCCAGCCGCTCACCGGCCTGCTGAGCGGCCTGGGACTGTTCGGGCGAAGGCTTCTGAACCGGTGGGTCGGTCAGGTCCGAGACGTCCCACATTCCTTTAATGCCGGCGGGCTTTTGGACTTCGTTGGTCATACCCCCCTCCCCTGCTTGGCTGCGCGCAACACGCCAATCACTTCTTCCGCAAAGTCCTGCGCATTCTGCTTGGCGGTCACGAGGCTCGCGACGGCAGCACTGTCCAGCGTGTCCAAGGTGCCGCCGTGCGTAAAGAGGCTTTTGTACGCCTCGCGCTCGGCAAGCTGGGTCTTGAATGCAGGTATGCTCTGCTCGTCGAGTTCCGCAGCGATCGACTTGAAGTTCCTCGACCGGATGCGCTGGCTGGCGGGCACGCGGTTGAACAGGACCCTGTAGGGGACCGGGCGACCCATCGCCCTTGCAGTGTTGTGGATCAGGGAGATCGCCCGTGCCGCCTGCTCTGCATCGAGCAGCGAGGCTTGAACGGGAATGATCGCGAGGTTGGACATCTGGATCGCGTTCGTGACCCGGGCCGAAGCCACGCCTTCGAGGTCAACTATAACAAAGGCCGATCGCTCGCTGGCCGCGGCGATCGCATCGACGATCGTCGACTCTCCCTTGTCGGAGACGACATCAAGGTTGTTGGGGGCATTGCCGTGCTTGGCCCAGCGGCTGAGTGGAAGATTAGGGTCGGCGTCGACGATCGTGACGTTCTGCTCGATCGAGCTGGCAAGCTCGGTCGCCAGAATGAGCGCAGAGGTTGTCTTCCCTACACCGCCCTTTGGAGACACAAACGAGATAATCGGCACAAGAAACCTCCTGTCTGACGCCTGTCCGACACGGCGGACGGGTCTGTCACGCGTGACATGACCTCTGGGGTAAACACGGCGGTCGTGGCGGTCAAGTCTGACGTGGCCGGCGCGGCCTACGCGTCTGTCGCGCGTGACAGGCCCGTCACGGCGGGCGCGACTGCCGTCGCGGACAGAGCGGACGCGACCGCCTAGTCCGCCATGACCGGCGCGACGGTCGCGACTGTCGCGACTCCTGCGTCCGTCGCGTCCGCCGCGTCTGCCGCGCTGAACGTGACCGACATTGCTGCCTTATCCGGCGCGACCGACAGGCCGGACGTGCAAGTCGTGGCGGACACGACGGACAGGTGCGCCGAGCTCGGCCGCAGCGGTACCATCCGTCGCGAGCGTCGCGTCCGCCGCGGACATTCTCGCGAAGCTGAGGTGCGGCCTGACTTGAGGTCTAGCGGAGACCCTAACGCTCTGGAACCCGAGTCTGCCGCGACAGCCACAGCGGTCACGTCGGTCGCGTCGGACATATCAGACACGACCGACGCGCCCGACGATGGAGGGAAGGGGTAGGGGGCTGGCGTTAACCCACCCGGGCCTGATCGAGCTTCCCGCTCCGCCTTACGCGCAAGCAGGTCGATTCCGTTGACGACGTGCCGCACGAAGGCCGCGGCCAGGAGGAAACGGAGTGTGTGCCCCTGCCCAAACTACAACACCGCCGCAGATGCTGATGGTTTTCGGGCCGGCACTAGCCGCAGCAGAGCCATGTCCGATCGCCTGAAAAGCGCGCAGGTGGAGAACGTGCCCAGAATGCACCGCCCTCGATGTCGGCCACAACGGAGCATCGCGTCCGGGCCCGTCCGCTTCTTCGTCAACCTTCGCGCGTACGAGTCACGCAGAGGGGCAGGGGGGTAACGGCGTTCGACGGTTATGTGGCACCCATGGGATCGCTAGACACCCGTCATACCCGAATGGCAGGATCGTGGAGCACCGAAGCGGCGAGGTCGACTGGAGATGATGCTTGGCTGCCTGCTCCTCGGAGACAGCATCGCGGATGGCACGGCTTTGGCTCTACGGGCAATCGCCGGCGACCGCTGTGCGATCGTAGCCAAGAGGGGTGCCGCGACGGACTGGATCGCGAGTGCCAATCCGAAAGGCCAGTATGACACGGTCGTGCTGTCGAGCGGGTCCAACGATGCCGAAGTGCCAGGGCTCGAAGAACGCCTGATCGGATTGCGCGCCGGCATCGTCGCGCGCCAGGTCGTATGGTTGCTGCCCTACAACAGGCGCGCAGCGGAGTTGGTGCGCCGTGTTGCGGTCACCCACTGCGATCGGTGGGTTGACCTGATCGGGGTGCCCACAACCGATGGCGTACATCCGCGAAGCTACCTTCCGGTGGCGCTAGCGGCCGAGTGGTTCATCTCGGGCACGGCGAAGAGTGATCCGGCGAGCGCCACGGAGGCGCGGAGCTCGCCGCCACCGAACTGGGTCATCTCGCAGGGACCCAGTTCGGTCCTCGTGTTCAAGTGAAGTGTCGAACTCTCCGATAGGGAGGTTGTCTCGATCCATCAGCGCCACCTAGAGAGGGCGAGGAGGAGAGTCCGATGATCCGTTTGTTGCACACGGCCGCAGCAGCCGTGACGATCATGGCGCTGGCGCCGTTGGAACCGGCGAGCGGGCAAACGCAGGCACAACAGGACCGCCTCAGCCGCGTGGCACAGTTCGTCGTGACAGCACCTATGTGCGAACGTCTCGGGATGAGCCTCGACCCTGACCTTCCCACCAAAGCGGAAAGCGCCTTGCAGCAGGAGACGGGGGCTTGGAACGTCGATCCTTCTACGATCGAACGGCTGAAGGGCGAAGCTGTCACCCGGCAAGGCGCAATGCTCAAGACCGACCTGGAGACGGTATCCGAAGGCGCGAAGACCGCTCCGCAGCTTCAAGCGCTGAAGGGTGTGCTGCTGGGCTACGGCCGTACCTGCATGGCCGCTGTCACGGATCCCATATTCTCGCACCTGATCCTTCCTCCGCCCGGATATGATCTTGAAACGGCGGCAACGACTGCGAGTGATGCCATGCTGCAAGCAGGGGGCCTGGCAAGTTGGCAAACCCCTCGTATTCAGGCGCATGGGGATATGATGATGCTGGCGGGCACGTGCCGATCCAAGATCGGTGCGGCTCGGTCCGACGCCCTGATGAAAGAGTTCGGACATTCGGAGGACGCTCGGGTGCGCAGCTATTATTCGAAGTCCTTCGATGAGGGGCTGGCCGACCCCACGATCATCGCGTCGGTCGACGGCTGCACTCGGGCGATCCAGCAGACGCGCCTCAAGGCGCGCTAGCGGCTACTGGCCTCAACCGATCCCTGGTGGCTTGAGCTGCTCGCTATAGCGGCCTGTTTCGGTAACGTCGGCTGCAGGCTTTGCGACCGGGACGTCGAAACGATGCCCGTCGCCGAGCTGCTTGACGACCGCGGCGATCATCTTGTTTCGGACCTCGGGAAGGTCGGCAAGGTTGCGGCCGAGCTGCTCCACGGCGGACCTGAAGCCGAGCTCGAGCGTGAGCTGCGCGTCTCGCAGCCATGGGTCGTCGAGACGCTCTCGTGGCGCCTTGTCGAGGAAGGATTGGGCGAGCGCCTGGTTGCGGATCACGGTCGCCATCGGGCCGTAGTCGGCGTGTTGGGCGGCCCTCGAGGCCGCGATCCATTGGTCCCGGTCGAACTTGCCTGGATCGAGCGGGTGACCGGCCTGAGCGGCGAGCTGGCGGAGATACTCGAGTTGGGTCCGACCATTGCCCTCGCGAAAGGGGTGAGCATAGTTGACGTCGCCGAGGATCTCGCCGGCTTTGGCGGCGAAGGCGTCGGTTCCAAGGTTGCGCAGAAAGTCGGCCTTCTGCAGGCGCCTATGGATGTCGGAAAAGCCGGTTTCGATGAAGTGGAGCGGCTGGAACTCGCTGTCGCCCTTCAGGACGTCAACGGTGCGGAGCTGTCCCGCCCAGGAGTAGATGTCCTGGAAGAGGTGGCTGTGAATGGCGCTAGCGTGGGCGAGGTCGAAGGTCCCGCTAGGAACGCCTTCGCGGGCGCGCTGCGCAGTCAGCAGACGTTCGGCTCGATCGAGATGGTCTGCATCCGTGATGCCGAGCTTGTTGCGAAGTACCGATGTCCCGGGAATGACGTAGGGATCGGCACCCCTCATTCGGCCACGGTCTGAGACCGATCGCCGACGTGATCGAGGATATACTGTCGGCAGCGCTCGTGCGGCCAACGCTCGCGCTCGAACATTTCGAACATCGCGACGTCTTCGTCGGTGAGCGGATTGCTCTCGATCTCGAGCAGGCCCATGAACGAAATGCGGCGCGCGCGGGTAGCGGCGACTTGGTCCTCGGAGAGGTGATCGATGGTCATGTCGATGATCCTTTGCGCTCGAAATCCTTAGCACATCCGGGTGCTTCAAGCGAGCAACGGGAGCGGCCTCTCCTCTGCGGAAAGGCCACCGAGCGGCCCGCGGTGGCGCATCACTCCTCCCAGAGCGGCTTGCGCCGGCGGCTGCGCTTTGCGGCCCGGCGCGGAGCGGGGAGCCCGTGTGCCGCGATCTCCGAGTTGATCGCCGCGAGATCCACCAGCCATGCCTGAGTGCGTGTGGTCTGATCGAGCATGTGAACCTCCGTCTGTTCGTTTGAAGACGGGGTCGACAGGACGATCGGGCTTGGTCGGGGTCAGGGACCGCGTCAGCGGCCGCGAAGCGGGGCGGGGGGGTGCCGATTTTCTCGGGCAGGCGCGCAGCGCCTGATCGTGAAATTGGGGGCACCGCGCATCCTTGACGCCGGCCACGCCCGATTGGGACGATAGACGGGCGTCGACGATAGTTCTTGAAACGTTGGTGGAGCGTGCGACCGCTCGACCTGGCCGCCCTTCCGGCTGCGAGGGGGAAGAACCCCGGCGGAGGAACGCCGGGGTCGCGACGTGTCACCGCTCGTCGGCGCGCATGATGGTGAGAACGCGCACGGTCTTGAACGGATCGGCCGGGTCCTCCGAGCCGGCCGAAAGGTCGAGGTCGTAATAGTCGATCTTCCAGAGGCACGCCGTGGTCTCGAACTCGAATGAACCCATGTCATGCTCTCCATAAGGATCGATGCCGGGCGTGAACTCAGCGAAGTCGCGGACAGCCCGCATCAGCGCGGCGCGCTTTTGAAAGCCCCGGAACAATCCCACGTCGCCGATCAGGTCCGCGACCCCGGCGGTCATCACGACGCGGTTGTTGCCAGGATTGGCGATGTTGTCGCGCAGCCAGTCGTTCAGGCGTGCGATCTCACCGGCACCGCCTGCGGCGCGATCATGTTGGGGTGTCTGCTCGGCCATGATGGTCTCCTTGCCACTGACCCCGCCGATCGGGGCCTTTCGACAGGCAACACGACCGCCGAGGCATAACTCGGCCGTGCACCCGCAAGGGTCGCAACGGAGTGGAGAAGCCCGCCTGCGGGCTTGCGCGGTTGAGCGCCTCGGCAAGGACGTAGGAGCCCGAAATGCCCCACGGATCTGCGGCCCGGGGGGAGACCAGGCCGAGCTTGGCTGCTGGACGAATGCGGAAAGGGAGGGCTATCGCTCTCTGATGGAGATCGGGGCAGACATCCTAACGCTGTGGCCACGCTGGATGGGGAGCGCTGGTGCCATGTTAGGCATGAATGCGCTGGTTCGGGCACGATGCTGCCGGTGCGGGACGTTGATACGCATCGAGCTCGAGGACATCGTGGCCAGACATGGACCTGCCTATTCGCTCGTCGACAAGTTGGAACGATGCCGGATGGTCGGCTGCATTGGATCGACCTATTATCTGGCCGCTCGTACCTATGGTCGAAAGTGGACCGCCCTGCTGCGTGACCCGCAATTGGTAGCGACCTTCGAGAATTTGCCCCCCACGCGGTTGGCCAGCGGATAGCGGACGTGCACCGTCGCTTGGCGCAACGCTTGTCCGCGATGTCACGGCGAGATCTAGACCGGAATGCGTGGCCGGGGGGAAACCTCCAGCGCTTGATCGTCGTTCTAGGCATCTAACCCTATGAGACGCATGGAATGTCGGAGCGGGAGAGAATCGTAGCGGTCGCGCTGCTGACCGAACGGGAGCTGACACGTCTCGGGACAAGCTTCGACCGGGCTTGGCCGGTGGACGAGACGCCCTGTTTCGGCGGTTTGCTGGAGGCGATCGACCTCGCTGACCGATGGCTGCGACGGGAGCGGAATGGCGATCCTCCAGCCGAGCGATGATGTCGTGCGGTGTCCGCACCTCGAACGACCCGACGGAAAGCGATTGCCGAAAAGGGGAACGTCTTTCCGCACTTCTTCGCCAGCGATGGTCGCCCGGCAAGGCCGCCAGCCGCGCGTGATCGTGAGCCTTCCGGGTCCCGCCCGTTCCGGGTGTAACCCGATCCGTCCCCCGTCGAGTGGAGAGAAGAGCTGAGAACAGCTCACGCACGCGCCTGTCTGAACCGCCACAGTTCCAAGGGATACGATCATGGTAGCATGGGCCGCTGTGAATGACCGCCCCGGCCGGCGGACGCGCAGGCGAGGGCGTCAACGGGGCCGAGCGGCCTCGCCGGTCCACTAGGGCTGGCGAAGCGACGAGCCAGGACCACAATCTTGAGGAGCTCTACGGTGAGTGATTTACTGGAGGTCATTGGCGCGCTGCAAAGCGAAGGAGAATTCGAGGCGGTCGTGAACGAGTTGGGAGCAGCGGGAATCGACCGATCTCGGATAAGCTTTCTGGCGCAAGAAGAGATAGCGAGTTCCTGCGCCGGTGCCATCGGATGTGAGATCGCTCAGCTTCCTCGCGTTCAGATCGGGCTGAGCGACGATCGGCAGCAAGTTCGCACGCTCGTGACGTCCCTTGCGGCTACTGTGGCATCCTTCGCCGGAGCCGGTGCTGTCTTAGCCGCCACGGGCGGCGCTGCAGCCCCGGCACTGTTGGCAGCGCTGGCGTCCGGAGGAAGTATCGGCGGCCTGACCGCTCTGTTCGGGCAGCGCCACGAGGCGCACGTCCAGGAATGGGTCGAGAGCCAGATCTTGAAGGGCGGCATCGTCCTGATCGTGCACCCCGCCAATGCGGACCAGCTCAAGGCCGCCACCGTCATCATGCGCCGGCACTGCGGAGCGGACGTATTCGCGTCGCGTTTGCGCTAGCAGCGCCGGAGGCCTGGCGTGGCCGAAGCTCTCGGCGCAGCCGGCGAGCGGGCTGAGAAGCTTCTTCTGCGGACCCGTTCGAGGTCGGCCGCATGTGCGTTCGCGGAAGGTCGCAGTGCGCCGCTTGGATGGCGCTGGGAGGCGGTATTGCTGTTCGGGCCCAGCCGAAACAGCCGGATATGAAAAAGGCCCGGGAGCCGATGCTCCCGGGCCGATGATCCCCTTGTCAGAAGGGGACGTCATCGTCCTCGTTATCCTTGGCGGCGCCCTGCTGCTGCTGGCGGGACTTGCCGTAGGAGAGGAAGGTCACCTCGTCGGCGATGATCTCGACGCCGTAGCGCTCGATGTTCTCCTGGTCGGTCCAGCGGGTGTAATGGATGCGGCCGCGGACCATCACCTTTTGGCCGGTCTCGACATACTGGGCGACCGTCTTGCCGACGCCGTTGAAGCAGGTGATCCGGTGCCATTCGGTGTCCTCGACCCGCCGGCCGTCCTGATCCTTCATGGTCTTGCCGTCGCTGTCGCGCTTGGGGCGCGAGGTCGCGAGGCTGAACTGGGTGATCTTGGTGCCGCCCTGCGTGGTGCGCGTTTCGGGCGTGGCGCCGACATTGCCGGCGAGGATGACGAGGTTCTGCATTTCGAGGTCCTTTTCTGTTCGCCGGGGGTTCGTCCCCTCGACTGAACACCGTCAAAGACGGCCAGGACGACGGCTCCACCGAAGCGCGGAGCAGCGCAGGGGAACCCCGATCGGAGGAGTGGTGCGGGCAGCCGCGCAGCGGCAACTCGGTCCGATGGATCGCGGGTTGGAGGCGTTGGACGGCCGGCTTAGGTCGTTCAGGAAAGAGAGGGGATGAACCCCTTGCGCGCACAGAGATCTGGTGAACCCGAATGCAGCGCACTCTACGTCAGACCGCGACCCGTTGACGCTGCCAGAACCCGCGCTCTCCCACATGACGGGGAAACATCCGCTTTTCGTGGGTCATTGTGCCGGGCGAGGGGAAAGGCTTGCCGGAATCATGGGGGTGCGGTTGTCACCTGGTGGCGCTCCACGAGGCCTCGGGGCGGCGGGGGTGCCTTTGCGTGGCCGGGCTGAAAGGATCCGCTTTGCCCGCATACCTCTGGCGGCCCAGGCGAACCGGGCGCCGCGTCGAGAGGTCGAGGAGGATAGTTTCACGAAATGAACGCGGCGGATTGCCTGGCGGCGACAGGGAAGCCGGGCGTCAGCGACGTGAGCGGGATCGGCGATGGGATGATCTTGGTCGCGGAGAAAGGGAGAAAGTGACGTGCAGGAGCGCACGAGGCCGGACCCAACCGTGGAAGCGGCCGCTGCACGGGATCGACGTCCCGGAGACCGCCGTGAAAACCTCTAAGGAAGCCAAAGCGCCGATTGCGACGATGGGTTGGACCATTCGGAGCGGGGCTTGGATACTGTCGTACCGAGGATCAAGCGATCGTCGGAGGCGCGCGAGCTGAGCGAGCGCGTCCCTTTTCGGATGACGACCGCGCGTAGCGCGGGAGCCGGCCCGGGTTCGATGCCCGGTCCGGCTCATCGAAAGCGTCCGAGAGCGACGGGGGCTCGAGAGCCCCCCGACACCTTAGCCGAAAGGATCGTATTCGTTGACGATCGTGAGCGAGTTGTCGTGATCGTCGGCGGTGATGACGGCGTATTGGGTTCCGACGGCGATGACCATGGTGGCGACCATCAGGGTACGGGCGAGGCTGAGAGCGGATTTGCGGGCGATCCAGATGTCGTTGAACATGTTCGAGGCTCCTGTGAAGCCGACGGGGTTCATCCCCGCTCGACAGGCGCCCGACAGGACGGGGAGGGGCCGCGATCACTTTGTTGCCGCAGGCAAGAAAGCCGTAGCGAAGCGCCCGGACCCCTTGCGGGTTGATCGTACAAGGCCCTGAGCCGGCCCAAGGATTGCGCCTCAAGAGCGGGGTGAAGCGCGTCGGCCGGAGCGTCGTGTTCGGCCGCTGGCCGGCAGGTGACGCATCCCCCGCCAAGAGATGGCCGCCTTGCTCATCGGGGGCCCGTCCGCGTTCGTTCGTCGACGACAGGGCAGGGGGCCGCTGGCTGCCCGACCATGCCTCACTGTGGAAAGAGGTTGCCGTTTTCGGAAAGATGTTTCCGGCGCGCAGCGCTCCGTCAGTTGATCGTCACCCGAATGGGCCGAGACCTGCCAAGGGCTCGGTGGAGCGAAGCGGAATAGAGCAACGGTCCCGGCTTCAGCCGGGAGACGCCGACTGGTCGTGCGCCTCAGGTCCGAGACGGCGAGGATAGGCACTGGCCACCGGCCGCGGTTTCGTGGATTCACGGACGGTCATGAAGGCCATTGGGAGTGGGCATATGAGGATCGGTCTGGTTGCCTGTGTGGGAATCCTGCTTCTCGGGGGATGCAGCGACCCGAAGAAGGCGAGCAACGCCAATTTCAAGAAGGCGATCGACACCTATCTCGAGAAGACTCCGGTGTGCATCAACGCGCCGACGAGCGACACGCGGCCGACCGGCCACGACAATGATGCTTCATCGTTCCCGGCCTATGTCGCGATGCCGACCGCACCTGCGGGTCAGGCGCTCTTCGCGATGAACACCAAGTCGTTCGATGCGATGGTGAAAAGCGGATTGGCCACCACGTCGACGGGGACGATC
This sequence comes from Sphingomonas sp. CARO-RG-8B-R24-01, assembly GCF_022662295.1. Classification (NCBI taxonomy): domain Bacteria; kingdom Pseudomonadati; phylum Pseudomonadota; class Alphaproteobacteria; order Sphingomonadales; family Sphingomonadaceae; genus Sphingomonas; species Sphingomonas sp. CARO-RG-8B-R24-01. Next base: position 139,745 of record NZ_JAKNQI010000010.1, on the reverse strand, counting down.
GAATCCAACCGGACCTGGGATGGCTCGAGCAAGAAACTGCCGGTGAAGATCTATAATCTAACGGACCAGGGCCAGAAGGCATTCGTCAAATCGGCTGATGGCAATCCCTACGGCAGCAAGCTTTGCTATGGCACGCCGGCGGTGAGCGAGGTGACGCAGTTCACGGAGCCAGGCGCGGCGTTCGGAGCGACGGTGTCGTCGGTCGCGTACACCTATCATGTGAAGGATAAAGCCGGTTGGGCCACCAACCCCGCGATGGTCGAGGCTTTCCCCGCGCTGAAGCAGACGGCGGGCGACACGCTGGAGGGCAAGACCGAGGTCGTTCTTACCAACAACGGCTGGGTGGATGGCCGCGGCAGCAAATTCTAGGGACGTGAAAAAAGGCCCGGGAGCCGAAGCTTCCGGGCCGATCGGGCGGGGTCAGATGGGGACATCATCGTCCTTATCCTGAGCCGGGTTTTGCTCCTGGCGCGACTTGCCGTGGCTGAGGAACGTGACCTCGTCGGCGATGATCGACGCCGTAGCGCTCGATGTGCTCCTGGTCAGTCCAGCGGGTGTAATGGATGCGGTCACGAACCATCACCTTGTGGCCCGTCTCGACATACTGGGCGACCGCCATCCTTCAGTCGCTCGCCCCCGCCGCCGCTGCAGCGCGAACGGCAACTTGGGACGGACGTCACCTCACTTTGCATTGGGTCAGCGCCTCGACATAGGCGCGTCCCCGAGCAGTCACTTCCGCGACCGTGCGCCCCGGGCTGAACAGGCCCGAACCGAGTCCGAAGCCATTCGCGCCGGCAGCGAGGTAGTCCGCCACCCCGGCGGGCGTGACACCACCGACCATGAGGATGGGAAGATCGGCCGGCAGCACCGCTCGTTGGGCCTTGAGAAAGGCCGGACTGGCGGCCTCGGCGGGGAACATCTTCAGCACATGCGCACCTGCCCGGAGCGCTTGGAAAGCTTCGGTTGGAGTGAAGAAGCCTGGCGCAGAGACCAGCCCTGCAGAAGCGGTCGCGGCGATTACCTCGGGATTCGTGTCCGGCGAAACGATGAGCCGACCGCCGGCATCCTGCACCCGTGAGACGTCGGCGGGATCGAGGACGGTGCCCGCGCCGATCGTCACATTGCCACCGAAGCGCGTTGCGAGGCGCTCGATACTGTTAAAGGGCTCGGGCGAGTTTAGCGGCACTTCGATGATCCGGATGCCGACGTCGACCAGCGCCGCGACGACCTCTTCGGCCTCGCCTGGATGAATGCCACGCACGATCGCGACCAGGGGACAGGCGGTCAGCTGCTCGAAAAAATGGTCGACATGGTCCACCTTCATCTCCTCACGAATGTCGCGGTGACACAAACCGGCGACCCAGCCTACTCGTCCTTGTCCTCGCGGGATTGGCCACAAAGTTACCGGTGGCGACGGTCTGCGGTTCGAGATTGCGATCGCTCCCAGCCTGGGTGGGGACGCGAGGATGCTCCCGGCGCGATGATCGTGCCTTGGGATACGAGCAGGAGAATGACGCGGCGGAGCGCGGAATCAGGGGAGGACCGCGCGGGACGAGGATCTTGCGCCGGCGATCAGCTGGATCGAGCAGAACAGCTGAGGCGGGCAATGCGCAATCAGCCGCCGGCTCGTGAGAGGAACGAGCGAGGACAATGAAGCTGATTACTGAGAACGCGGATTGCGCGCGCGGGCATGTGCATCGCTCGCCCGACGGAGCTTCGCCGAGGTCCGGTGGGAAAGATGTTGCCGCTTTTAGGAAACATCTTTCCGGCGCGAACCGGGTAGCCACCGGTTGGCACACGGAGGGATCGCTGCCCGCCATGCGGGACGCACTGAAACGCGTAGCGCGGCCGTTTACGGCCGGGCGGCCAAACGTGCGATCTAGGGTGCCGCCACAAGCTCTTCCGTCGCCTCGGATCGAGAAACCGCCTGTCCGATCTTGCGGGAGAAGAAGGAAAGGCCCGGGAGCCGATGCTCCCGGGCCGACCCGCACCGGTCAGAAGGGGACGTCATCGTCCTCGTTGTCCTGGGGCGCGTTCTGCTGCTGGCGGGACTTGCCGTAGGAGAGGAAGGTCACCTCGTCGGCGATGATATCGACGCCGTAGCGCTCGATGTTCTCCTGGTCGGTCCAGCGGGTGTAGTGGATGCGGCCGCGGACCATCACCTTCTGGCCGGTCTCGACATACTGGGCGACCGTCTTGCCGACGCCGTTGAAGCAGGTGATCCGGTGCCATTCGGTGTCCTCGACCCGCCGGCCGTCGCGGTCCTTCTGGACCTTGCCCTCGCTGTCGCGCTTCGGGCGCGAGGTCGCGAGGCTGAACTTGGTGATCTTGGTGCCGCCCTGAGTGGTGGTGGTCTCGGGCGTGGCGCCGACGTTGCCGGCGAGGATGACGAGGTTCTGCATTTCGAGGTCCTTTTCTGTTCGCCGGGGGTTCGTCCCCTCGACTGAACACCGTCAAAGACGGCCAGGACGGCGGCTCCACCGGAGCGGCGCAGACGCGAGAGGGGAACCCCGATCAAAGGGGTGGTGCGGGCAGCCGCAAAGCGGCAACTCGGCCCGTATGATCGCGGGTTGGAGCCGGTGGACGGCCGGCTTAGGTCGTTCAGCAAAGAGAGGGGATGCACCTTCACGGGCGGGCAGACACAGGGGAACCGGGATGTGGATCCTCCCCGTCCGGCTGACTTGACGTTGCTCCACCCATCCTCCGGCAGCCCCAGGGCTCCAAGCCAGCTCTCGCGCGATCGGTGATGATGCCCGGCGAGGGTCTATCCGAAGGACTCGGTCGCGGTCGTGATCCTGGCGCTGGTCCTTCCCCGCCTCGGCGGCGCGACGTCGCGCGTGTCGAACGGGAGAAGGGGTCCGCACCTGCCGCATCCCCCTCCGCTGGCGGCGGGATTGAGAGCCTAGCGCGGATCTGCCAGTGGTGCTTCCACCCCGGCGAGCTGCTGCACGCGCACGCTCGCCACGATGATTGAGAAGGCCATGCCCCTGACCGGGGCAGGTTGGCCGGAGCCGGCGCCGGGCCTCGCCCCGGCGCTCCTCCGCGTCGTCCCGGTATTGGGCGCGGTAGCGCTCGTCATCCGATCGTCACCCGAATGGGCCGAGACCCGTCAGGGGCTTGGTTGCGCGGAGCGGAATAGAGCGGCGGTCCCGCCGGCAGCGAGATCGTCGTCACCGGATCGCGCATCGCGCGTCCCGACCCGATTTACCGGGAGACGCCCACTCGCTGAGCGGCGGAAAGACTATCGAGCCTGTTTCTAGCGCGACGTCTGTGCGCTTGCAGCGGTAATCGAGGAGCACCAAGCGCAATAGCGGGAGTGCCGCTAGGAAAGTTGCCAGTTCCAACCAGCTGCGGCAGAGGCGCCAGACGACGCCGTAGCGGTCGAGGTAGCGCTGGATGCCGAAGGCGGGGTCGACGGAGCCGGGAGCGTCGACCAGACGTACGCGCGGGCCGACGCGCAGCCAGTTGGCGGCCCTGGGTGCAATCGCCGCCTTTTCGGTCGTGGTCAGGTGCGCGGGTCGATCGCTCCGTTCGGGGCCGAAAGTGGCGAGATGATCGCCGGCGATGCGCTCGAGCTTGGCGTCGAGGGTCTCGTCGGGCTGGCGATCCCAGGAAGGTGCGGGGCGATGGCGATGATAGTGGGTGACGGGTTTGGCGGTGAACAGGTCCGCCTGATAGCCGACCACTCGCCGCCGCTCCTGTTCGGCCTGGTAGTCACGGCGCCAGCGGCCTTCGTCCGTGAGTGCCCCTGCCGTTCGGGCGGTGCTCGCAGGATGGCAATCATCTCGTCGAACTCGGCGCGGGAGAAGTTCGCGATGCGCTCATCGTAAATCATTCGCTCTACTCTCGTGCGTGACGCCGAACCCGGGGAGGAACGGGTCGGCAGATGCCTCGACGTCGTCGGGGGCGAGCTCGTTGCAGGCGAACAGCTCGCGGTCGGAGAGAACGGTGCGAGGGGCATCTGGCAGGCCCGTCACGACGACGTGGAAAGTGTCGCCGTCAGCCGCAGCCCGGCGCAGCGCGAAGCGCCAGCAATGGGCGAAGGTCTGGAACGGATTGCGGCGGGACATGGGTAGGCTCCTGTATGGGGGTGTTGGCGGGATCAGGTCAAAACGCGAACGCGGATTGCGTCGGCCGGTTGGCGGCGCCGCAGAGCCCAAGCGGGCAGTGGCCGTAAGCGCCGCTGGCGTCAGCCAGCAGGTCGCGCGCGGCATGAAGATCGGTGAAGTTGCCGGCATGGCCGCTAGGCCGTCGGCAGCGCACGCCGATGCCGGCGCCGCAGTCGGGGCGCGGTACTTCGAGAACGGGGTCTCTTTGCCTGGTCGAGGTGCAACCCGGCCTGTTGCAGTGCGCGATGCCAGTGATGATCGCTGCCATCTGAACCTCCTGGAAAGGCAAAGGCCGCCGGCAACGCCGGCGGCCGGAGCCCGAGTTCAGGCGACCTTACGGTCGCTCTGAGCGTTGAGCGCGGCGGGCGGGGTGCCCAGCGGGCCACGGCGGTCGACGACGCGGATGCCTGCCTTCTTCGCGTCGATCACGAGACGCTCGGTCACGCCGTTGCCCTGGAAGGCGATGACGTAGCGGGGCTTCAGCGAGAGCATCTGCTCGTTGCGACGGAAGCCGGCGCGATCTCCGAGCTTGCGGTCCAGCCCGAAGCGGACCTGCTGGATGCCGTGCTGCTCGGCCCAGGATGCCGCGATGCGCTCGATCCCCTTCATGTCGCCGCCATGGACGAGATACATGTCCCCGACCCGTTCGCGGACGGCATTGAGGGTGCGCAGGAGATTGTCGCCGAACGCCTTCATGTCGTCGTCGGATTTGAAGGTCAGCCGACCACCGGCGAACACGACGGGGGTGCCCTGCGCTGTGTTGGCGTCGCGGATCCGCTCGCGGCGGGCGCGGAGGAAGGCTTGGCCGTCGACGATCGCCGAGGTCACGCCCAGCGAGATGCGGTTGCCCGTCGCGGGAATCCAGGCACGGCCGGTCTCGCGCAGGTAGTGAGCGGCCGCGGTGTCGCGCATGTGCTCGTAGCACCCGGCGGCTTCCTCGATCTTCTTGGCAAGGTCGATCTTCTCCTCGAGGTCGGAGGTGTTGATCTCTGAGCCGTCCTGCTCGGCCAGGAGTAGCCTGATCTCATCGGTGAGGCGGTCGATGGTCGCGTGCTTCTTGCTCGCGGCCCGGTGGAAGAGGTTCACCAGGCCCCAGCCCAGTTCCTCGATGTCGCGCTCCAGCGAGGTGTTGAAGAGCGTTGCGAACATGTCGCTCCAGATCGCGGTGGTTGTGTGTTCGAGCGCCTCGGTCGGAGGAGGCGCCATTCCGGACAGGTCTTCGTTGCGGGGTTCGAGGTGGCCGAGCTCAAGGGCGGAGAGCGCGGCGGCGAGGGACGTGGTCATGGGCGAAGCCTTTCACCTGATTGTGCCGGCGGCCTATCCGCCGGATGCGCACCTCCTGGGACGCCGAATGAGAGGCGGCCGCACCGAGGCGAAGCCGAGGGGAACCCCGAAAGCCGGGGTGGAGCGGGCAGCCGCGGCACGCGGCAACACGGCCCGGTCTTTCGGGGTTGCGGACGTCTCGCGGCGGCCCATGTGCCGCATCCCTCTGGCGGGAAGGCTCAGCCGGCCTCGGGTGACGCACAGGCGGGAGCAGACCCTCCCTCGTTGCTGCGCGGACCCTTGGGTGGCAGACCGCACCGATCGATGTCGTCCAGGATGGCTTTCGCCGTGGCGCACAGGCGGACCATCGCCTTCGGGTCGATCCGCAACCTGCCATCGTCACCGATGGCATCGACCATGATGCGGAGCTGGAGAACCAGGTCCTCGCTCCGGGTCGCGGGGTAGCCCGCGAGCTTCGCCACATCCGTGAACAGGCGCGGGACGGGCAGGGCGGAGGCATCAGCCCCCTCGGGAGTGCGCTGCCAGGGATCGACGTCAGCCCCGTGCGTCAGCGCGACGACGTAGGTTGCTTGCTCCCAGTCGATGCCCTTCCAGGCATCCGAGTGATTGGCAGCATCGATGGCGGCCCGGCAGGCGGCGACGGTATCCTCCGCCTCGACCGTTACCTCGTTCCGATACAGCGCAGGGTACTCGCAATGGACGGTGAAGGTCTTCATCAGTTCGACTCCTTGAAGGCAGGTCAATCGGGAACCCCACACCGTCACTCGTAGCGGGGGCGTTCGGCTGGAAAGGCGAAAGGGGGCCAGCCATCGTGGACCTGGGCCACGTAGCGACCGGCGCTCAGGACGCTGCTGAGGGGGCGGGCATGATCGTCGACGTTCCAGTCGCGATCGAGATGCGCCTGAACCTCGACCGCCATCCTGACGGCACGGTCTTCGTGACCGACCGGGAATGTCGTGCCGAAGGCGGTCAGCTCGGGGGCGGTGCAAAGTTCACCGGCCTCGTAGTACCAGCCACCCTCCTCGGGGCCGCCACAGAGACGTTGAACGAAATAGACGGCGACGCTGTGCATGACGGGGCTCCTTCGTATGGCGAGCATCAAGCTCACCGATCCGAAGGCTTCCTCCCCTCATGAGTGGAGTGTTATCGGTGTCGGTCTTTCAGGAAAGCGAGTTGGACGCCTTGGCTGCGGGCCTGATGGTGCATGTAGATCACCACCACTCGCGCCTCGTGTGAGAGACCAACACTAAAGCGGATCTGACAGCGATCGCCGGTCCAATCAGAAACGGTATGTCGGTGAAGACGAACGAGGCGATCCAGGAGAGGACAGCGCCGACGGCTGCGGCCGCTACGAACAGCGCGATTTTGGTGGGACCGGCACACCCGCTTCGGCGAGACGCGCGCGTACGGCTGCCCTGTCGAGCATGGCGATCTCCCTTAATGAAATGGTGTCAGGAGGCGGAGAGGGGCGCTGGCAGCGCCAGCCATTCCGGTTCGTCGTCGGCGATCGGCACGCTGAACTCGGCCGCTTCGGCTTCGCTGAAGACGGTGGCGTTGAACAGCGGGCCAAACCCGTAGTCGTTGTTCCAGAAGCTGAGCCCGTGGGCAGGGTCGCGGGTGGCGAGGACGAAACCGAACTCGCCCTCGGCCGCCGCGTCGGCCGTGTCTGACGTGGCTGTCATGACATCGCTCGTGCCGGGATCACGGCAGGGTTGATGAGCCGATAGGCGCGCTTGCGGAAGGCGGGGATCCTGCAGATCGCCCACGTTGCGGGGTCGCGGAAGAGCGGCGTGCGCCCCTTCGGGTTCGGGACCACCTCGAAACGGGTCCGCTCTTGGCCATCGCTGAAACGCATGGGCTGGTCAAAAACGATCGTCTGTCCCGGCTTCGGTGTCGGCTTGGCGTTCTGGAGCTTGCGCTTGACGAGATTGGCCCGGCAGCGATCGCGCCAGGCCTTCGCGTGTTCGCTGTCGATGCCCGTCAGCTCATCGAGGATCGAGGCAGGGCACTCGCTTTCGCACGGTCCCATATGCTCGGTCATATTCTTATACCCGAATGTGCAGCCGTCGCGCGCGCCGGTGCTGGTCTTGGTCAGGCAAACGATAGCGAAGACTTGGCGGCCTCCGGCGGTTTCGACGCGCTCGGCCGCTGCGTAATAGGTGTGGCCGACCATGGAGGAGGCCAGCACCGTCAGACGGTGATCGTCGCGGGTGTAGGTGAATTGATTGTCGAGGTAGGCGCGCGGGGTCGAATCGCCTCCGAGGTCGCGCATGAACAGCCATCCCATGGCGGTGTCCTTTCGTGAAAACGATGGGGAGGGTCAGGCGGCGACGGCGAGGGGGACCGTACCGATGGTGCCGATCTTCGCCGCGAGCCGGCGCGCGAACGCGGCCGCATCGAGCAGCTCGGCGATCGGGGCGAGGTGGACCTTGCCGGCGGGTTCCCCGTTTCGGCAGCGATTGAAGCTGATCTCGCTATCGGGAAGGAAGCTGCGGGGTACGACGCGGATGCCGATGTCGGCGTGACGCAGCTCGGTCGTTCCGTCCTCATAATCGGCGCCAAGAGCGCTGTTGATGCGGGCGGTGTCCGGGTCGAGGCCGATCGCCTCGGCGAGACGGGCGAGACCGCGGCGGGCCTGACAGTGGAAGGTCCGCTTGGCGGGGTAATCGCCGCCCACGCTGTTGCCAGCGATGTCGAGAAGGGCAGGGGAGGCGAGGACTGCGGCGCGGTCAGCGACGCAACGAAGCCGCAGCTCGCTTGCGCTGGGCGCGGACCGGTCGGCAGCGTCGGCCAGGGTACGGATCAGAAGAATGATCGCTGCGTCGTGGGCGATCGGCTTGCCGGCGCGCCGGCAGTCGTCGACCGCGGCGTTGAGGGCGTGCAGCGCTGCCGGAATGGTCTCGAGCCCGGCGGGGGACAGCGCCTGGTTGTGGCGATAGAGTGTGTCGTAGAACATGGGGCCAACCTCCTTCACGAGCGCCGCTCGCGCTCAGGAGGCCGAAGGCTCCCTCTCCTCTAAGTTGGGGTGGAACAATACACGCGACGACCAGTCTGATGGGTATTCTGGGGGTGATGGGACTGATGGTGGTGGCGATCGTCGCCATCCTGTTGAACCGGCTTTCCGGCAAAACTGCCGTCAGGGTTCAGGCGCGGCCGCTGCTCACCCAACAGGAGCGCCAGGTCCTCGTCTTGATCGAGCGCGCGGTGCCGCACGCGCGGGTTTATGTTCAGGTGGCGATGGGTGCTCTGCTGCGGGCACCCGCGGCGCAGAGGTCGGAGTCGGGGAGCGCGCGCGACGACGATGCGCCGGTAGGCGCGGAGGTCCGGGGCGGCGGGCACGGTCAGGCTGCTTCACGGATCTGCTCGTCGGATCCTTCTGCTCCGGCGAGGCCGGTAGCGCGCAGCAGGAAGCCGGCAGCGGCCTCGGCCTTGGCGGCCGCTGTCATCACCGCCCGGTTGTCGCGTTTCAGCACGCGCAACCACGAACCGATGTAGTTGGCGTGATTGTCGAGATGAGCGGTGGGCAGCGCGAGGTCCGCGCCGAGCAGCGCGGCCGTCATCTCGGCGCACAGCTCCTCGAACGCATAGGCGTCATCCCCGAACTTCTTACCGAACTCGCGCGCGAGCCGGTCGGGGTGGCCAGTCCAGTGCCCAGCCTCATGGGCAAGCGTCGATGCCCAATAGGCGCGGGTCGAGAACTGCTCGACCGCGGGCATGGTGATGCTGTCGTCGATCCGGTCGTAGAAAGCGCGATCCCCGCGGATGAGGACGTTGGCGGGGAGCGCGTCCACGAAGCGCTGCGCGCGCTCGGGCAGCGTATCGGCCGGTGGGACGATGCTGAGCGGGGAGGGACGGAAGCGATCGGGGAGGCCATCGATCTGGTCGGCGTTGAACACGTTGTAGCTGCGCAGCACGCGCCGCATCTCGTCCGTGGCGTCGCCGGAAATCGGTGATTCCACCGTCTTGCTGTAGGACTTGTAGAAGATGGCGATCTGCGAGCGTTCGCCCTCTCGGACTTGTGCGCCGAGCGCCTGGGCCTGCTTGTAGGTCATCCAGATTCGTGAGTTGAAGCCGGCGCTCTCGGCGACCAGCCACAGCCAGAAGCAGTTGATGCCGCGATAGGGCTCGCCCGTCGCGCGCAGCGGGCGGCCGCCCAGCCCGGGCCGCCACGGCTTGACCCAGGGGCGTACCCCCGCTTCGAGCTTGTCGATAATGGTGTTGGTGATGATGTCCGCGGGCGAGGGCTTGTCGGTGGTCTTGGCCACGAATATTCTCCTGTGCTGGTTGAGGCGGACCCGGATCGCGCCGGCTTTGAGCCGGGCATGGCGTCGGGACGCAAAAAGAGGGGCGGCACTCCGAAGAGTACCGCCCCCAGTCGCCTCGAACTGCAGGTCAGGCGTCAGGCCGCCTGGCTGTAATCTTCCGACGAGTCGTCGATCGGCCGTTCGGCTTCGTAGTCGCCGGCGAGCTCCTGATCGTCCGAAGTGTCATCGTCGTCCTGCTCCGGCTCCTCGTCGCCCTCATCGGTGACGAAGGTGGAGTTGACCCGGATGCGTTCCGGCTTCTCTTGCGCATCGAACCGCATGGCGTCGGGCAACCAGGCCGTCGCCTTCTCGCGGATCTCCGCCTCGACGATGCCCTGGCCGTTGCACAGCGAAGCGCAGGTGCTGGCGAGTTCGCTCTTCTTCGCGTCCTTGTAGCGACCGCGAAGGATCGGACCACCGATCTCCTCGAGCGCTTCGAGCATGACGTCCTTCTTCACGCGGCCGAAGAAGTTCTCGGCCGTCGGGCGCCACCAGTTGGCGACCTCGATGCCCAGGATGCGTCCGAGATGGTCGTGGAAGCCGTTCGAGCGGCCGCCCTCGGTTACGTTGAGGGTCGGCTCCAGCGTCTGCGCGATCGAGAAAGCCACCCATGCGCCGCGGGCCTGATCGTCCAGCGCCCGGAAAGCGTCGAAGCGTTCGGACATGGTGTTATGCCCGGCCCAGCTCGTGTCGAGGTGCTGGCGCTGATCCTCGATCGTCTGCGACGCCATCGACGCCTCGTCGCGGAAGGTGAAGATCGGCATCTGCGCAGCGCTCGCCTTCAGCGTCGAGTGATCGCGGATGTAGTTGTTCGCGAACACGACGTCCTGCGCCATCAGGAAGATGGTCAGGTCGAGCGCGACCGTCGGGTCGCTCGCGAGGTGCGCCACGAGGATCTGGCGGCGCTGGGTCGCCAGCTCGTCGACCAGCGTCGCGCTGAGCTTGGGGCCGTGATCCACGTCGTCGGCGCCGCTGCCATCGTTGCCGGTCGGCGTGGAGGCTGGCGGCGCGTTGGGGTCGACCACCGGCTTCTCGCTGAACATGCGGGTGTGGACGCGCGCCTGGCCGTCACCCCCGATGTAGACGAACGTGCCGAGCTGCGCCTTCACCGCCGGGTCGATTGCCTTGCGGGCGGTGTCGATCTCATCGAGCTCGCGCTCGATCTCCTCGAGACGGTCGTTGGCCGCCTCGGCTTCCGGGGTGCCCTCGGACAGCGAGCCTTCGAGCTGCTGGACCAGATCGTCGTTCTCGACCGACAGATCATCGACCCGGGCCTGCTCCTCGTCGGTCAGGGCCCGTCCCGTGGCGTGGAACTCGTGAAGCTGCCGCTCCATGTCGTAAGGGACGTTGGTGGCGGCGATCGGCGTCACGAACGCGAGACCCTGCTCCTGCGCCAATTCGGCCGCTGCGGCTTCCAGCTTCTTGGCGGCCAGCTCCTCGAGGAGATCGACGTCGGTCCAACTCTCGTCGCCTGCCTCGGCAGCGAAGAGATCGCCCTCGATCCGCCCCCCGGCGGCGACATAGGCGTCGCGGCCGACGAAGCGCGCCTTGGCATCGTTCGCCTTGACGGTGCCGTTCAAGATGGCGCGACGGATGTTGTCGGGCTGGTTGCCGTAGTAGGCGTTCTTCATCTGGTCGAAGACGCGGGTCTGGCGATCGGTGTCGGCGGTGACGGCATACGCCTGTGCCACGCCGAGGCTGATCTCGCCGGACGCTAGCGCCTCGAAGATGCACGGGGCCAGCTCGGCGAGGCGCACGCGCTGCTCGACGAAGCGGGTGGTGACGCCCTGACGCTTGGCGACGTCTTCGGCGGTCATTCCCTTCTGGATCAGGAAATTGAACGCAGTGCATTCGTCGGCCGGGTTCATCGGCACGCGCTGGAAGTTCTCGGCGAGGCTCGCCTCGATCGCGTTATCGTCGTCGCTGAGAACGAGGACCGGCACGGTATGGTCGACGGGCAGATTACCCTGCTCGATCAAGAGCTGGAGCGCGCGCAGGCGACGCCCGCCAGCTTTGACGGTGAAGTGCCCTGCCTTCTTGAGCGGGGTGACGATCAGGTTCTGCAACAGCCCCTGGGCTGCGATGTTGGCGGCGAGGGTATCAATCCCGGCGTCGCGGTTGGATTTGCGCACGTTGTCCTTCGACAGCGAGAGGTTCTTGACCTTCACGGACTGGATCATCGGTTATACTCCATCTGGAATGGCGCGCCGTTGTCCGACGGTCGCGCGAGCCTGCTCATCAAGCTCACAAAGCCGAAGGCTCCCTCCCCTCCCTTTGACTGAGCGGGGAAGGAGCCCTGCGTCGGATCAGCCCGCGATGCGGTCGATGACGGCAGCCGCCTGTGCGACGGGCACGAACAGGCGCGTCTTGTGCTGGATGATCTCGGTGAAGCATCCTGCGGCCTTCAGCTCGGCGAGCCGCGTGTGCGGCCAATCGAGCAGTTCAAGGCGCTGCTGGCCGGCGACTAGGCTGCGCTTCAGCCGGTACGCACCGACCTTGGTGATTTCGCCCGAGGTCATGACGTGCTTGGCACTTTCGTCGCCCGACACGGTGATGGTCGCGGCGATCCCGAAGGCTTCCGCGAGTTTCGGCACGATCGGCGCTGGCACGAGGCGGCCGAGGAACGACTGGCCGTCGTCGGTGATCAGTCGCCACACCTGCACATGATCGTCGGGCAGGCGGTCCCAGACCGGCAGGAGGAGGCCGGTGACGAGATAGATGGTGCTGGTGCGGGTCTTGCCGCGCATTTCCTCCACCTCGGCCGACCACAGCGCGGAGAACTCCTCCTCGCTCGCCTCCTCCCACATCGTCTCCAGGAGCAGGTCCTGGCGCATCCGCTCGGACCGGGTCGGGCGGACCAGCTCGTAACGACGGACGATTTCTCCGTCCTCATCGGTCAGCGAGTAGGTGCTGCACCGGATCGCCGCTTTGCCGGACTTGCGGTTGACCATCGGCCGAGCATCGTCGCCGAGGATCCGCAACGCGCGATCGAGTGCGAGCGGCTTGTAGCGTTCCTCCGTTTCGAGCCGGAGGATCTCGGTTTCGGCGCCGGTGACGGGATCTCGCCGGATGACGGTTCGGTCGAGGATGATGATGCGCTCGGCGTTGATGCTCTCGACGCCCACGTCGAGCGTGCCGGCTTCCCGGGCCGCTTCGACGCGCGCCTCGATCAGGCCGAGATATTCGTCGAAGATCGCGTTCTGAAGCGCGATGCGCAGCGCCAGGATGCGATTGAGCCAGCGCTGGATGGGCGGCAGTTCCTCCTTGAGGCCGCCACCCTCGCCCTCGAGGTCGAGGCCGGTGAGCTGCTGGAAGTCGCCGAAGTTGACGGAGCGCAGCTTGCTCTCGGCAAGCAAGCGGAACCAGGTCTCCAGCGCCTCCTTGGCATAATCGCTTTCGAGGTTGTCGCGCGGGTCGAATAGCCCCTGTCCCCCGGTCTGGCGCTGGCCACGGGTGAGCGCGCCCAGGCTGTCGAGCCGGCGCGCGATCGTCGAGATGAAGCGGCGTTCGCCTCGGCAGTCGGTGGACACGGGCCGGAACAGCGGCGCGCACGCCTGGTGGGTGCGGTGCGTGCGCCCGAGACCCTGGATCGCGGCATCGGCGCGCCAGCCCGGCTCCAGAAGGTAATGGATCCGGCGCGAGCGGTTCTCGGCGGAGAGGCTGGCATGGTAACTGCGCCCTGTGCCGCCTGCGTCGGAGAAGATCAGGATCTTCTTCTCGCCGCGCATGAACGCATCGGTCTCGGCCAGATTGACGCGGGGGCTGCGGTTCTCGATCCGCTGGCGACCTGCCATGTCGACGACGATGCGGCGGCTGCGTCCCGTCACCTCGGCGACTGCGTTCGTGCCGAAATGCCCGATGATGTGGTCGAGCGCGGAACCGACGATCGGCAGCGCCCCGAGCTGCTCCAGCATGGCGTCGCGCATCTGGACGGCTTCCTGGCTCAGGACAGGGCGGCCTTCCTGGTCGACCATCGGCTCCGAGCGGGTCTTGCCGGTATCGTCGACGAAGGTCTTCATCTGCCGCACCGGGAAAGCGGCGGTCAGATAGTCCATCAGGAATTCGCGCGGAGACAGCTCGATGTCGAGGTTGGCTCGCTCCTGAGCGTCGAGGCCGGCGAGCGCCCGATTGAGCATTGCCTCGGAAGTGGAGACGAGTTGAATGACGACACTGTCGCCGCGATAGAGATCCTCTCGCATGGCGGGGATAAGCGAGGGCAGCTTCATGCCGACCAGGAGCTGGCCGAAGAAGCGCTGCTTGGTTGACTCGAAGATCGACAGCGCCGCGGCCTTGGCGCCGCTGTTGTAGGTATCCTTCGAGAAGCTGTCGGTGATGCGGGTCGCATCGAGCGCGGCTCGGAGGTTGGCGTGGATGATCGCCCACGCATCGGCATAGGCGTCGTACACCCCGATCTGGTCGGGAGTGAGCCGGTGTTCCAGGATGTCGTACTCGACGCCGGCGAAGCTGAGCGCGCGCGCGGCATAAAGCCCCTGCATCTTAAGGTCGCGCGCGATCAGCTCCAGCGCCGCGATCCCACCCCGGCGCAGGCTTTCGACGAACGCCTTGCGATCGGCGAACGCCGTACCCGGCCCCCACAGCCCAAGCCGTGTCGCATAGGCGAGATTGTTGACGTCGGAGGCGCCGGTCGCGGAGACGTAGAGCACGCGGGCGCGGGGGAGGAGGTTCTGCAGGCGGACGCCGGCGATACCCTGGTCCGACCCATCCTTGCTGCCGAAGCGGCTTTCGCCTCCAGCGACGCCCGCCATCTCGTGAGCCTCGTCGAATACGATCATGCCGACGAAGTCGTCGCCGAGCCAATCGAGGATCTGGCGTAGGCGCGTTCCCTTGTCCCCGCGATTGGAGCGAAGCGTCGCGTAGGTGAGGAACAGCACGCCTTCACCGGCGCCAACCGGCGTCCCGAGCTTCCACTGGTTGAGGTGCTGGATGTCGAGGGCGAGACCGCCGACCGCAGTCCAATCGCGACGCGCGTCCTCCAGCAACGTCTCGGTCTTGGAGATCCAGACATGCTTGCGGCGACCGCGCAGCCATTGGTCGAGGATGATGGACGCGACCTGGCGGCCTTTGCCGGCGCCGGTGCCATCGGCGAGGAAGAAGCCGGTCCGATAGGGCTTGCCCGCAGCGTCGGGCGTCAGCGACAGGCCCTCCTCGGCGGGGAGAAAGCGACCGGGCAGGTTGCGCTCGAAAGCATCGCTGGCATAGACTAGCGTTTCGAGCTGTGCGTCCGACAGGACCTTGTCGTCGACGACGCGGGCGGGAAGCTGCGGACGGTAGGTCGGTCGCGGCGCGGTGATCGACCCCATCGCAATCGATTCCACGAGCGCGGTTGGGTGTTGGGAAGCGCAGCCGATCGCGATCCGGCTCGGCCGGTAGGGGAGGTAAACCCCGACGGCTTCCCCATAGGGGGCCGGTTCATCCAAGACCGCGTAGTCGATGTCGCGGGCTGCGATCGACACGATCGGACAAGCCTGCGGAGACGAGAGGCGTGGACGGGTGGCCAAGCCCCCAAGCAGCGAGGGCGAGCTGGTGCGCATCGGCCGGGAAAGCGCGGCCGGGGCGGCTGCGGTACGCGTGTCGGTGACGTGCGCGACGGCCGTCTCCAGCGTGTCGCACTCGGCGAGGTCAGCACCTCCCGGAGCACCTTTCTCCAGCACCATGATCTTCACGGCCTGGCCGGTGCCATGCTTCGCATAGGCATTGGCGGGCAGGAGGAGGTGCAGGGTGAGGCCGCACCCCTCCGTGGCCTTGACCCACGCGCGGCTCGATGTGTCGACACGATCGGGGAGGATGGCGGCGCAGCGACCGCCGGGAGCGAGCCGCATAAGCGCGGCGCGAAGGTGCCGGAATGCTGCCAGCGGGTCGGCATGACGGCCGACGCTTCGCGAGAAGGGAGGATTGATGAGGACCGCGGTGGGCCGAATGCTTGGTGTCAACAGGTCGTGGATCAGCTCGCCGTCGTGGCGAGTGACGACAGTGCCGGGGAACGCCGCTGCCAGCATCTCGGCGCGCGCGGGATCGATCTCGTTGAGAATGAGACTGGCGCCGGCTCGGCGCGCGAAGGCGGCGAGGAGGCCGGTGCCGGCGGAAGGTTCAAGAACCATATCGGTGGGCGCGATGCGAGCGGCGAGCGCCGCGAGGTGAGCGATCGGTGCCGGCGTCGAGAATTGCTGAAGGGCGATCTGCTCCTCGCTGCGGACGGTGTGGGTCGGGAGCGACGCGGTCAGCGCGGTCAGCGCGGCAAGGCAATCCGTCGGATCTGCGGGCAGGTCGGCAGTAGCGACGTGGAGGACCTGGGCCAGCTCCAGCACGTCATAAGCGTCACGGAGTGACCAGCGTCCATCGGCTGCGGACGTGCCATAGGCGGCTTCCATCGCCCAAAGCAGGGCAGGGCGGTCCAGCCCCTTGCCCTGACGCAAGAGGGCCCAGACGGCCTTAGCTGCGGTGATCGACGGTTCGGTGAAATCGGGTTCGAGAGCTGCGGCTGAGGTGCGCATCGAGGGCCTCCATTTTGTCGCCCGGTGCTCATCACCGGATCAACAAGCCGAAGGCCTCCTCTCCTCTAACGAGAGCCTATGCGCGGACTGAAGGTCGTTTGAGGGGAAACAAGCGCTCGTCCGGAAGCATCTCGCCGCCCTGCATGGGATGTGCCGCGCTGGCAGCGTCGACCGCAGCCTGCAGATGACAGGCGGTGAGGGAGGCGTGCTCACCTCCTTCGTCGAGCAATGCCAGCGCCATTTTCATCAGCACCAGAGGTGTTGGATCGATCATTGCGGTCGGCTCGCGTCGCGGAGGGCTGACATCGAAGCAGCAATACGCGGTCTCGCAGTATTGATGAAGATGGGCGCGGGAAGGCAATGAGATCCAGCGCGACGATGGTGGCGCAGCCCCCGTTGAGCGCACCGTCAACCAGTCGGTTTTCGACTCCTGTTTCTCAGATGCGCACGCCAAGCATCGTTCCAGTCGTCATAGCGACGCGGTATACGGCTGATAAGATCCCGACCACCAGCGGTCAGATGGTCGCGCGCTTTCTCGAGCAAGCGTTCGGCAGCTTGGCCTCGATCGCCATAAACGATTACGCGACGGACCTTCTCCGGGATGGCGACGAACGCGAGCCGTTCGACGCCGCCCAGCGCCCAAGTGGGGGTGCCGTACCATAAAGTCGCCGACAGTGCGTCCTCGATACCCTCGGCGAGGCCCAACTCATCTGTCGCCGGCCCGAGCCGGATAGCAGCGGTGCCGAGCACCCCGAGAGAGACTTTTGGTTTCGGGATGGGCTTGTGAAGAATGTCGCTTGGATCGAGGAAAGTGCGCTGGACAGCGACCAATCCCAGGTCATTTTCGACCGCGGCGATCATCGCGGGCATGATCCGCTTGTCGGCACCGGACCCCAGGATGGTCGCGGGGTTGAAGCGAAGTGTTTTCGGGAAAGGCGCAGAGAGGCCCCGGGCAACAAGGTAATCTTCTGCGAGCGTGCCGGCGATTGGTTTGCTCGCTTTCCAAAGGCGTTGCGCAAGAGCGCTCATGTCGCGCTTGGGCATGCTCTCGGGCATTTCGACCGCAGTCCGGTCGTGCAGCCTCTTGCGCTCGAGTGCCTTCATCACCTCAACGGTCGTGCAACCGGCAAAGCAGTGGAAGAGAATGGCGGTGTCGCCGAGGCGGACCGACAGGCTTGGTGTACCGTCATCGTGCGCGGGGCAGCGGCACTCCCCGCGATTGCCGCGCCAGACACCGCCGAGTTGCTCGACGATGTTTCTGGCCCGGCTTTCGGCTTCCAGTGGTAGTCTCGCCATAGAGATCGTCCTGTGGGTCTTGTATAGCTCGGTCATTCTGGGCTCCGGTTACAATTGACCGAAGGTCGTCGGCATCCTCACCTCTGAAATTTATTGGGATAGTGCCACGAGCGGCGCATTCGCGTCGACGTCCACCCGATTGGCGGTCGTGACGGATCGTCGGAGATGAGATTGTCAGCGTGGTGGCCGGCGAAACCGGGTCTGGCTGCGCGGGCCGAGGATCAGATCGCGAGCGCGGGCGGGGCTCAGTGACCCGGGCGTGTCCGACCATCCAAAAGTCGGGGAGCCCGCGATGGATATCTTATGGTTTCGCCGAAATTCGTTGCTCCGGACCGACAGGGGGCGTCGCGAGACGCTGGCAGCGTCGGCGAAAGTTCCAGAGTGTTTGGCGGGCCACGCCGAGTTCGTGCGCCAGGACCTTCACCTTTGTCGTCTTTAACCGGGCTCGAACGTCCGGCCACATATCGTCGGTGAGCTTTGCTCTGCCACCCGCCGGATTTCCCCCGCGGGCCTTGGCACGCGCAATGTCGACCTTGGCTTGTTCGCTGTGCAGAGCGCTGCTGGCGGTCTTGATGGCGGCGAGCAGCGAACGATACCCATCGCGGCCGGACCCCTCGGTCTCGATTTCTGCGTCGAGTAAGCGGACGTTGACGTCTTTTTCGACGAGTCCCGCGAGCGACCGGAGAATGTCATCGATATTGAAGCCGAGCCGGTCGAGGCCCGGCACGATCAGCGTGTCTTTGGACCTGAGCTCCTGAAAGAGTTCCCTGCGAGCTTTCATGCTTCGCGGAGCACGCCCGGTGGTTGTTTCCACAAATAACCGCTCCGCGCCGGCCTCGCTTAGTTGGGTGGCGTGAGTCTTCGGGTCGGGATTTGTGAACGTTGGACGTGCGTAGCCGAAAACGCGGGGCATATCTGGCTTCGTGGATCCATCATCGAGAATCCCGTTAACCTAGCTTGAAGAAGCGTCCTGCTCAAGAAAGCGCGCAATCGCGCCCGCAGCGGAGATGGCGGCGCTAAATCGGTAGAGACGCCGCTTGAGGCACGCACGGATGGACCAGAGCCGGTCGTTCAATCTCGCGTCGTTGTATGTCCGGTCCTGACGGAAGCCGCCGAGCAGGCGGATCGAGCGAACGATCGGCAATGCGCCAATCGTAGCTGTTGCCGAACGCAGTGGCTGTTCGCTCCATGCGTGTTAGCCGTATGCCACCGAAGCCGGCATGCCATAAATCCTTGGTGGTGCGCGGACCGGCCGCTTTCGAGGTGATCTTGGTGGAAAGCCGCCCGTCCGCTTTGGGGAGGCGAACGGCGTAAGCGGACGTTCGTTCAGGCAGCGGGGCAGGGGGCTGCATCGTCATTTTGGGTGGTGAGCGTCCGTCCGCTTTCGAGCGCCGTGAAACGGATTCCGGTCATACATCAATCAAGCCGGGCAGGGGCTTCGAACCCCTGCCGAGGGTGGATAACTGCCATTCCGCTTACGGGTGTCGATCGTCGTAACCTGCTGTTCGTGAAGCTCGTGTGGGACCAGGCTTAAACGTCCGCCGTAGTGTAAACCAGAATCGCCGCTTTCAATCATCAGAATGCCCGCATTCGCCGAACACGATCAATCACTTCCTCGACATCAGATGCTCCGGGCGTTGCGAGGCGCGTTGTCCTACTGATAGCCGTTTGTCTTGACGCCCAGCCCCAAGCGGTCAATCTCGCTGGGAAGAACGAAAAGCCAATCGGCGTAGTCTCAAGGTCTTGGACGCCGATTTCTGTTTCTGACAGCGCCCTCTTCGGTTGTGGCAAGCCGCCGCTGTCGCATAACGCATGGGGCACACAGAAATAGTCACAAAAAGGGGGACGTATGTCGGTCATCAAGAGCCTGTCTGTCGGCACAGGCGATATGTTTTACATCACTCACGGCAGTTCAAATTTTTCCATCATCGATTGCAACGTGACCGAAGAAAACCTGCCAGGCATCGTGAAGGAGCTTAAAGCACAGAGCGCCGGCAAGGAGATCACCCGATTCATTTCCACGCACCCGGATGGTGACCATTTCGGCGGCATCGAGCTTCTCGACGATGCCATGCCCATCCACAACTTCTACGTGGTCGCCAATCAAGCAACGAAGGACTCGGGAACTGACTCCTTCACTCGCTATTGCGAACTTCGCGACGGATCCAAAGCCTTCAAAATCTACAAAGGCTGCAGCCGGAAATGGATGAACCAGAGCTCCGACGAGCGTAGCTCGTCTGGACTGAACGTACTTTGGCCTGACACCGCCAATGCAGACTTCAAGGCAGCGCTTGCGGACGCCGCCGACGGCGGTAGCCCGAACAACATATCCGCCGTCATCCGGTACACCCTGAAGGACGGCGCAAGCGTGCTGTGGCTTGGCGATCTGGAGACGAAGTTCATGGAGGCGATCACCGACCACATCGAACTAACCAAGACGACGATCGTCTTCGCCTCACATCATGGGCGGGCATCTGGCAAGATCCCGGACAGCTGGCTCAAGCAGCTGGATCCGCAGATCATCGTCATCGGAGAGGCACCCTCGAGGCACCTTCACTACTACACAGGGTACAAGACGGTCACTCAGAACATGGCGGGAGACATCACGATGGAGCTTCTGGATGACAAGGTACACTTTTACGTATCCAATCCCACATACGCGAATAAAGCGCTCATACAGGAAGACCGCTCGACCTTCGATAACTACGCCGGCAGCATAACTGTTGAGACCGAGTATACGTTGTAGGCCGTTGGCTCGTGCAGGATTTATTCCGCAAGTCATGCGTTCTTTATCCAAGAAACCGAACGTTGACTGGCGATTATCTGCCACCGACTGCCAGCAATTCAGGTGCTGGCTAAGATCGATTGCCGTTCGGGCGGGCTTGCATCATCGTTGCATGCGCCGATCTCGATGACCCGGCTCGTCATCAAAAGGAGGAATGCCTTGGCTCGCAATTTGGTCGTCTGCTGCGACGGCACTTCCAATCAGTTCTCGAAGGACCGCACCAGCGTCATCAAGCTCTTCCACGCGCTGGTGAAGAACGAGGCGACCCAAGCGGTGTACTATCATCCCGGCATCGGCACGCGCGCGCCAAACGGCATAGGCACGAGGACCGGCGGTTGGATCGCGAGGACCGCGGGCCTGGCGTTCGGCTACCGGCTGCAGGACGATGTCGCCGACGCCTACCGCTTCCTGATGGATACCTACCAGGAGGGCGACCACGTCTACATCTTCGGGTTCAGCCGCGGCGCATACACGGCGCGCGTGCTGAGCGCGATGCTGCATCTCTACGGCCTGGCCATGCAGGGCAACGATCCGCTCGTCCCGTACGCCGTCGAAATGCTCTGGGCGATCGCGAAGGCAGAGGACGGCGCGCCGTTCGACGAGTGCGCGCAGCTGGCGCGGGACTTCAAGAAGACGATCTCGAGCAGGGATTGCCAGACACATTTCCTCGGCGTCTGGGACACGGTAAATTCTGTGGGCTGGATCGGCAGCCCGCTCACGATACCTTTCGCGCGCGACAATCCGGACGTAAAGACCGTGCGCCATGCGAAGGCGTTGGACGAGCGCCGCGGATTCTTCCGGGTCAACTGGTTCAAGCAGGTCGCGGGACGCGACATACGCGAGGTCTGGTTCCCGGGAACGCATTGCGACGTCGGCGGCGGCTGGCCCGAAGCGGAGAGCGGCATCTCGAAATATCCGCTCGAATGGATGGCGCGGGAGGCCCAGAAGGCAGGTCTCCTTCTTGACGAAGGCCGACTGCAGGAGGTGCTCGGTCTCGCGCCCGGACCATATGCGCCGCGCGCGGCCGACGCGAAAGTCCACTACGCCATGCAACCGTGGACTTGGGCGCTGACCGAGTTCGTGCCGAAGAAGCATTGGAACTATGAGAAAGGGCGCTGGGAATGGCGCGCCAATCTGTTCCGCCGTCGCTCGCTGCCGCCGACTCCTGTCGTGCATGACGTCGCGTGGGAAATTCCTGGGTACCGCCTGCCACCCGGCGCGATCAAGCTTTCCGCGGTCTTATCCGCCTATGACTTCCCTTCCTGATAGCGGCTTGCTGCCCGCTCCCCAGCTCCGCGCGCGGTGATATTGTTATCCCGAGGTTGTCGACCGCAACTTATGGAAGAACCGTCGCTCCCACAGGGCTTCGCCGGCCACCGCGCGGGACGAGGCCATACGTATCCACAATCCCGCGTCGCCGATGATGGACATGCAGTATGGCTTGGCCGTCGGACCCATCCGTTCATGCAGCTTCGCGAAGAGCGTCTCGTCGTCGTCGCTTGGCTGAGTTTCGGCTCGCTTGGGATGTGAATGCCATTCCCCGACATAGCTGAGGACGCCGGCGGATCGGCGAATGATCGCCTCCACGTCGCTTCGGAGCTCGGCTGCTCCGCGGACGAAGAACGCGGGTCCGTGCTCGCTGTCGGCTGGCGCGGGCAGCACCCCGGTGACGTGCACCGTCCGGCGATCGAGATCCACAACCCCTAGCAGGACCCCGCCGGTCTCCGATGGCAGGGCGGCGCGGCGGAGCAGGTCCATCGTCTTTTCGGCATGATCGGAGACCGACACCCGCCACTCGCCAAGCTGCGCACGCCTGGGCGCGGCGACCGGCACGTCGACGCGTTCGATCTCGGCGCTCGCGTCGTTCAGCCGCCAGACCGTGATGGAGGCCAACGCCGTGGTTTCCAGAAGCTCGAGCTGCCGCGCGGCTATGGCCGAGAGTGTCAGCACCTTCCAGGGCGGCAATGGACGCGTCAGGTCCTGGCAGGCGTTGGCATAGCGGACGAAGTCCAGCCGGCCGGTATCGAGATGACCCTCGAGATCCGGCATGCGTGCGCTTGCCCAGAAGTATTGCGCCTCGAGCTCGTCGAGCCGGATCGTCCTCTCGCCGTCCTCGGCGAGAAGCACCAGATCGCTGCCGTCCGGCCCGAAGAATAGGCTGGCTGCGCGACGAAGGCCGGGCATGGCGGTTAAGGCGCGCAGCGCGACGGGTGAGGCGGTGAGGTCGACGACGAGATCTGCGGACGCCGCTGCCTGGTGCAGCGCTTCCGCCTGGTCGCCAAGTGCGAGGACGTTGGCGACGATCGCGGTCGCGACCGGTTCGGCCAGTCGGGCGTTCACCAGGTTGGCGAGCGAGGTCGCCTTAGCGGTGCCGACGTCTGCGTCCCCCTGGGCCTGCCGAACGGTGTTGTGCGGAAACACGACATCGTCGTCCACGATGGTCCAGGTGGCGCTTCCGGTCCTCGCCGCCGCATCGATGATGTTCGATCCGATCGCTCCGGCTCCGATCGCCAGGATGCGTCGGTCACCCGCCCCCGGGCTCCCCGACAGGGTGCGGGCGGCGGCACGGTCGAGGCGCTGGATGACCCGCCACGGCTCGATGCCGACGGATTCCGGGACGCAATCTCCCGCTGTCAGCCGCGGAACCGGCTTCCCGCCGTCCACGCCGGGAAACATGACGCCCAGCGCGACGCCTAGGTCGCCCGCGCTGAGATTGGGCGCAAACGCCCTGACATCGACCTCTTCGGCTCCGCCGTCGGCGGAGGCGGCAGTCCGCAGTTTCAGCACGATCAGGATCGACGCCGAACTATCGAGTTCCGGTTTTCGGAGCCAATCGCGAAGCCGTTGCATAAAGCCCGCGCCCAGGCTCTCGGCGATCGCGTCCAGCGCGGCCAGCGTCCGGGGCATCAGCGCGAAAGCGCGATGCACGGAAGACGGCGCGTCCACCTCGAAGATGCGGATCCTCTGGTGGGCCGGCGCGCCTGTTCCGACCCCCAGGCGAACCACCTTGACGCCGGCGCTCTGATCGATCCCCATCGCCACCAACGGCTCGCCGCCTTCGGTTCCCCCGGGCGGCACTATCAGCGTACTTGAGGTGTTCTGAAGAAGGGGCTCGAGCGGTTGGCCGTCGCCGTGGTTCTCGCCTTTCGCGGTGCGTTCGAGCCAGGTGCGCAACCTGATGAGAAGCGTCTCCGGATCGAGACGCGCCTTCGCCTCGGACCAGCTCTCCTCCCACAGGCACAGCCAGCACCGCATGTCGCGCGAGCTGTAGTTCGTATGGACGAGACCGAGGGGGAAATCGTCGCGTTCCGCGAAGGCGCGCGGCACATCCGCGTCTTCGAGATCGAATTCGATCCTGATCCGCTCGTGGTCGCGGATGTCGACGACCCGGCGCTGCGGGAGTTCGGGCTCGACGTCGATGATGACGGCGTCATACGGTCCCTCGGCCTCGATCGAGATGAGCGTGGCGTAGGGATATTCCGTCACCGTGCGCAGGTAGGTGGCGAAGTCGCGCGCCCGGCGAGCGCGCAGCGCGGGGACGCCTTCGTCGCTCACCGAGGCGTACCCGCACGCGGCGCGGCGTTCCCGAGAAGCGCGCCGGTCGCCGTCAGCACGACCTTGCGCAACGTAGCGCCCGTGCGCCGGATCTCGATCTCCATCGGCTTGGGGCTCGCGGTGTTCGGCGTCTCCATCGACACAAGGAACGAGCCGCTCTTCGACTTGGCGACGCCCTTGTAGTAGTTCGCCGCCTGCCGATGGGGCGGCTGCGTGCTGTCGCCGTGCGGGATCTCGCAGCTGGTCGAGACGATCAGACCGCCCACCTGCCCCTGGGTCTCGTACAGCCATTTGAGCCGCTCGCTCGGCACGGTCTTCTCGGTCCCCTTTGTGTCGGACAGCGAGAGATAGCTGCAATGGTGCGGAATGTTGTTGATGTCCCACAGAAGACGATCGTCGTTGCCATTCGCGCGAGTGACGCGGACGATGTCCTCGATCACGCCGTGGGTCACGTCTGCGGACAGGATCATCCGCGTCTTCTCGCCTTCCACGAGGAACGTCGCGTGCATGAAGATCGCGGCGTCGTTGCGGATCACCAGCGTGCCATCGGTGCAGTGCTCGGCGAAGGGCGAATGCACGAAGAGCTCCATGCCGTCGGCCGCGAGGTTGAACTCGGGACAGAGGGTGCCGGCGTCGCTCATCATGTTGCGCCGCGTGTCCGGGTCGATGCCGTGGTCGAGGAGCCAGCCGTCGAGCGTCTCCGGGCGCGAGAAGATGCGCACGCCCTTGCCTTCGATGAGCCGGTGGCGCGCCTCCTGCCGGATGATCCGGGCTTCGTCCTCGAGCCCCTCTTCGAGGATGGCGGCGGCCGGGACGTAGAGCGTCTTGATGCGGATGCGGCCCTCACCCTGATACTTCTTCGCGTGATCGAGATGGAACACCTCGGTGGCCCGCCGGGTATGATCCCGGTCGAGATGGGTGAACGCGACTACGTCCATCTCCTTCTCGTCACCGAGCCGGTCGCGCAGTTCCGCCTCGAGGTCGCAGCGCTTGTCCTTGGCATCCGCCGGGTCCCGCATGTCGGCGAAGTCGAACATTGCCGTGCGGCCGTTCTTGAGCTTGATCAGACAGGAATCGGCGTTTCCGACGTTGAAGAATGTGACGTTGTGCATGGTGAGACCCTTTCTTGCGACGAGACGAACGACGTCTGGACGGTGTGGCCTTGCCTATGGCGGGTTTACCATGCAGATTATGGCGGTATATGAGGCCCAGATAGTGAATCGTCAAGTGGAGTATAGCGAAATCGCCATAACCGATGAGAGCCCAGACGATCCGTTTCCGGGTCGCCTGCGGACAGCGAGGGAGACAAGGGAACTCAGCCAGACCGCCTTGGCCACCAAGTCGCGCCTGCCACAGAGTTCGATCGCCCATTTCGAGGGCGGTGCGCGCAAGCCGTCGTTCGAGAACCTTCGACGCCTCGCGAACGCGCTTCAGGTCACGACCGACTATCTGCTGGGACGCACCGAGGACATGGCGCGATCGACGGCTGCCGACCCGCTCTTTCGCCATGTCGCGAATCTGAGTTCGAGCGACCGCGAACTGGCGGACAGCTTTCTCGAGATGCTGGCCAAGCGTTCGCGTGATCGTGACGGTGGGGAAGGAGAACCTTGAACCTCGCGAGTCGTCTCAAGCTGGCCAAGCAGCGGGCGGAGGCGATCGTCACCGAGATGGGGATCGTCGCACCCTCGGTCGATCCGTTCGCGATCGCCGAGGAACACGGGATCGAGGTGCAGGCGAAGCCGGCCGAAGTCGAGGGGGTCTCGGGCATGCTGCTTCGTCATGGGGACTCCTTCGGGATCCTCTATTCGACGAACGTGGCGAGCATCGGTTTCCAGCGGTTCAGCGTCGCGCACGAGCTCGGCCACTACTTCCTCGACGGCCACTGCGATCAGCTCCTGTCGACCGGCCTGCATGTGAGCCGTGCCGGCCAGGGATCGCCGGACCCGTTCGAGCAGGAGGCCGACGCCTTCGCTTCCGGGCTGCTAATGCCGAGAGCGCTGCTACGGCCGCTGCTGACGCGACGTGAGCTCTGCCTCGATCTCCTCACCGAGATAGCCGATGCGTTCCAGACCTCACTCAGCGCGACCGGTCTGCGCATCGCCGAGATGAGCCACGACCCCATGGCGCTTGTCGTCAGCCGCGGCGGGACCATCGAATACTGCCAGATGTCCGAGGCGATGAAACCGCACGCCCGGCGCGGCTGGCTTAAACGCGGCGACCGTCTGCCACCAGGGTCGGTGTCCGCGTTGCTCGCAGGCGACGGCGGTGCGGTTCTTCGCGCCGGGAGGCGCGATGCGGATGTCGACATTGCCGACTGGTACGATTGCGAAGGTCGGGTGCACGGGCGCGAGGAAGCGATCGGCTTGGGAGGCTATGGACGTGTGCTCACGCTGCTGACCTGCGCGTCGGCCGATGAACCCGAAGACGACGACCCCGAGGCCGAGCAGCGCGATCTGGTTGACCGCTGGACGCCACGTTTCGGTCGCTGATCGACGGGCCCGTCGTCATCCAATTTCGATCTCGTAATAGAGGTCGGTCATTGTGAGCCGTTTGGCGAATGCCCGGAGTTCGGGAGAAGCGCCTTCGTTGGCCGCGAAGTCCTGATCCGTCCGCACGACTCGGCCGTCGGCCTGCCGCTCCAGCGCGCCGACCAGGTTCGGCAGTGGCATTCTCCCCCACCCCACCTTCTTCGCCAGGGTCTCGTCGGTCGGGATGAAGGCTATGAGGTCCTTCATCCGCTCCAGGCCCTGGCCGCGCAGGGTCGCGTTGTGGCTTCCGTGGTGCCCCACCTTTAGGAAGGCGGTGCGCGCGATCAGATCGGCGCCGGTGACTTTGCGAGCACCGAGATCCCAGGTGAGCCCGCCCCATGACAGCCAGCTGCCGACCTGCGCGTCGGCGACGAAGAGCAGCGTCCTCTGCGACTTCTCGATCTCGAGCGCGATGACGAGGCTCGTGTTGTTCGTCGCGTTGTCGAGCTTGATGGCGAATTCGCGCGATGCCCCCAGCCAGTCGTGGTCGATCCGCCGCCACTGCTGATCGCCGGATTCAACGGGTTCGCCCCAATATGCACGCTCGAAGAAGTCCGGTTCCTCATGGGCGATCGGGGTTGTTCCTGCTTCGAAGAATGGGGCTGGAATCTCCTGCCGCCGGTGAAAGGGCCGTGCATCGTCGCGTGCACCTTTGCCGTTAACTCCGTCGACCGCGTCGAATAGCGCCTGCGCTGGCCGCGGCGACTCGATGCTGTACGTCTCGCTGTCGTCGCTGAGGCGGTAGAGCGCGGCCGGATCGAGCGGCGGTCCGAGAACGTAGCTCGTCACCCCTTCCACCAGCCGTCGCGGGGGATCGCTCGGCCGGCAGTAGCGGGGAGCGGTCGCGAGCGAACGCACGGTCTCCAGCGCATCGGCCGTCGTGCGACGAGCGCCACCGAAGAAGCCGAGCACGCCGTCCAGGCCGCTTGCGAGCGAAGCGGCGCCGTACCTCTTCGCCGCCTCGGCGGCCGCTGCAACGCGTCTGATCGCCTCCCCGCGCTCCCGGCCGATCCGCTGCGCCACGGGGTCGGCGGGATCCTCCGTCCATCCCATCCAGACCTCCCCGACGCTCAGCTTGTCGGCGGCCGCGGGTTCGCCTGGAAGCGCGAACTGGTCACGCGCCTGGTTGAACCCGGAGACATGGTCCCAATGCTCGTGCGTCACCGCCAGCACGTCGACGTGCCCGCCCGTTTCATCGATGACGTCACGCACGGAGCGCCGGATGAAGTCCGCGCCGCCCGATGTCGTCTGATAGACGCCGCAGTCGATGAGAATGCGGAACACGGGGTCTCCGTTCTGCATTATCGTGACCAGATGGCAGTCACCGAGACCCTGCCGGTACGTTCGTACGCGGATGCGCGTCGTGTCTTCGGGCAAGCTCAGAAACCCCTATGCAGCATGGCGAAGGGCTCCGCCCCGTCCGCTTCGAAATAGAGTTGAGATAGGGACTGGCTGGACCCGTCGGTCGAGAAGAGCCGCTGGCGTTCCCGCCGATCCGCGCTCGAGACGTTCTTCGAGATGCAGTAGCGGATGCGCTCGCGACCTTGCCGAGTATCGATGAGCAGGGTGCACCCGCCGCGAAACCAGAAGCCCTCATCGCGTCCGACGTCGAACGCGACGCAGCGCCGCTGCGCGAGCACGACGACCAGGTCGGTGACGAACGATCCATCCGGTGCGACCCTGCGTGCCGGCCGAACCGAATGGACTTCGAAACGGAACGGCAGGTCGTCCGCATCGGGGGCGAGACATTCGCACCGACCGTGGCCGCCCTCGCTGCCACCAGGGCCGGCGCTGGCGTCCAGCCCGAACTGCCACGCCAGATTCCCGTTCATTCTCTCGTTCAGGAAGACATGCACCTTTTCGCGGTTGGCCATGTGATGCTTGTAGGCCTGGGCCCTGTCGGCGGCGATGTCCCAGCCCAGGTCCAGCGATCGGACCAGATCGCCGAGACCATCCACCTCGAAGTCCGGCTCGTCCCATTGAAGCGATTCCGCGGAGACGGTGCGCAGATCGTCCGGGTAGATCCCGCGGGCGCGGAACGCCTCCAGGAATGCGGTGCGGTATCCCAGCGTGTCGTCGGGCACGATGTCGACGTCGGCCGTAATGATGGCGCGTAGATACTCGCCGAACGTGATGTCGACCGGCGGGCAGTAGTCGAGGGCGCGGATGCACATCCGAAGCACGTGCGTCGCCGCCTTCCGGGCCTCTGCCGACAGGCGCGCGACGAGATCCGGATGCAGCCGACCCGTCCGGAGGACGCCGCTGCCGCCGCTGGCTATGCGGATGAGATCGGCGGTCCGCCGATTGTAGATCGCGAGGAAGGCAGCGAAGGCGGCTGAGACCAGTATCGCCCCGCGGTCGTGTGGTTCCGTCAGGGATCGAAAGTCGCCAACGTCGTGGCCGATGGCCGAGCGGAGGGCGGATGATCGACCGATGCCCTGCCCGAACTGCCTGGCCAGCGACGCCATCTCATCCCCAAGTCCCAGGTCCCCCCTGGTGCGCTGAAGCTCATGCTCCAGCAGACCCGGCAGATTGAAGTGCTGGAAGATGGCGACGATGTCGGCGAACGCCTCGTGGAAGGCGGCGACATCCGGATTCGTCGACTCCTGGAAGCGCCTATGCAGGCCGTCCAGCAGGGCATGGGTGACTTCGTGCGCGATGATGTCGTGGCTTAGGCACGTGAACACCATCGTACCAGGAATCAGGCTGCCCGCAGGAGCCTCTGCCGGAAAGTAGCCGAAGAGCAGGGCCTTGTGGGCTGGACTGTAATAGGCGTTCGGCTCGCGCAGCGCATGCGGATAGATCCTCAATCTCCGTACGAACGCGTCGCGCCATTGCCTTTCGCCGTCCTCCACCCACGTTCGGCGATGCTGGCCCCATAATGCCGTGCGACCGAGCGCACGCTCGAAATGCCCGATCGTCGTCATCGCGACGGCGTAGACCATTTGTTGATGGAATTTCGGGTCGCTCTCCGTTGGCTTCAGCCCATCGGATGCCAGCAAGAAAGGATCGTTCAGGTCCACCGGTTCGTATGCGCAGCCGCTTGCCGGATCGACGTCGACGACTTCCAGATATTCGCCGCATGGTCCGACGCCCAACGGTTCGTCTTCGCTCCCCTCCCACGGTACCAACACGGTGGCCTCGCTGAGGTGAAGCGTGTCCAGGCTGTCGCGGAGCGTCGGATCCGTCGCGAACACCCTCAGACGACGACCGACAGGGACCGCTCGAACTTTGCAGCGCCGAATCGCTGCTTCGGTGGGGGACGGCGACACTTCAAACTTGGAGGCGGGCACCAATGGAAGATCCGATGCGGTCATTTTTAGCCTTTGATGTGAGGATACCGCCGGCTCCGCCAATCAGAACATAATCGGGTGAGTTGTCGCACCGTACCGCCGATCGTCGCATCTTCGTCTGCGCCGATTTGCACTATCACGTTACCGCAATTCAGAGAACCGATTGATGTCATAGCGGCTCGCCGCTCCAATCATGGTGTCATTGCTGCATGATGATCCAGCCGGCTGGATCATTAGCCTAAGCGGCCCGATCAAAACGTTGCTGGAAGACAGGGCGGGCGCCACGCAGCCGCCCAATCGTCCATTCGACAACACCTCTGCAAATCATGATCGTTAATCCCCCACGATTTTGGCGACTAGCAGTTGAACCTTCTTCCACGGGGAATGCGCAAGACTCTTCTACGAGGCTGCCCCGGCGGCAGTGATCTGCTCAGCCTCAGCCACAATCTCCGGCGGCGACCGAGTGCCCATCAGAGCATAGAGATCAGGATCGTTGCGGATGACCTTTATGGCGCGTGAGCACGCCGACTTGGAGATACCAAGTTCTGCCGCGATCTCCTTGTGGATGCCGGTTGGCCACGGCTCTGCCGGCAGTTTGCGGGCGACAGCGTGCAGCACGCCCTCCTCAGGCGCGCGCAGCTTCCGCGAAGACGCCCGATGCTTGACGCGCTTCTTGTTCAAAATAACGTATGTGAGGAGCCCGCGTCGCTCACGGCGCTTCAGTTCGCGAACATAGCTGTCGGTCTCATCCGTCGTTCCGCCAAGCTCCAGGATGCGGCCACCGTCTTCCAGCGGCTGGTCGCTCATCAGGATGTCGCGAAGGACAGCGGTACGTTCGCCGACATCCCGGTCGTTGACGACGAACACAAATCCGGGGCGCAGCGCGAGGTCGCCTTCGGTTGAGGTCGCCGCCGCCTCAAGATGGATCTCTATTCGATCGGCCGCCCGGTCTGGTCTGTCCGCAGGAGGTGCGATCACCTCCGACACTCTGGCCTCCATCTTGGCGATGAACTGGTCGGCGAGGTTGAGGACGAGTTCTAGATATTCCGGACTGATTGTGAGGGCGGCCTTCTTATCGTAGCCATACTTCTTGCGATACTGCTCGTCGGCTCGACCGAGGCGGTGGACGAGAAGGTGTCGTCGATCGACCATCTCCCAAAACGTCGCAAGATCTAGGCCTAGCGAGGCGAACCCCAGTCGCAGCCGTGCGTCGTAGTATTTCGCCGTTTCGCGCATGCCTTTCGAATGAAGTTGGCGTAATTCACCATTTATCAGCCTGTTGCGCAAATGGGTGAGATCGTTCGTGCCGAGCAGCTCGGCGTGGGAGATCTCCAAGATTTTTTTCTGATCGTGAAAGAGCGAACTGTCGTGGACGAAGAGGTCGCGCACCAAGTCCACGAGGAAGACCTCCAGCGTGGATATCAAACGCACGAAAATAACTTCTCGTGCGTAGCGAGGCATCTGTGACTTGGTCTGGCCTATGAAGTCGTAGTGAGAGTCGGTCACCTTCGTTCCGTCAGCGAGCGTCAGCGGCGATACCCCGACGGCCTTATTTCCCCTCACCCTAGCCCTAGTCTGGGCGCCGGCGACCTCGAAGCCAAACTGCAGAGAGAGCCACAAGGCCCGCAAACGCCGCAGCTCGACTTCCGCGTGCGCGAAGCAGGCGAAGCGCACCTTTCTAGCCATTCCAGATCCTCTCACCGTGGCCCGACTCTAGTCCATAACTGTTCATTTACTACCGTCCGCCGCAACGACGGGTTTGTCCTCCACAGCAGCTGTCGGGCGATGCTGCTTGGCCTCGCTTAAGCGGTCGGCCTGCTCACATGAACGGGCGGCTGGTATCGGGCATCGGAAAGGCGCGGGCGAATGGGCGGAATTGGGTCTAAATAACCGGAAGTCGGTCGTTAACGCATACGATGGGCAAGCAGACGAGCTAATCTCGATATCGCAAGCCAAGTACAGTTATGATTGCATTGATCGAGTCCTGATCAGGCCAGACATCGGGCGGTCGCTCGTCGTCTGTACGAAGAGGTCACGTCCGACACGCTCGGGATCTAGCGAAAGACTTTCGGCTGCGGCACCGGCGATCAACGCGTCGAGCGCACTGGTCGGGCGCAGATCGCGCGCCTGATAGAGCTTGCTCGGTGCCAAGCCCGGCCAGTCGGACACGACCCGGCCGCCCTTGACCGCGCCGCCGACCAGCATTGCCACCGACCCGGTGCCATGATCGGTGCCGCCCGTGCCGTTGACCGCTACGGTCCGCCCGAACTCGGTTGCGACCAGCACCGTCGTCGTCGCCCACGCCGCACCCAGCCCGTCGCGCATCGCTGCAAGCATCGCGTCAAGGTTCTTGAGTTGGTTCGCGAGCCGGCCCTTTTGCGCGCTGTGCGTGTCCCAGCCAAGCGTCTCTAGCATGGCTATACGCGGGCCGTTGCTCTTGGTCAGGAAGCTGGCGGTGAGCCGGCCGAGGCTGGCCGGGTCCTGGCCTGCGGCGACATCGGCGGCGAGGCCCCTGGTCTCGAGCGCTGCCTGCCATACCGGGTGGAGCTGCGGATCGGCGTCGTAGAGCGCGGTGACGCGGGTCATCAGGTCGTCGGCCGCATGGGGCAGCGCCGAGGGCGCAAACGAGGCGACCTGGACGGGCCCGCGCAGCGCGGTCGGGACCGTCGCGGCGATGGCGATCGCCTCATCGCTGGAGCGCGGCAGCATCGTCACCAGCCGGTTGAGCCAGCCGTCGCGCACCGCATAGGGCCTCGCGCCGCCGGTCTCGAGCACGTTCTGCCCGTCAAAATGCGAGCGGTCGCGATAGGGCGAGGCGACGGCATGGACGAACAGCGCCTGGCCCTGGCCGTACATTCGGCCGACCTCGATCAACGACGGGTGCAGCGTGAACATGGCGTCGAGCTTCGTGCCCGCGGCGGCGTCGCCGATCAGCCCGCCGCGTAGGGCCGTGAACGCCGGGTCACCGGTCGGCCGCAGGATGTCGAGCCCGTCGGCGGCGCCGCGCTGGATGATGAAGACGAAGCGGCGCTCGGTCGGCACGGTGGCTAGGGCCAGACCGGGGGCGACGAACAGCGCACCCGCGCCGAGCGCGGCATGGGCGAGTAACTGGCGGCGAGCGATCATCGGATCACCTCCTAAGGAAATCGGGCGAGACCAGCATCAACGCGATCGCGCCGACGGGGCTTTCGGAACGGGCGATCTGGGCGGCGGTCGCGGCGCTGAGCGAGGCGGGCATGATCCGAGGGGCGATGACCCGAGCGTCGACGCGCTCGCCGAGCGGAGCGGCGAGCCGCTGCGCGATCTCGACCCGGCGCAGCAGCGCGTCGGAGCCGGACCAGCTTGCCGCAACGTCGTCCCAGCCGGCGGGCGCACCCGGTTTCCATACCCGCTGGCCGAGCTGGGTCTGGAGCGCGGCGATCTGTATCTCGCCAACGTTGCGATGGCCGACGCCGCGCAGCGACGAGATCGTCCACTCCCACGGCGTCTTGAACTTGGTCGGCGTCGGCACCCACGCCTCGGGCGAGGCGATGAGCGCGCGATAAACGGTCGGTAGGTCGCCGTTGCTCCGCGCGAAGCTCTCCGCAAGCCGCGCGACCATCGCCGGTGGTGGGTCATCGCCAGCGAAGTGGCGCGCGAGTTTAGTGGCGATGTGGGTCGCGGTCGCCGGTGCGTGTGCAAAGTCAATCAGCGCTGCGCGGGCCTGCGCCTCGCCGTTCTGCGCGTAGCGCTTGCCGAGGATTGTCCGCGCGCCGGGCTCATGCTGGCCCGGACGGAACGTGAACCGGTCGGGATCGCCCTCTGCCGCGCGTCCGCCGCCCAAACCGTCGACCGTCCACCCGGTCAGCGCGCGCGCGAACTCGGTGACGTCCGCCTGCGTGTAGCCCGAACGCACCCCGAGCGTGTGCAACTCCATGATCTCGCGCGCGAGATTCTCGTTCAGCCCGCGCTTGCGATCGGGGTTGCGCGCGGCGGCCGGGCTGTCGGGGCCGATCGACTGGAACTGGTTCAGGTAGATCAGCATCGCGGGATGCTGCTCGACCGCCAGCGTCATCTCGGCGAAGCGGCCCAGCACATGCGGGCGGATCGCGTCACGCTCGAACGCGCCCGCGAAGGCGGTGACGCGCGCATTGTCGACCGAAACGCAGAAATGGTTGGACCAGAAATGCACCATGCGTTCGACGAACGGCGCCTCGGTCGTGAGCGCGCTGTCGGCGCGGGCCTGGACTCCGTCGCGGTACAGCGCCTGCACATCCTGGCGAAAATCTTTGCGCTCCACCTTTAGATCGGCCTTGGCGTCAGTCGCGCCGTCCTGCCTGGCCATTTGGCGGTTGGCCTGCTGCTGCTCGCGGTACTTCTTCACCGCAGTGCCGGCGTCGTCGAGCGTAGCAAAGGAGGCAGGACGCACGTCGAACCGCGCGAACTGGTCGACGAGCCAACGCTGCAGGTCGGCTGGCGCCGCCTCGTCAGGCCGCGCACCCAGGCCGAAGCGGTTGAGCGCGATCGCGGCGGGCGAGACGGTGGCGGGCTGGGCGGCCAATGGTTGTACCTCGGTGGAGATCCACTGCCTCTTCAACGGGTGTGCGCCGACTTTCCGTCGCTGACGATCAGTCGGTCGCCGGGCGCCCCTTGCTGGCCCGCCGCTGGATCGCGTCGGCGAGCTTTCCTCGGTCTTCGGTCGGCAGCGTCGCGGCATAGACTACTGCCCGCCGCTCAACCGCCGCCCGAACCGCCATGTCCGCCACCCGCGCACGGTCGAGTGCGGCGGTGACCGCGGTCTGATCGACCACTGGCTGTCGCAGCAGCATCGCCGCCTCCGCCTTCGCGGTGCGCGCTTCGACAAGCGTCGGGTGCATCGCGCGGCGCACCTGACGCAGCGCCGTTCGAAAGGGGCGTCGCTCCGACAGCGGCAGTTCGGCGCCCGCGATCCGCATCGACCCCGCGTTGATCATCCGGGCGCCCGAGCGTAGCGAGATGATGCCGGCGACCAGCGCTCCTGCGAGAAACAGGTTTAGGATGATCGAAGCGGCCAGGACGATACGAAGCTTACCCATCGATCAGGTCTCCACTCAGGTGACGTCGCCGAATGACGTTGCGCTATCCGACGTCGCCTCGACCGGCGCGGTGATCGCGACGGCGGCCGTTCCCGCAGTCGCGCCGGCGAGCGCGGCGGCTATGCCGACGCCCGACCACCAAAGCCGCGCGCGCGTCATAGGCGTTCGAGCCGACACTGGCGCGCTGACGATCACGCGCGCTCGCAACGTTTCGTCAGGCGGCGACACCCTCCACGTGTCGAGCGCGTTATCGAGTGCGGAGGCCTGTTCGAGAATAGTGCGACCGGCGGGCTGCGACGCAATCGCCATCGCGGCCTCGCGATGCTGCTCGGGCCAGCGCGCGACGACCGCCCCATAAGTGTCCGCCAACTCCTTGAAGCGCGCGAGGGTCAATGGTTCAGGCATCCGTTCCCTCCTGCGGTTCCGCCAGCCGGGAGCGTAACGTGCGTCGCCCGCGCGCCAGCAGCGATTCGAGCGCCTCTACGCTGATGTCCATCACCGCGGCGGCCTCCGCACCCGATAGGTCCTGATAATGTACCAGCAGGATCGCCTCGCGTTGACGCTCCGGCAACGCTCCGATCGCCGTCGCGACCGCGTCGCCCTGTTCCGCCTCGATCAAGCCGGCTTCGGCGTCCGGCGTCGGGTCGACCGGCTCCGGCAGGGCGTCGACGGTGATCTCGCGTCGACGGCGCAACCGATCGCGGCACAGGTTGAGCACCACCGCATGCAGCCAGGTGTCGAACCGCGCGCGACCGGGCTGCCAAGTCCCTGCGTTGCGCCAGACACGGACGAACGCCTCCTGCGCCACATCCTCGGCCTCGGCGGTGTTGCGCAGCATACGCGTCGCCAGACCTAGGATACGCGGAAGCTTCGCGGCCACGAGCAATCGCGCCGCAGCAGGTTCGCCGCGACCGACCCGCTCGATCAGCGTGGAGTCCGGATCGTGAATGCTCAAGCGCGCGCCGCCCTATGGCCATATCGGTCGATCCATATCAGGACACCGAACCGTCGCCCGCGTCCTTCGCCTTGCGCGCATGGACTGCGGCACGTTCACTGGCGCTGAGCACGCCGTCGCAGTTCGTATCCAGGCGCTTGAAGCGGCGGGTCAGCATCGCTTCGATCTCCGTTTTGTCGAGCAGCCCGTCGCCGTTCGTGTCGAGCTTAACGAAACGTCGCGCGGGATCGCTCTTGCCGGCCTCGGCCGCCGCCACGAACTCGGCGCGGCTGACCTTGCCGTCGCCATCGGTATCATAGGCCAGCAGTTTCCTTTCATGCCGGGATACGAACGTCGACAGGGTCACGCCGGCCGCAGTCACGGCGGCTTCGTGTTTCGCCGGTGCGGCTTGGTCGGCAGGCTTCGCGCAGGCCGCCGCAGGCGCCAGCAAGGCCACCGTCAACGCCGTGCGTCCCAACGTGATTAGCGATATCGTCGTCATGCGGTTGGCCTTCATGGCACCGGGTCGCCGGTCGCGCGGCAGGATCCATGGTCGCGGGAAGCCGCAGGGGCGCGTATCGCTCCTGCGGCGTATGGCGCCTAGTGATACCGCCAACCGCCGTGCCAGCGATAGCGGTGGCCGTAATAGCGACGACCATCCCAGTAGCCGCGGCCAGGATAGAAGACGCCGATCCGAACGCCCCGCGCCACGATCGCGCCACCACGATTGGGACGGCAATAGCCGGCTGGACCACGGTGGGCACCGATACCGCAGCCCTGCCGGGCCTGCGCGGGGGCGACGGAAGTAAAAGCTGCTCCAGCCGCGAGCGCGGCCAACAGGATCTTCTTCATGATGTTCTCCTCACAGGTATTCGAGTGGCGGGGGCAATGACGCCGCCCTCGGCGACACGCACTCAGTAGTGCCGACCGTTGTGCTTGCTGGTGTAGATGTGAGCGCTTGCCCGGTTCTGCCGATGCTCCAGCCGCGCACGCTGGTTGCCGTTCAGGTGACCGCCGTTATTGCTGCGCATCCGCGCTTCGGTCGCGTCGATGCGGCCCTGCTGGCGTTCGTCACGAACGGCTTCGCCGGCGGTCAGGCGACCGCTCCTTACACCCTGATCGATGCGCTCCTGCTGGCTTCCCTGACGCTGGTTGACGCTCTGTGCCTGCACTGTGCTGGACAGCGCCAAGGCAGCGGTCAGAACGGCGGCATAAGGTAGTTTCATCGTCTTGCTCTCCTTGTTACGCCTCCTTCAACGGCGCACCCGATCCTTTCCGTCGCTGCGGCATCGACCGCCCGCTTAGTTTTTTGAAAACTGGAGGTGAGAGATACCCGATCGGTGCCCGCACAGCCGGGATGAACAGATGGCCGGTTCCGGGAGGCGTTAGAATCCAGTCGGATGGCCGGACGTGAGTCGTCATGGCCCGAACCTGCCAAGCAGGAAGCGACCAAATTTGCCGTCCTCTTGCACCGCAGCTTCCCGGAATCTGCCCTCGCTCATCTCCTTCGCACTGATCTCGCAGTCGCCCGATGCGCTGAAGGCTACCGCCGACATGCACCCGATCGCCGGCTACCGAGCGACCGCTTCAGTGATCATGGCCGGCTTCAGCCGGCGGCTCGACCGAGGCTCGCCAGGCTCGAACCGGGCCGCGATGGCGCGGAGGCGCTCCTGCAGCCTCGGCGCGACGAAATCGAGGAAGGCGCGCAGCTTGAGCGGCTGCTGCTGGTGGGCGGCATGGACGAGCTGCACCGGCATCGCGGGTGGCGCGAACCCCGCGAGGATCGGGACCAGCGTACCGTCGCGCACGCCATCGGCCGCCTGATAGGACAGCACGCGCGCGATCCCGAGCCCGGCCATGGCGCCGCCGGTGACGCCCTCCGCCGTGTTGACCGAGAACCGGGGGGCAATGATGACCTGCCGCTGCACGCCGGCCGCATCGACGAACGGCCACTCTCGGTAACGCTGCAATCCCTCGAACGCGATGCACGCGTGGTCGGCCAGCTCGGCGGGCTCGCTCGGTTGCCCACGCCGGTCGAGATAGTCGGGGCTTGCGCATACGACCCAGTGGATGTCCCCGACGCGGCGCGCGACGAGTGCACTGTCGGGTAGCTGTCCGATCCTGACCGCGACATCGACATGGTTCTCGACCAGATCGACCACGCCGTCTGACAGCACGAGCCGCACGCTGACCTCGGGGTACGCGCTCAGGAAGGAGTGGACGATCGGCGCGACGTTGAGAGTCCCGAACAGGATCGGCGCCGTGACGAGCAGCTCTCCACGCGGCGCGCGATACTCGCCCGACGCGGCGCGCTCCGCCTCGGCCAGCTCCGTCAGCACGCGCCGCGCCGACGCAACATAGGCCGTTCCGGCTTCGGTCAGGAGCAGCTTGCGGCTGGTGCGGACCACGAGTTGTGAGCCGAGCATCGCTTCGAGATCCGACACGCGCCGGCTGACCGTCGGAAGCGGCACATTGAGCGAACGCGAGGCGGCCGACAGACTGCCCCCGTCGACTGCTGCAACCAACGTGCGCATCGCTTCGAACCGGTCCACGGCGCCTCTCGAAATGTGGAAGTCTGCGTTGCGGTGATAGCCGCTGCCGCGACAATGCGAAAGGCCATAGCTCTTGGCTGTGGCCGATGAGGCCTAGCCAATCAGGAGATCCACGATGCCCGTCACCTTCAAAACCGCCGACGTCGACGGCCTTAAACTGTTCTACCGCGAGGCGGGCAACCCGGAGCATCCGACCGTGCTGCTGCTCCACGGCTTCCCAAGCGCCAGCCACATGTTTCGCGACCTGATCCCCGAACTGGCAGACGATTTTCACGTCGTGGCACCCGATCTTCCCGGCTTCGGCATGACCGAGCAGCCCGGCCGCGACCAATTCGCCTACACCTTCGAAAACATCGCCGATGTGGTCGGCCGTTTCACCGAAGTGGTCGGGCTCGACACGTTTGCGCTCTACGTCTTCGATTATGGCGCGCCGGTCGGCTCCCGCCTCGCCGTCAAGCATCCGGAGAAGATCACCGCGATCATCACCCAGAACGGCAACACCTATGTCGAAGGCGTGTCGGAGGCGTTCGCGCCGGTACAGGCCTATTGGAACGACCCGAGCCAGGCCAATCGTGACGCGCTGCGCGGCTTCCTGGTGCCCGAGACGACGCTGTTCCAATACACCCACGGCGTCAGCGACCCCGCCAGTGTCTCGCCGGATGGCCGCAACCTCGACGACTTCTACCTGGCGCGGCCGGGTAACGACGAGATCCAACTCGACCTGCTGTTCGATTACCAGACCAACGTCGCGCTCTACGGCACCATCCAGGCCTATTTGCGCGAGCATCAGCCGCCGGTGCTGGCGATCTGGGGCAAAAACGACCCGTTTTTCGTGCCCCCGGGTGCCGAGGCGTTTAAGCGCGACGTGCCTTCGGCCGACGTGCGCTTCGTCGACAGCGGCCACTTCGCCCTGGAGACCCACGCTTCCGAGATCGGCGCGGCGATGCGCGACTTCCTCGGCCGGCACATCGGCTGACGTACCCGACCGGGCGCCGCGCCCCCGGCGCCCGGCCATCCCAGAACAAGCATAAGGACCTCCGGCATGACCAACCCGACCGACATCGTCCGCAGCTTCTACGAGAAGCTGTCGACCGGCGACGCCCTTGGGGCGCTCGGCCTGATGGCGCCCGACATCGAATGGACCACGATGTGGCACTATCAGGTCGAAGGTCGCGGACCCGAGCGCGTCGCCGAGGGCCTGTTCAAGCCGCTCATGGCGGAATGGTCGAGCTTCTCGCTGGTGCCCACCGAGTTCATCGCCGAAGGCGACACGGTTGTCTCGCTGGGCGACTTCACCGGCGTCCATTCCGTGACTGGTAAGCGGTCGGACGCGCGCTATGCCCATGTCTGGACGGTCCGGGACGGCAAGATTGCCCGCTTCCGGCAATATATCGACACACTGGCGATCGCTGAGGCGCGTCGCTGATGCCGCGCGTCGCCATCCTCACCGGCGCGAGCCGCGGCATCGGGCGCGCGACCGCCATCCGCCTCGCCCGCGACTTCGAGGCCGTGACGCTGGTGGCGCGCACGTCCGAGGCGCTGGCCGAGACTGCCGAGGCGGTCCGGTCGGCCGGGGCCGAGCCCTTGGTGATCGCGCGCGACCTGCGCATCCCCGAGGCGGCAGCTACTGTCATCGCCAACGCGGTCGCCTTTCTGTTCGCGCCCGAGATCCACTGGGTGGCGGGGACAGCGCTCCGCGTCGACGGCGGCGAAACGAAGGTGGTATGATGATCCCGAGCAGCGACATCGCGTTCAGTCCCACGACCAAGGCGATCCAGGCCAAGCACGGCTCGCGCGACGCTTATGCCCGTATGGAGGCACGCGGCGGCTTCCGGACCGAAATCGACGATCGCCTCGCTGGCGCCCTTACCGAGGCGAACTCGGCTTACCTCGTCACCGCGAGCGCGATCGGACAGCCCTATGCGCAGCATCGGGGTGGGCCGCGCGGTTTCATCCGGATCGTGGACGAGCATACCATCGGCTTCGCCGATCTGCCGGGGAACCAGCAGTTCATCACCACCGGCAACCTCGCCGAAAACCCGCACGCGTTCCTGTTCCTGATGGATTATGCGCACCGGCGCCGGGTCAAGGCCTGGGGCCGCGCGCGCGTTGTCGAGCCCGATCCGGGGCTCGTCTCGCGGCTGATGCCGGACGGCGAGCAGGCTGAGCCGATCGGCGTGATCCTGTTCGAAGTGCTTGCCTGGGACACGAACTGCCCGCAGCACATCCCGCAGAAGCTGGACGCCGACGTCGTCGCCGCAGCGCTCGCCGAGCGCGACGCCGAGATCGTCCGATTGAGAACCGAACTTGCCGCCCTGCGCGGCGCATCAGGAGACGCGGAATGAGCCGACCCCCGCTGCCGCCCTTCACCGAGGAGACCGCCATCCAGAAGGTGCGGGCGGCCGAGGACGGCTGGAACACCCGCGATCCGGCCAAGGTGGCGCTCGCCTATACGCCGGACAGCCGCTGGCGGAACCGGGTCGACTTTCCAGTCGGCCGTGCCGAGATCGAGGCGTTCCTTTCCCGGAAATGGTCGCGCGAGCTGGAATACCGGCTCATCAAGGAGCTGTGGACGTTCGGCGGCAACCGCATCGCCGTGCGCTTTGCCTATGAATATCACAACGACAGCGGTCAGTGGTTTCGTGCCTACGGCAACGAGAACTGGCAGTTTGACGCGGATGGCCTGATGGACCTTCGGCTAGCCAGCATCAACGAGCATCCGATCGCTGAGGCTGACCGCAAATTCCGTTGGCCGCTCGGCCGACGG
This sequence comes from Sphingomonas sp. CARO-RG-8B-R24-01, assembly GCF_022662295.1. NCBI lineage: Bacteria > Pseudomonadati > Pseudomonadota > Alphaproteobacteria > Sphingomonadales > Sphingomonadaceae > Sphingomonas > Sphingomonas sp. CARO-RG-8B-R24-01. Next base: position 98,772 of record NZ_JAKNQI010000010.1, on the reverse strand, counting down.
CCGGACGACCAACCAGGCCTGAGCGACCTCGCCCTCTGAGGGCGGCTATCGTGCACCGAGGCTTGGGTGCTGCCGGTCGGCAAGCCCCGGTACAGGCTGCCTTGTGCGGCCATCTGCTAGCGCTGTGCGCGAGCCAACGAAGCTGAATGATTGTCCGTAGTTAGAACCCGGTCAAAGGCGCCGAACGTCCAAAATTGGGTGCTTACGCCAGCCCATGAGCCTTCCGCCACAGCACTGCATTGACCGGAACCAGCATCTAAGACCATCGGGCTATCGATGAGCAAGAGCAAGGGACGCACCGGTGCGCACGCGCGCCGACATCCAAGCGCCGCCAACGGCCGCAGAACTCGAAGCGGCCAAGCGCGAGTCCGCCCAGATCGAAGGACGTCTTGTCGGCCTCGCCGCAGGGCATCCGTCAGTGAAAACGTGGAAAGCCCGCCTCCGCTTGGCTCAGGCTGTCATAGCGAGAGCTTCGCGCGAATGAACGACTGGACTTGGGTCGTCCCGCTTGCGGGTTGCATCATCAGGCTCGATTCAAAACGCAAAACTCAGCGGCGTTGAGGGACCGCTTCCCGAAGTTGGCTTCCCGGAAGCTGCCCGTCTCCAATGAGCCAGGTCTGCTCATTTGGAAGTGGATACCGGGAGTCCCTCGAATGTCCGCTACGGCCGGCCGCCGACCTTCGTTGCTGGACCTGTGAATGACGGCTCCGTCCCAACCCCAGTCAATCCCGCCGCCTCCAACTTTCTATCGCAAATCTGCGCCCATTCCATACACCGAGACGGGCTGGGTGCTTTGCGTACGTCCCGACCATATTCTGCGATTTCCCCATGGAGGCGTTATCTTGCTGCAGGCACAGTATGTCCCTTCGGGTAGACAAGCCGGGCTCGGGGGCATTGCGGGGGCCCTTCCCTGAGGGGTCAGGCCGAGACTGTGGCGCGGCCTCAGGGGGAGACTTCCCCCGCATCCTCATAAACCCGGATGTCTTCGTCCTGCTTATCGTCTTCGAAGGCAGGGAGCATTGGTTCGTGGGAAAGCAGGCGCTTCCTCGACGTCGGTCGTGCCATGAAGGTGACAAACGTCTGGAGGCGCGGTCTTCCTGCCGTGGGGACCTTCTCGCTTCGGAGCGACAGCGAATACTCGGGGAGGCTGTCCTTCTCCGCGATCCGCGCGATTTCGCTTCGGGTTGCGCGGATGCGCGTAAGACCGCATCCCATCCGCTGGGCGACCTCCTCCAGTTCGAGCCGATAGGTCTGGCCCGGTTGGCAGTTGAACATGGCCAGCTCGTAAAGACGACGCTCGATGGGAGCCAGGTCGAAGTATCCGAGATCATAGGCAGCCAAGCGACGATCCCGGTGCACGGCGCGATAGAACCAGTCGCAAACCGTCACCTCGATGTACTTTACGCGCTTCTCGCCGTTTACATCGTTCGCGTATCCAACCTTGAACTGATCTAACCAAGAAAAGTTGGTCTCGGTTTCCTCACCACCGGTGACGATGTTCGTTTCCACCACGGTGTTACGAAGACGCCGGAGGGCGTCGATCAGATAAGCATAGGAGCGCTTGCTGGCATTGTTGCCGGTGATGCGAAACAGATCGTGGGCGGTGAACCGTATCGTGCGCGACGTCGTGCCACCGCGATCGAGCAGATCGATCATGATGCTCGCGACGTAAAGGAGGATTTCCTTGTCGTAGATCGTCGCGATGCCGTGCTTGCCAGCCGAAAGCTCGATGTTCACCCCCTCGGCCGAGAAATTCATCGGTTCGAGCTGCCGCGCCTTCTTTAGAGCAAAAAACGGGAAGGCCGCGACGGTGCGTTCCCCCAGGATTTCGCCGAGGAGGGGACTATCGATCGGGAACAGGGTGCCTTGCGGGTCGGGTGACCGGGCCATGCGGTGGACTCCTCGATCATCAGATTGGCCGCTTTTTGATCTAAAACGCAACGCATGGCGCGCCCGCCGGGGCCTTTCGTACGGTAAAGCACGAGTCTTTGTTGGCCGGAGGAGACCCGATGCGACGTTCGGAGGGGCGGAAATCGCACATGTGGCGGCACTAGGAGTCGCATCGGTGCGATTCGCGGGGACCGCGGCCGATTCGCGGACACCTTTCAGCGAGATCTTCGTGCTTTACCGTACGAAAGGGGGGTGAGGCCGCTCCGGGCGGCGCGCGTACGAGGGGAAAGGATGAAATAGCGTACGAAAGGGTCGCCTTTCAGCGGCCTTGATGCTGGGTTTGGGGCCATTTGGGTGCCCAAAACGGCGAAGATCGGTACGTCGGAGGCCCACGGCGGCGAGCTCGTGCTTTACCGTACGAAAGGGTCGGGTCCGAGCGGCGATACGGCTGATCCCATTCCTCATTGCAGCGCCGAACCGGCAGTGCGGAAGCCCCAGAGGCTCTTGGGCAAATCGAGCTCACCCCTGTGCGCCCGCGTCACCATGCCGGCGAAATACGCGCCCGGGGTGAGGCGAATTTCGTCCCTGGCCTGACGCTCGGCGGTGATCATGATTGCAAGGGAAGCACCGTCGACGCCGAGCTGGTCGAGCGCATCTACCCAGGTCCCGGTGCGGATGCCGAGATCGGTGCGCAGGCGAGCGGCGGCGCGGTGGAGATCCGGCCAGGTCGGCCTCTGGGCACCGACATACATCGCCGTTGTCGGGAACAGCTCGACGAGCTCGACCGGAGAGGTCTTGAACGTGCTGCTCGACGGCGACGGCGGGCCATCCGGTTCGATAGGATCGACCACCTCCGGGTCCGAACTACTTTTCTGCAAAGCCTGTACGGATTTTGAGGAGGGATTGGTTTGTATATGTATGAAGGGCGAGGATTCTGACCCTAAGGCGTCTAATTCATCAGGAAACATATGTCGGTCGATCGTCAGGCCGACCAGATCCTCGATCCCGGGTAAGGCAGACAGCGCCTCCTCATATGCCGTGCTGTCGCGGACGGAGCGCGCTGCGGCAGCCTGCGCAGCCGCGCCTTCGATTGCTGTCTGGAGAGCCAGCCAGTGCGAACCCGTCAGACGCATGTCAGCGGCTTGGGCGAGCACCTGGCTGACCATCCGTCGCACGCGTGCGATCTCCTGTCGGCCGTGCTTCTCGAGCCGCGAGAAGGCGCTGTGGGCCTCGGCGGCGGCCTTCAGTTCTGCGAACCGGGTGCGGAGCGGCGAAAGATCGATGCCATAGGCGCTGATGATCTGTCCGGATTCCCCACGTTGGCCCCGTCGGCGGCCGTGAGCGGCATCTCGCATGGTGATCAGCGCCAGCTTGCGGAGTAGGCGCAGGCGGGCCTTGATCGCGCTCACGGTTACGCCGGCGAGTTCGGCCAAGGTGTAATTGCTCGGCCACGCGATCGGCGTGCCGCCGGCTTTATAATCGTCGGGGCGGGTATAGCCGATCAGGTGCTTCAGGGTTTCGAGCGCGGACGCGCTGAGCCCGAGCCTGGTCTTGGCACCGTCGAGCACCCGGTAGAGCTCGTTGCGATCGATGTCGACGGCGTCCTCGATGCGCGCGGCGAGCTCGCGCTCGATATGCCTTGTGAGGGCCGAGATCGGGCGGGCGCCGGTTCGGCCGGTAAAGGCGTTTTGGGTATAGGTCATCGTTCGGCACTCCACTGTCGGAGGCCGTCACCGGGCAAAGAGAAGGCGTGGCGCGAGACGCGCGTTCTTGAACGGGGCCGGGGAGCGTGCTACCTAGGCGGTACTGTTGTTGAGCCTCACGCTTGCAGGCGTGTGGTAGCGGATCTCCGCAGGGTGCCCGGCCTCGAGCCGGGCATTCTTTTATGTGGTCACGGCCAGCTCCCCTTGTTGGCCTCGATTCGGGTACGAAACGCACCGCCGGATAGGCCGGCATCAGAAGACACGGACTCCCTTCGGCGCGGCAAGCAGGATTGTTCGTGCTTTACCGGACGAAAGGTCCCTGAATCTCGTGCTTTACCGTACGAAAGCCCGGATCGTTTCGCGCCGGCATCCCGCCTATTGCCGCGGCGCAGGAATCGTATCGGCCTTGATCGTGGGGTTCACGACTTGCCTGGCAGCTGGCCGGGTCTGCTCAGGCTTTACGAAAGGGGGATCGAATACTTTCCCATTGGCCAGTTGTTGGCCGACGGCGGCCGTGAGTGCCCTTTGTACGTCAGGCATTTCGCCGATCGTTTTTCCCAGCTCCTTTTCGGCCGTCAGGATGCCGATCATGAGTTCGAGCTGGGCGTTGCGAAGCCGCGGGTCAGCCAAGCGATCCTCAGGGTTCTTTTCGGCGAACAGCGATGCCAAGTCCTGGCGCGCTGGACGGGGCACGCCTTCAGCCTGCGCGCCCGGTGCTTGCTGCACCTTGTTGTCGGGCCGTTCACGATCCCATTTTTCGTAGGTGGCTTGCGTGGCGGAGGAGGGGTGGTGATTGACCGCTAGCCCGACCTTGTTTGCTTCCAGCCACACGGCATCCTTGAATTCGGCGGTTCCGTCGACCTTCAGCGTCTGCCAGCCCCGATCGCGTGCGAGAGCGACGATGTCGGCGATCACCACACCCTCGTTATGAGATGTCGAGATTGACCTGGCGTCCAGCGTGATCGCGGCGATCTTGGCACCGCGCTCGAAAAGTTCGATCTTCTTCTGATTATCGGAGACGTGCACCCCGTAGCGCCGGCGTAAAGCTTCGGGAATGGTGGAGTCATCATCGGCCGCGAGCGCGGTCACGACCGTCTCCGTGTCTCCTGGCCTCAACATCCCGCGAAGCAGGCCTAGGAATCCGACGCCGTGTGCTTCGGCCGCACGGGACGCCGGCTCGGCGGTCAGCTCGACGAACTCTCTGACCTGCTCTGCGGATTGCTCGCTGCTCGCGCCATCTGGCGCTTCGATCCGGTTAGACCCTTCGTGCTGGCGTATGTCCTGATGGCCCCGCGCGTCCTCGGCCAATTCAAGATCGCGTTCCGCGCGCCGGACGCGGGTGGGTATCGGCGATCGGCCATCCTCATCGTCACCCGCCAGGATCATGCCCAGCTCAGACCCAAGACGATCCCGGGGAACGGGCGCACCGTCGGCGTCGAGTTCGGCTTCGAACGCGCGGCGTACCAGAGCCTGTCGCAGCTGCTCTGCAATCGGTTCCGGCGCCATTGCGATCAACTGCTCGACGCGGTCGGCGAGGCGGCTCGCCACCTCGCTCTCGTCAACGCGATCGCGACCGGCGATGTCTGCACGGACCTGGCCCTCAAACTCGGTGACGAGGCGGTCAGCCATCGACGGACGTTGATCCACGCCCGCCTGCTCCATTGCGGTCACCTGCTGTGAGACGGCTTCCTGGCGCGCTGCGACCTCGTGCCGATTAAGGCCGGAGCGTACAAAGTAAACGGCGTCGGCGACATCACTGTCCCAGGCGCCGTCCTCGCCCAGTGACCGCAATTCGTCGGGATCGTACCCCGCTTTCGTGAAGGCACTCGACAGGCTCGGGCTCTTGAGCACGCTCTCCAGCGCCTCATTCAGCCTGTCCTGGTTCACATCGATCTTCTCGTAGTGAAGCTCGCGCTGGAATGCGTCGAGCCCATCGTTCAGATCCTCGTACAACGCCTTGTGGCTCGCTGTGTGCTGGCTGAGGGTCAGCAGCAATCCGCGATCACCCTCCGACAGCCCCGCGGACTGCTCGCGCAAGGTTCCAGCCGCTCCACCATCAACATCGGCCATGATCCACTCCTCCGGGGCTTACGCCGCCCGCTGTTTTGCATCCTCGATAGACTTCGAATACCGGCTCGGGCGCTTGGTAGGCGCCGGCACCTCGCCCTGTGCGATCACGCCACCATCACCGGCGGCGGTCTTGGCAGCCTCATCCGATCGTGCCGCTGGCGCTGGGGCCTTGGCATCCGCGATGATCGACGCGAACGCCGCGGCGGTCTGCGGGTCAATCACGATCCGCTCGAGCGGGACGCTGGCGAGGTCTTTCTCGTCCAGAACCCGGCAGCCCTGCCGGCGGACATAGCGCTGATAATCGTCCATCGACTGGACAGGGGGCACGACCCAGCCGCGCGCCGCGCGTGCCCGGAAAGTCCTGTTCTCGAAATAGCGTATGCGCTGATGCAGGATGGGCCGGCCCGCGCCCGGCTGGAAAATCAAACCCATGCGTTGCGGCATGTCTTCGACCTCTTGCGGCATGAGCAACGGCCGGCTTGCTTCCGAATGCGAGATATTCCCGAGGTTGCCGCTGGATGATTGAAACAGGGCGGTGCGAGAGTCGCTTCTCGTTCGCGTCTTTACCGTCTGGGTGCCAAGCCGCTCGGAGATGTCCTTGGCATCGGCGAAGGTATTGGGCGTGTAGAAGATCTGGATGCCGCAATTGGCTTCGATCTCACGCGCCATGTGCGGGCCGTACACTGCAACGATCTGCGCCGGACTCTGGAATACCGCGGCGATCCGGACGCCGTAACCGGCGAGGTAGCTGAAGCCTTCGCCCAAGACGTCCATTTTCCCGAGCCGTTTGAATTCATCGACGATGAGGATGACAGGTACGACGTTCCGCTGTCCGGGGACGAAACCCGTCTGGCGCACGATGGCGGCCCTGATCTCGGCCGCCTTCTTATCCTCGCCACCGGCCGCGCCGCGTTGGATGTCGCGCGCCTTTCGGGCGCGCTCGCGCTTGTCGAGCGGCCGTGGAGGCAGTTCGCGGGTGTGGAGGTCCCCGATCTGCTGGAAGATGACATTGTAGAGCGGCGCGAGCAGCGTCATGTCGCCAGGATCCGAGCCCATGAAGATGCTCATCGGCAGGGTGCGGAGCTGGCGCAGGTCGAAGTCGCTCCTCCGCGTCGCCATCACGATTTTCGGATTGGCGAATAAGCCGAGCTTGGATTCGATCGTCGACTTCACGCTACCGAACGTCTCCGTTGGAATGCTGATGAACGATCGTAGCAATTCGACCGCGCCGGCTGCGATGTTGGCCGACGGGTCCTTCTCGATTTGCTCGAGCACCTGGCCGAGCCTGTTCTGCGGATCGTTGGTTAGGATGCGGAATATGTTGGCAATCGTGAAGTCGAAGTCAGGGTTGGCGGCCAGATAGGCACCGACACCCACGAATCCGTTACGCGCGGCGTCTGTGAAGAAGGGGTTTCCCGAGATCGGGTAGGGGAGCCACTGCAGCGACATGCGCTGCAGCTCCGATACCACGCCGATCGCGTCGTCGCGATCGATGTAGCCGAGCGGGTTGAAGCAATGCGTTTCGCCGGTCGAACTCAGCGGATCGAACAGAAAGACCTTCTGCCCGAGCACCGTCCGTCGCCATCCCGAAGTCGCTTTGTACGCCTCGCGCTTCATATCGAGTACGACCGTTGAGCCGGTGAAGTCGAGCAGGTTCGGAATGACGAAGCCCACGCCCTTACCGGTTCGGGTCGGAGCCGCCATGTAGATGTTCATCTCCATTGGTGCGCGGAGGAGACCGCCGGCCGCCCAGCCGATGATCGGGCCGTGGCCCGAACGAAGGCCTGCCTTGCGGATCTCCTGGTTCGTACGAAAGCGGGCATTGCCGTATAGCCCCTCCCGCTGCCGCCGAAGTGCAATGCCGGCGACGAGGGTCGCGAACAGGCCGACGCCGAAGGCGAGCCAGAAGGGGCGTGCCATCCAAGGTTGGCCGAGCGCCCGCCACACGACGAACGGCGCGGCCGCCCAATGGATTCCCGGCGAGATCATGCGGTTCCAGGCAAGTGCGCCGAAGACACCGATGGTCGCTGCGACGACAGTCGCGAAGATTATCACCGTGAACCAGACGCCAACTTGAAGCTGGCGATTGTACCGAAACCAGACCGGTGACATCAGAGCACCCCCTTGTCTTCGGGACGGAACAGCACCTCGGTCATGCGGTATTGGGCCGGCCGATCGCCGTCGGGGTCGAAGCGTCTCATCTGCACCACAACGTCGATCAGTGCCTTCAGCAGGCCGCGGATATCGTCGCGGTGAAGGTCCGAGCCACCAGGCGACTCCTTAACCAGCAGCGTAAGCTGCTCGAGCGCACCTTCGGCCGTGTTGGCGTGGACCGTTGTGATCGAGCCGGGATGACCCGAGTTGACGTTGCGAAGATAGAAGAAGGCGGTACCGTCGCGAAGCTCTTGCAGGAGGATGCGATCGGGTCGCATCCGCAACGCAGATTCCAGCAGTTCCTTCGCCCCGATCTTCTGGAGCGAGTTGCCGTCCTTCGAGTAGGTCATGTGGACCGCATTGCGATGGGGAACCACCAGTTCCCGCGTGTCTTCGATCGTGAGAAGCCGCTCATACTCGGGAATCAGCTTCACAAGACCTTTGGCGAAGCTCGTTTTTCCGCTGCCCGTGGCGCCCGAGATGAGAATATTTTTACGGGCCTCGACGGCACGCTGGAAAAACCGCGGCCATTTGCCTTGGTCGCGCAGCGCCACGAGCTCGTGGTCCTCGACGCTCATGCCGACATCGGCCGCCCGCGTACGTTCGAAAAGGCCCTGCTCCTCGAAGTCCGCCATTGCCCACGTGACGGCCGATGCCTTGCGGATCGTGATCGAGACGGTTTCGGTGGGAACCGCAGGCGGCACGAGGCACTGCACCCGCGCTCCATCGGGGAGCACCGATGACACGACCGGGTTTTCGGAGTCGATGTCTTGGCGCGTGATGCCAGCCATCAGATCGCAGAGCTTGCGCAGCCACTTATAGTCGAGCTGGGGCGCGTCGAACCACTCCCATCCGGCGCGCGTCTCGATCCCGATCTCGAAAGGCTTGTTGATGACGCATTCCGTCACGTCGTCACGTGCAAAAAGGGCGCTAATTGGCGCGAAGTAGGTGTCGAACATGTTGGTGTCCGAGAGGCGCACAACCGTCACTTCAGTGTCCGGCCGAAACTCGTCCATCGCCCGACATAGGTCGTCCGGCGCCGAAGCGAGGCGTGCTTGCCAGCCTGAACCCCCATCCCGGCTGGAGGCATGCATGTCGGCTTGGGGCGCATCCTATCAGCGCCTCACGCGTACGTCGTAGACCGACGAGAAGTCGAAATCCTTCGCAACGAAGATAGCGACTTGGTCGCCCTGGTTCTTCTTGAGTATCGGCTGAATGTTGATCGTACCTCGAAGTGCGGTCGAGGCTGTGTCTGCCGGGACCTGGGTGGTCTGCGAGCCGCGATTGGCGAAACGGCTGCTTGCGATGTCGCCGAGATCCTGGAGCACGCTGAGCATCAACGCGCCGCCGAACCGCTGCCAGAACATGGTATCGACACCGCCGGCCATGCCGGCGCGGCCGAGATCGTCAGCGGCCGGGGAGCCCAAGTCGATCGCCACGCCGCGCGGCGTAAGCGCGCGCGTCCAGAGCACGAAGAGCCGAGCCTGTCCCTGATTGATGCCGCCCGAATACTGGCCGAGAACCTTTGTCCCTTTGTCGAGGATGACCACGCGACCATCCTCCGAATAAACGTCGTGGCCGATCACGCACGACACATAGCCAGCCTGTGTCGAATTGATCGCGGTCTGCAGCGTGCAAGGAACAAGCGTCCCAGCCGAGAGGAGGAAGGAGCGGTTCGCGACGACCGTCGCGCGAGCACTCTCGATCACATGGTGTCCAAGTTGCGACGATAGACCGTCTTGCGTCGGGCTTGCGCCTGACCCGCCAGGCGGGAGCGGCGCTGCGGGGCTTGCGGGTTGGCCGGCCAGCTGACCTTCACCCGAAGCTCCGGGTTCTCCAGTCAGTGCCGCGAGCGCCTGTCCCGGGCCTGCCTGCCCTTGTTCCTGCTGTCCAGCTGCGGCCTGTCGCAGACCATTCATGCCGCCCGAGAAGCCCATGATGGGCGCTCTCCGCGACGCCTGCGCAAGCGCCACGCGCGGATCGACCGTGTGCTGGCCACTAGATCCGTTCTGCAGTGGCACACCCAACCTCTGCGCATCGGCTGCCGACATGCCTACCGGAAGCTGCTGCCCCGCAGGTCCCAGCGGATTCGACACCATAGTCGTGCCATTCGGCCCCATTGCGACCGCGTTGGGCGCTCCGGTCGCGGGCAAGCCGAGCAACGCCTGTCGAGCTTGATCCTCTGTAATTGCGTCGCGCTGCGCGAGCGTTGTCGCTGTGCCTGGTGTCGTCGAGGCAGCGGCAGGCCGGAATGACGTCCTTGCATGGAATAGATACCAGCCGAGAAACAGTCCCAGCATGATCACGACGACAGCGCCCATCAGCACCGTCATGGGCGGAATGCCGCGGAAATCGCGCTCGGCCCGCGCTATCGCGCCGCCTTCGACCCGATCGACCGGCGCTCCTGCGGCGTCGCGGATCACGCCGTCGCTATCCACGGTCTCCATCAGTTCCTGCTCCCGCGCACTTGGCGCTCGATGACCGGTGAGGCGGTGCCCGTCCGCGTGTCGCGCTCGTTGCGGAGGGGGCCCCTGTTGGTGATGCAAAGCACCAGCCCGCCCTTGCGGAGCCTGAGCTCGTGCCAGACGCCGTGCAGCACCACATATTCCTCGCGCACGTCGTAGGGGACGATGCTCTCGGTGCCGTCACCGTTGACGGAGAGGATCGAGGGAATGTCGGCGTGCCCCGGGTACCGCAGTACCGTGAACTCGCCATTGTCCGAGATCTCGCTCGGCTGGAGCTCGCTGGAACCCTGCAACCAGTATTCGAGATTGCGAGTGCCCTCGATCACGGCGTGGTCGAGGGCCGTGTTGACGACCTTGTCCTCGACGGCCTGAATGCGGCTCTGCTGTGCAAGGACCGCTAGCTCGGCCGTCATCCGCGCCTCCTCAGCGGGATAACGAAACTTCACCGAGTATACCGGTGGGCCTGTGTTGATGCCGAGCTCGAACTGATAGCTACGCGTCGTGCCCATGTAGCTCGTCAGCACGATCAGGTTGGTCGGGCGCGCGCGCTCGCGAGGCTTCAGGAAGATGATGTTTTTGACGGGCACGATCTCCCAGGAGATCGTGTCGCCGAGAGCGGCCTGCGTGACGACCTCGTTCGCGCCGAACTGTATCTGGATTGCGTGCCGGAACGATCCGCTGATCGAATAAACCTGGTTGGCGTCATAGGCGACGGAAGTCACGCGGGAGTCCCGTGGGCCAGGACGCGGCTTCGTTTTTGCCTCCACGGTAGAAGACACGAACAGTGCGGCGATCGCCCCCGCCAGCAAGATCCCCCTCATTTCATACCTCCGGCGACGTTTGGTAGCTAACAACGGTGAACCCGATCGGATTGACGTTGAGATCGCGTTCGAGCTGCGGCCGGTTGGTTATCTTGAAGGTCAGGGTCGCAACGTAGCGGCTGACCAGAGGGAGTCCGACGTGCGAATAGACCGTCCGGGAATAATGAACCTCGGCGACATTCTCGTTGATGAAGCTAATCGATCGAATATCAATCGAGGCCATCGGCGTGTCTTTGAACACATGCTGCGGACTTGCCGGATCATTCCGACCGAAGAAGTCGCTGTAGCGTCTCTTTTCCTCGTCCCCAGACATAAGGAGGACCGCCTCGAACATTTCGTTTTCGGCAAGTGGGATCCATCCCTCGCGATCCTTGACGTATTGCGAGATGAAGTATCGCTTCACCGACACGTCGTAGCTCATGGGGTTGGTACCGCTCAGCCCGGGGACGATCGAGGTCTGCCCGGTCGAGCGATCGACTTGGATGACGAACGGCTCAACACGCTTCAAGGGAGCGAGCATCGCAACTGCGCCGACGCTAACTATGGCTAGCAAACTGGCTACACTAGCGACCGTCCAGGCCAACCGGACGCTTCGCTTCGCTCGCAAGACGTCGTTGCGCTGCCAGTCGAGCGCATTTTGCTCAAGCTGCTTCCTTTCCGCTTTTGTGTACTCGCGCATGGTTCAGCAGCTCGGATAATAGGGAAGGAGCGAGCCGGTCGTGACCGGCTTCGGACCCGCCGAAGGGGCGCCACTTGAAGCACCCGGCGGACCTGCGTTGATTGGCTCGTCGCTGGTAGGCGGCCCCGGCGCAGCTGGGGGCGAGGGCGGGGAGATCGGCGGTGCCGACGGGGCCGCTGCCGCGGGCTGTGGTTGACCCGGAACGGGCAGGGACGGGAGGACCGTCCCGGTCGGGTTTGCAAAGCGATACGGTCCAGCGCATTTTGCCAGCTTCGGGACGCGGGCGCCCATGCAGCCGGAAGTCAGTGCAATGAACGCCAGGGCGACGGCCGATCGCTTCATCATCAATTTCCTTTTCTGATCGAGCCACCGCCGCCGCCCGCTCCGGATGACCCTGACGGCATCCGGCCGCGATTCATGCGGTTCATGATCTGACTGACCCCGACCGCCATGAAATTATGGCCGCCCGACGCGGAGCCCCCGAAGATTCCTGATGAGATTGCCGGCGCCTGGAAGAAGAAGAGTGTTCCGAGGATGTAAATGACCGCGACAGAAATGCAGGCCATAATAACTTCCGCGGTCGACGCGAGAGCGACCGTCGCACCGCCACTGCTTGCGTTCAACACTTGGCCCGCAGCGCCCGTCGTCACAGACACACCCGTTACATCGGACATAACGGCTGTGTTGAGGCCGATGACCATCGCGGAGACAATCGCGACGATCACCATCAGGAAGACGTAGTTCAGGAGCTGGCTCAGCCAACCTTGGAACACCCAGCGAGTTTGAGCGAAGAGTGTGCAGGCTATCGCGATAGGGGTCAGCGCGAGCACCACGTCCAATGCAAAAAGCGCGAAGACATAGATCACAAAGCCAATACAAGCGGACAGGCCGGCGATCAGGAGAACGACGACGAGAGCAAGTGATTCCACCAGTTTATCCGCCATGAGCGTAATCGACTGGCCTGGACTCATTATCGCCGCTGTCGTGTTTGCGGCGTTTTGCCCTAGCACCGAGCCGACAACGGAAGCCGCCGAGCTCGCGCCCGTCATGTCGGCTTCGTCTTTCGCCCACTTATTCTGAACTATGGCGACCAACTTCTGGGCGTTTCCAAAGTATTTATCCATCGCCTCACCTGGGTTGGATATGGGCGTCCCTCCGCCGGCTGAAATGAGGGCGCCCGGAAGACCATTCGCGGTTGTGATTACGGTTGACGTAAATCCTGTCGATCCGATCAAGGCAATCACGAGCCCAAATTTGAGCGCCGACATTCCAAGCTCGGCAAGGGGGCTCGCAACGATTCCGCGTATCACCATGATACCGAGTAGAACGAAGTAGAGAACTCCTGCGGCAGTCAAAATCGCGATGGCTATGGGAAGAAAGCCCGCGCTATAGCTACTGGTAACGTTCGCAAACGCAGCGGCGAGATAACCGTAAGCAGATGATAGAACGTTAAACTTCACCTTGCATCGCCTTAATGCTGTAGGTTGGTTCCCGCCAAATTGCTCCAGCCTTGCCGTTGACGCTCCTCGTGGGCCGCGAACCGAATGTTGGCATCAGCTGTCACAGCCTTTCGGCATTCTTCGGTGTCGGATTGCGTCCGGAACGGAGTCTTACTTTTGATGTGACCCTCACACTTCTCTAATAGGTCATCCCGGAGATCTTTGTCGGCCTGATAGGCCTCCACCGTTTGATGCGGAAATTCGTCTCGGGGAGAGCATCCCGCGAGAAAGCTGAACCCGATGAGTACCAAGATAGGCTTCCGTTGCATGGTATCGTCTCGCCTATTGTTGAAACTGAGTTGCGGCCGACGACAATGCAGCGTTTGCAGATCTCGATCGGCTCGCCCAATATTGCTTCAGCAGAAGATCGCTCTGCGCCTGTTGGCTCATCTGGATCGCTTGCAGCTTCATGAGATCATTGGTCGCCTGCGCGCTTTCCACCGTCGCTCGGACATTTAGGTCCATCACGTCCTTCGGATCCTTTGCCGAAGTGATTTGGTTCTGCAGATCCGCAAGACCTGTCGTGCGCTGATTGCCGATCGCGAGACTATTGCTACCGACGGCCATCATGTTTGCGGCGCCGCCGTTCACAGCGCTTAGATAATTCGCGTAGGCCTCATTGACCCCGGCGGCATACGTTGTCCCGTTGCCGTCAGAAGCCGGCAGCGCATATTGCTGCTGATATGTCTTTGCCAACGCACCGATCGCACCGATCGCCGACGTGTTCCCAGACAGCAGTTTCGCCATGTCCTGGGCTTCCACCGGTAGGAGATTCCTCACTGCGGAATTGTTCAGGACGGTCGCGATGCTGGCGGCATTCGTGATGTGGGAGAAGCTCTGGTAGGTTTGTTCCAACTGCTGGATCTGCGTTACCGCCTTCTCGATCTGCGTGGCAGAGTTCGTCACCTGCTGGATGATCGACAGATACTGGAGCTCGTCGTGGACCGGGATGCCCTGGGCGAACGCCGGCACAGCGGCCGTGAGTGCGAATGCGGCGAGCGCCGCCTTGATCGATAGCTTCATCATCCTTCTCCTCGTCGGCATCCTCATCGGTGTTGCTGAAAGTAAGGGAGCCAGTCGGCGGGCCGATCGCCGCGCGCAGCAATGGCGTCTTCCATGACCTTGAGCGTTTCGGCCCGTCCCGAAAGGACCGCGATCGCGTCGTCCATGCCGGAGAGATCGAGCCTCGCGACGACCGAGTTCTGACCCTGTTTGATCAGGAATGCTCGACTCTCCGGGGTCAGCTCCTCCTTGATGAGCTTGAACTCGGCGGCGGTGAGGCCGAGCCCCTCGCGATACTCACGCTCGCGCCCGAACTGGTTGGGAAGAATGATCTTGGTCGCGGTCTGCTCGATGATCGAGTGGCTGATGCTTGATCGAAGCGCGTCGGCCGGGCTCTGCGTCCCGAAAACCAGAATGCCGTTTTGCTTGCGATAGGTTTTCAGACCGTCCTGAGCGAACGCCTTGAAGGCGTCATCCTCGAGCGCTTTCCAGAACTCGTCGATGTCGACCACCAAACGTCGGCCATCTAGCAATGCATCGATGCGGTGGAACAGGTAGAGCATGATGGGGGTACGCACCTCTGCGTGATCAAGGAACTCCGTCATGTCGAAGCCCATGAACGGCGCGCCGAGGCTCAGCTCGTCCTGCTCATTGTCAAACGCCCAACCCAGCGCGCCATCGCGCGCCCATCGATCGAGCCTTGCGCCGATGCCCTCGGCATCCCTGTAGCCGAGAACCTGCCGCAGGGCGCCGAGAGACCGCTCTCCCGGTTCGAGCCGCATTACGGCATCGATACCCTCGTCGATGCGTAGCTCCTGGGAAACCGTGAACGGTTGACCCTCGCGCCGCACCAGCACGCGCACGAACTGCTGAAGGAATGCGATGTCGCCGGGGCTGTTGGTCAACCCCTTGAGCGGAGCGAACCCCGTTGTCACCCCATTCCTGAGAGGCAGATAGGTGCCGCCGCACGCGCGCACGAAAATCTCTGCGCCGCGGTCCTTGTCGATGAAGATTTGTGTCGCGCCGGCCTTTTCGAGCTGTGACATGAGGAAGTTCTGCAGGACGGTCTTTCCAGCGCCGGTCGGACCGATCACGAGCGTGTGACCAAGGTCCTTGAGGTGGAAATTGAACCAGTAGCTCGAGCCGGACGTCGTCTTGAGCAGCGCGACGGCGTCGCCCCAGTGGTTCGCCGTCGCCTGCCCGGCCGGATAGGTATAGAAGGGTGACATCGCTGCGAAATTGCGCGAGCTGATCGCGGCCGGCCGAGCCCGCATCTGCCAGTTGCCCGGCAGCTGTGCCCAGAAGCTGGCCTCCAACGCGAGCGACTCCCGGGCGGCGACCATGCCCGTGTCCGCCAGTGCCGCGCGGGCGCGCGAAACACGGTCGATCAGCCGCTTCGGGTCCGCGTCCGTTACCATGAGTGACAGATGATGATCGCCCATCACGAAGCGATTGGAGCTGAGCTCGTCCATGGAGGCGACAAGTTCGTCAGCCTGGCTGAGCGTCACGTCGTCGCTGCTCGCCAGCTGCCGCCGACGCTTCTGCAGCTTGTCCATCGCATTGGACTTCACAAAACTGGTGAAGCTCTGCGTTAGCACGAACGGGAAGTCGAGCTTCAACAGCGCGTTGAACTGGCCCGTTCGCGTCTGCGCCACGTAGTCGCGGATGCCGAACATCGCCCCGAAGTGCGTTTCGTGCGGAAGCCGGAATTCGATCGTCTCGCTGCCGAAGACAATACGGCTCGAGTACAACGCCTGCCCGATCGGGCCGTCGACGATCGGGATGCGCAGCTCGTCCCCCATCATGAGGTGATGGAGCACCTCCAGAGGCCGCGAGAACAGCACGCCGTTATGCTCGTAGGTCGTGAGCGCCACGGGCTCACACTCGGCGAGCATCGTCTCGAAATCCCGGCACTTCTCGTTCAGCAGCAGCAGCGAGCGAGGATCGATTTCCTCCTCACCCTTGCGCTTGAGACCGAGGAAGCCCGTGACTTTGTCGGCCAGCAGATCACCCGGTTTGACGATCAGCGTGACGTAGAAGTCGTTCCGATAGATCGCCCTGCCGAGCAGTTTGGCGTAATATTGCTCGTCGAGGTCGGCTGCGAACTGTGACCTGAAACCCTCCGGCCGATATGGTTCGATTGGTCGCCGGACAATGTGCGTCCAGATCGCGAACCTATCGTCGCAGAGCGAGCGAAACAGGATGTTGAGGCTGTTATGCCAAGCTGCCAGCTCTTCAGGATCGCGCGTTTCAAACGAGCGCCCCTCGACGGCATACATGCGCATACAGCAGCCGTTTTCGAGGATGATAACGTCATCCGCAGCGTGTCGCAGGTAGGGGAGATACGGTACGTAGTCCGCCTCGCGCCCAACGACCTTGGCGTTCTTGACGAGCCTACTGGCCATCAGCGCTACCGAAACCCTTCCTTCGCGCAAGGAAGACGGCTGTTGGAGAGAAGGTGTTGCCGCCCCAAATCCGGCGGGTAGAGGTCGAGGTTCCGGGCCCGAAGCGGGTGCGCACCCACAAACCCAGTAGCCGAAAGGCATTCATATCGTACCGGACCACGGCAAGGGATGCGAGATAGAGCGGCCCGGCGGTGAGGATGCCCCAGAAGACGTTCTGCGTCGCGCCGAACACGATCATGCCCACGACCATGATGACACCCGCCGCTTCGAGTGGAACGTTCATGAACGTGGCGGGCCGCGTCATGGAAATCAGCAGAGGATCTTCGCCTTCGCGCTCCATGGCTCAGCCCGTCGCGCCGCCGCTGAGCCATCCGACGATCTGCGTGGCGCCGAAGACGATGCCGATACCCACGAGCACCGAGAAGAAGCGTGGCCAGTCGAGACGGCCCGTCATTTTGGCAAAGCCCGCACCCATCACGGCAAGGATCCCGATCGGCACTGCGGCCGTTTTGACCCACGCGGTGATGCTCGTGAGACCATTCGAGATATTCGTGGGATCGTCGGCAAAGGCAGGGCTCGAGAAAAGCATCACCGCCAGCGCCAGCGGCACATACCGCGCTCGGTCGAGTTGCTTCCGCCTTTTCTCCAGTAGGTTTCGCATAGCTTCCCTCCTCATTTGAACACGAGCACCGACGTCGCGCCTTCACCGACTACCCAGGGCTGTGGCGCCGCTTTGGCGTCGGCAATCTGAGGCGCGATCGTGCGAGCTGCCGCCAGCGCTTCGAGAGACACGACACCGGCAGCCATCATCTGTGGCACCAGCCTTCCTGCCGCCTTCCAGACCCGGTTGACGTAGTTGTTCCTGAACCCGACCGTCGTGCTGCCACTGTTGTAGAGGCTGAATGTCCGGCTGATCGCCTCGAGCCCCTGATAGTCGCGCGACGCTCGATCGTAGTTCGCAGTGAGGACCTTCTCGGCCGCCGCCAAGTTGCTGCACGCATCGAAAGCCGTCGTCACAGACAGGCCGGTCCAGACCAGATTCGCGGAGTTGATTTGTGCGATTCCAAGGTCGACGGAATAACCGGCGCTTATCCATCGGGTGGCAATCGCTGCCGCCTCCTCGGGCGTCCGGGCTCGGAAGCGCCCAAGGTGGTTCACGTTGATTGCAAGCGTGTCGAAGGAAGACTCCACGCTGGCGATCGAGACAATTGCCTCCGGGGCGATGCCGGGTGAGCATTGCTGCGCAAGCGCCAAGACGACGGGCAAGGCGAGGATCATTGCTGCCGGGCCCCTTGAGGTGCCGACGCATCTCCGCCGCGCATGGCGGCGATCCCATCGATAGCGGCGAGCGAATAGGTCTGCTGACGGCCATCGCTGAAGGTCATCTCAACGCGATAATTCGCGCTGCCCTGTTTGCCGTGGATTGTGGTTTTGGAGACCCCGCCGCCGAGACAGGGAGGGAACGCCTTGCCCGTCGCGAGGTCTCGCCAGAGCTTATAGATCGGCGGAACGCAGGCCCCGTATTGCGTCGGCCCGCCCGGATTGGAGAGGCACAACAATACTTGGCAGCCATAGTCGCTGGCCAGCGCCGGCGCTGACCAGCCGCTCCCAGCTGCCACCAACGCGATTGATACCGGAATGCCAAAGCGCATCGCTAAGCCTCCCCCCGTGCTCCGCTCCAGCAGAGTCTAGGTAACGGAACCCCATTAATGCTGCCGTGACCTTGGTGCAACCCTCGGGGAACTCGGGTCTGGAGCGACTTAACCGTGCACAGGACGGTGTTTCGGGTCGTGAAAGGCTGTCCGGTTTGAAGTAATGCAAGGTGCCGACCAAACCTAAGTGCCGCTATTACCGAGAGAATTCCCAGCGAGTCCCGGAAGCAACGAGTGGTATGGAGTCCACCAGTCTGAGGGGAGGAAGGCAAGCCGGAGCTTACTCCGTCGTTGAGATTTGGACGTCACAGAACCGACGTGGGACGATGGGGAACCCGCCAACGAGAGAACATGTCATGCAGGTTTTCCGCATGTGTCCCTCCCAGACACAGAGCACTCTAGTCATGCGCTGGCGATCGGCACCGGTGGTTACAAACCGCCGCCGCATAGCTTCGGAGAGATGTTGTTATTGGTCTGTCCGCGTCACGGAGAGACCATCGTCGCTGCTCCGCCTCGTCGGTCCAGGCATCGATCAGGCCGGACAAGATACTACCTTGGAGTTGTCGGCAACCAGTTTCGCTGACGGAAGCAAATCAAGAGTACGAAGATTGGCGGTTCGCGAGCTTCTGACAGCGACGCGTTCAGCGAGGTCGCAACGCCGGCCGCCGCCGTCCGTTCTAAGTCCGACGGCGTCCTGCGTTCGCCTGGGCCCGAAGCCCGGTCGTTTTCTCCGTATCTTGAAGAAAGGGCGCCAAGTTGCGAACGCAATGGGTGTGTCTTATTCCTCTTCCTCGAACGTCACGGCGACATCGGCGTTCGCGCTCAGCCGCACCTGATTGCCCTCGACCTCCGCCACCAAACCACGCGAAATGAAGTGATGGTGACCCTTATGGTGCCCTTCGCCGCTATCCGACTTCTTCAACTTAAGGCGATCCCCAGTGACGCTGTCGACCGTTCCGACGTGGACGCCATCGGCGCCGATCACTTCCATGTCTTCCGTTACGGCTTGAAATCCGGCCACTGATACCTCCTGATGCGACTGACGTAATAGCGATGCCGACGGCGCCTCCGGCGCTGACGACTGGAGTGACTCGCCCGCGCAAGGCCGCCGGTTACATCAGAGATGCATTTCTTCGGGCGACCGAGGCGATCGATCGGTAAATTTTGGCTTAGGCGGATCGGATTGGAGCCAGCCAAGCCGCCGGAACCGCCAGTAGAGGAACGCGGAGATCGATCCCATCACGCCCATGAGGACCCAATATCCCCAGATCGTGTTCGTGCCAGGCATGTTCGTGAAGTTCATCCCGTAGATTCCCGCGATCGCCGTCGGAACGGCGAGTATGGCGGCCCAGGCGGCAAGCTGGCGCGTGATGGCCGATTGCCGTTGCTGTTCGAGCAGACTGCTCGCTTCCAGGGCCGCCCGAATGACGTCAATAAGGCCCGTGCTCATCGTATCGATGCGGATCAGGTGATCGAGAACGTCGCGGAAATAGGGCCTGGCTTCACTGGCCACGCAAGGCACGTCAAGGTTGGCCAATTTGTTGCAGACCTCGTTCATTCGGGTGAGGACATGCTGGAAATGGATAGTCTCGCGCCGAAGTTGAAAGATCCGCGCGATCTCGTCGCGATCGAGAGAATCGTCGAGAAGCCGCTTCTCCATGCGGAGGACCTCGTCAGCGATCGTCTGAACAACGGGAAAATAGTTCTCAACGATCAGATCGAGCACTTCGTGTACGACGTATTCTGGACTTTTGATGTTGCGCGCGGCGATGCGCTGTATGCTCTCCCTCAATCGTCCGCCAAACGCGGTTTCCATTCGACAGACCGTGATGACGCGTCCCTCGCTGAGGAAAATGCTCACGTCGGTATATTCGATTTGATCGCCGCATAGCTCAGCCGCTTTGGCCACGACGAACACGTGATCGGAATAGAAATTGACCTTCGCGAATTGAGTTGTGCTCATCGAGTCTTCGACCGCGAGCTCGTGCAAGCCATAAACGCGCTGCAGCTTACCGATACTCTCGCCTTCGGCGTCGACCACATCGATCCAGATGAATCCCTGCTGCGGCGTCTCGAGCGCCGTTTCGTCCCAGTCCGTCCAGCGGGGTGCAACCTCCTCTCCGTGGGTCGCGACAACGATGCTCAAATCCGACTCCTTTGAAACGCATCCGTCCGGGCAACGAGTTCGCAAACGCCCGGCGCGGATGCGAGCGACGTCATCACGACTTAGCCATCAAGCATCGCAGCGTATGCGGGATGTCTGGTGGCAAAAGCCGCCATGAAGGAGCATTTCGCGATTACGCGGCGACCCTGCGCCTTTAACGTCTCGAAAACTGCCTCCGCTAACCGGCTGCCGATGCCTTGCCCCGCATACTCGTTCGGAACCTCGGTGTGCCGAAGCACAACCCGACCGTCCTCGAGAGCGTAATAGGCCACCGCCGCCACCCCCTCAGCGATCGGCAACTCGTATCGGCTCATCGACTGATTGTTGATAAGTCGAGCTTCCACCGAATCCTCCTCCAAGGTGCTGGGTACCGAACAGCCTCATCAGTTGCAGCGGCATACATGGCTGAAACTCGATCTGGAGGGCATGACGGTTACATCTGGGCGGAGCTGGCCACCGGGCGCGGAACTCGTAGCGGAGAGTGTTAATGAACCCCGGGAACCTTCGGCGGGCCGTAATCGAATTGTTAGGTCGCCGGGTACCCTACGCAGTCTGGGCTAGAAGCACTCCGACAAGCGCATCCGGATCCAGTTGGAAGCCATCAAAAACGACCACGCCATCGGGCGCTATTACGACGAACCACGGAGTACCCCCGGTGCGATACGCCTCCATCACCGCCGGCACAGCGGCACCCGCTTGCGGTTCGGCGTGGCCGAAGGGAATTCTCAAGCCGTAGCGACGTTGGTTGCCCCGGAGGTGCTCGAACGTGTTGACGTCGAATCCCTCGAACACGGTTTGGATGGCCGCGAAGCCGACTCCTTTATCGGCCAGTCTTCTGACGAGCGCACCAAGGGCGGGAAATCCATGCGCGTGGCAACCAGCGCACCAGTCCTGAAAGAAATATAGAACTCGATACCCGTTCCCCAGATCTTCGATCGACATCGAGTCCAATTCGTCACCATTGCTGTCGATCCAGCGAACGGCCCGCAACGGCGGTGCTGTCAGACCCACGATTCCGTTCTGCATTTCGATCTCCAAGGAGGCCTTGCGGCTTTTGAGCGCCGAAGGGAGGAGCCCCCCAAGGGCGGTCTGTTATGCGGTTGCTTCACCTCGCCGCGGCAGCACCCAGTTTGGGCCAACAAAATGATAAGTGCAGCCGCGCGGGATCCGCTCGACAGCATCTATGATGACGGGACCGTCGGTTCGCAATGTTTCGCGCGAAGTCGCTCGAACGGTGAAGCCGGGCACCATCGCAACAGGCGCGCGACGATAGCATGATCGGGCTTCGGGTATGGCATGGCGTCGCGAAACGCGGGCACGCCGACGTTTTCGGCCTCAGAGGCAATGAGCCCGAGAGCTGATATGTCGTAGACGACCACCTTCACCGGCATCTTGCGGTGCCAGTGGTCAGAAGGTGGCCTATACGTCTGACCCTTTGAGCAGTTGGTAGCGTCTTGGGCCCGGATCTGACGCAATCCTAAGTGGTCTCCAGCACCGACGATCGATAGGTCTTGGGATGGTTTCATCCGGATGGTCTGTGCAGCCCGGTGCATTGATGTAACGGTCAGGGAGATTCGAGCGAGTATGCATGAAGCACCTATTCCAGGAGTTCCAGATGCTTGAAGCCGAAGCGCGGATCGCGACAGTCGAAGCCAGTCGCTACCTGACGGGGATTGCCGAGGCCTGGGTGCACACATATCCCGTGCGGTACGATACGCTTACCGCGGAAATCGAGCTTCCGGGGGGCGAACTTGTCATGACGGCAGACGGTGACAGCCTTTCGCTGCGCCTCATCGGCTCGGACCGCAAACGCTTCGATGATACCAAGGAGTCTGTTGCCAAGCACGTGGACCGGGTTGCCGAGTACGAGGCGGGCGTGCGGTGCGTCTGGCACGAGATCTCCTGACTGCGTGTGCGGCTTGCCCACGAGACGATCTCGTCTCGTGTCGAACCATGCTCACCTATCGGAGTACACGAGGAGAGCACGTCCGCGGCGTGCGCGATGTAACCTTCGGTCGCTGTGCATCGATAAGCGGGCAACTGTTCGGGGCCGATTGTCGCGGCAAACCGACATCACGAACGTTGGCGATGGGATCGAGGTTGTTGAAATGCGGGCATTCATCGACTTCGAAGCGTCGTCACTCGGCCGCCATGGATATCCGATCGAGGTGGCCTGGGTTCTAGAAAACGGCACGGCCGAGACATTTTTGGTCCGCCCGCTCGAGGAATGGACCGATTGGGACTCCGCAGCGCAGGCGATACATGGAATCTCGAGAGACCAAATACTCAACGAGGGCATCGCGAGCGACGTCGTAGCGAACCAACTGATGGCGGCGCTACAGGGCCATGAGGTGTTCGCGAGCGCGCCCTCATGGGACGGAAAATGGCTTAGTGTCCTCCTGCGGTCGGCGGGACTGCCCCGTCACGCCATTCGATTGATCGACACAGATCTTGGCCTGGCCGAACTCGCAGAGGCGCTTCTTGCCCCATTTTTGCCCTCCTCAGAAATACATCGCGCGACTAGAAAGGTCCTCGCTGAAGCGGCTGGCCGGTTCGAGAATCGTCCGCCGGCGCACCGCGCGCTGCCGGACGCGCGCCAGGAACGCGAACGCTGGCTCGCTGTCTCGGAATTGGCTCATGCGTTCGGCGCCGCACGATGAGCAGCACACCCTCGGGAAAGATAGGGTTAGTCATCGAGTGGATTGATATCAGAGAGCTGGCCGGTGGCGTAGCGCTGGGCCAAAGCTACCTCTTCTGCACGCTTGGCCAACATATTTTCCATGTCACTCTGGTCCGGCGGAACGGAGACGCTTTGTGTTGGTCAACCGGCGGGACGGCGCCGCAGGCGGCTTTGCTGCTCGACCGCGAGATGGCCATGGTCACCCATTTCGCCGAGCCCAACCTGCCAACGCCGACAGAGCAGCAACTGACAGCGGCCACGATCCGCATTGCTAACCTGGATGGACGCGGACTGGCCTATGAGCACGATCGCTACGGGCGCTGAGCCCGTCGCTCGTGCATCGCTGAAACTTTGGCGGCGTGATCGACGAGTAAGCCTAGTCAGGGCTGCCCTCTCGGGTTGCCCGACATCGCCATTCGAGTTTGTCTGGGTTGTACAGCGAATGAGAAAGCCACCGAGCGCTCCTTGAAGGGCCAGCCTAGCGGGTCATTCGGTGGTTTAGAGGATAATCTGCGGTTGGGTTTCGATGTCGTCGGCCTATTTTCCGGCCTTGTATCCTTACGGTGTCTGAAGCACGGCGATGAGGCCGAAACCGGAATGTTTGTCGACGCGGACGGGATACCAGGGCCAGAAATCGCGCAAGACCTCGGGGTGCGGATGGCCGTGCGTGAAACCCGGGTCAGACGAAAAGATGCTAGCCGCCGGCTTGAAGGCAGCGCCAAGGCCATCTTGCCAGTTCTCGCGGGAGCCGTGGTGCATGACTTGAAACAGCCCGGCTCGCGCTATCCGGCCAGCGGAGAAGAAGCGCTGCAATGCCGCGAGGCGGGCAGGATCGTCGACATAGCCGTCGCCGGTCGCGAGTTGCGCCAAATTGTCCTGGCCGTGGCGCCGCGCGAACGGAGCGGTCGCGGCGACAGCGTCGAACTCGATCCTTGCTCCGACCGGGCCGGAGTAGAGGAACAGGGAGATCAAGTTTGCGGGCGTCGAGCCCGCACCGAACGTATGCTGGTAGAGTTGCTTCAGCTTCTGGAGCGTGGAACTGCGCTGGGCAGGATGGTCCAGAAAGTTCTTCGCGAGGGCCTTTGCCTGGCTGACGAACGTCGGGCTCGTGAGCGGCTGCATGGACGCGTCATTGTAGGGCACGAATTCCCAAAGCGATGGCACGACGATCCGCCCTTGCGGCTGAAGGAACCGGACCTCGATATTTGTGGCCGGCAAGATTGCTGGATCGTCCTCGCTCCCCGGAGGCGGAGATCCATATTCCGGCTTTCCTCCCTCGATGCCGGGATCGGGATCAATTGGATCCTCCGGCCCAGGCACGACGTCGTCAGGACCGGCCGCCGGCACGAACACGACTTCGCCAATTCCCCCGCCGTCGATGCCGGCAAGAAAGGCCGCGGGGTCAAGATAGAAGCCGAAGGCGGCATCGGCCTCGGTCAGGCCTTCGCCGATGGCGATCAGAAGCCGTTGCCACAGGGGGATGTAGGGCAGCAGCAGAGTGCGAACCGAGACGCCCCGGATGAGCGCGACGATCCCATTGATGTGGTCCCTATCAAAGTGCGACAACACAACGACGTCGATGGGCTGGCCACCAAGCCTTTGCCGAAACCGGCGGATCGCCGCGTCGCGCTCTTTCGCGCCCGAGGACGAACCGCAATCGTACACCCAATTAAAGGTGCCGCTGCGCGCGCCCGCTAGCCGACCTGACCAGAAAAGCCCCTGGCCCACCGGCCACCAGGTAAGGTCAATAGTTGCGAGACGAGTCGGCATTGCGGTCTGATCCTGTTCGTCTAGGTCGGCGTGCTTGAGCGGACCGGGTCGGGCCAGGCAATCTGCCATGTAGGCGAGCGTTAACTCGAGCGGGGCGGGTGCGATCTCTGGCCAGAGTCCGTTTGCGATTTGTGAGATCAGGCGATGGTTCAGGTCGCGCCCGGGCCTGGTGAAATAGGAGAGGATCGCCTGCTTCGTCAGCTCGGGCCGCAGCGCCAACATCGTCTTGATCATCGCGATCTCGACAGAGCGCAGGGTGTCGGCGCCGGCCATTCACTCGCCGCGGATCACAGGAACCGTTCGCCGGCGTGGTCGGCAAACAGCTCGTGGTTGCGAACATAGTCGGAGAGCACCTCGAGCGATTTATGCCGGCTCTGCTCCCGCATTTTGAAGATGTTGGCGCCCCGCCGCGCCGCCTCGGTCAGGAAGCCGGCGCGCAGCGAGTGCCCTGCGACCTGCTCGGGATCGTAGCCGGCCGCCTGGGCGCGCGCTTTTACCACCAGCGCGACCCCGCGGTCGCTCATCGGCTTAGCCGTGATCCGCCCCTGTGGCGTCAACTTGCGGAACACCGGCCCGTCCGCGAACCCGGCGAGCGTCACCCAGGCGAGCAGCAGCTGCTTGGGTCGGATGCGACTGCCCTCCGGTATCGCGATCTCGGCGCCCGCGCCCTCTTGGTCGGTCTTGGAGCGGCCGATCAGGATGCGGATGCCCTCGGGCACCATCGCAACCTCGTCGAGCTGAAGCGCGACGAGCTCGGAGCGTCGGAACGCGCCGGCCATCCCGATCGCGAGCAGCGCGCGGTCTCGCACCGCTCGGGGGCTGTCACCCTCGATCCCGTGCAACATGTCGCGCAACATGTCGGCGTCGGCGGCGCGCTTCTTGCCCTTGCGGACGCCGTGTGTGCGGCGGATGCCGGCAAGGACGTCGCGGATCGCCTGCGCGCCGACGCATGCTTGCGGCGCGTCGAACCCCTGGGCGCGGTGCATGTAGCCGATCGCCGCGAGCCGACGCCCGATTGTCGCCGTCTTTACGCCTGCCTCAGCCTCGGCTGCGAGGAACGTCGCGACTGCGGCGGGCCGCGCGGGCAGAGGCTCGATGCCGCGGCTATCGCACCACGCGGTGAAGATCGACCAATCCGAGAGGTAGGCGCGGCGCGTGGAGGCGGCGCGCGACGCGGCGGCGTACCCCCGTGCGGCATCGACCTCCGCCTCGAGCACAGCCGGAAGGACCGGCGCCTCCAGCATCGGCGCGGGGCCGACGAGCGCGCGACCGGCGCCGGGTTCGTCAGCCACGGCCGCCGCCACGTCCGGTTCGCTGCTTGGTAGTCGGTCCGCGCGTAGTCCGCGAGTTGCCACGTGGAAAGGCGCGGCGCCGAGCAGCGCGCGCCGGCCCGTGGCTGGCTTGATCGCGGCCGAGCGCGAGGCTGACGCCGAGCAACCGCCCGAGCATTGTACGCCATCCGACCAGCCACCCGCGTTGCTTCAACGCACGCCTCCTTATGCCTTCGGTGATCCTAACCGGACCCTCGGAAAAGGTCACATTCTTTCTTCCGAGAATCAGCGTTATCGGAAGAAACATCGTCAGTGGCTGGGCAGGCTATAGGATCAAACGAGCTGACCCTTGAGCCTGCCGGCGCCCAGCCATGGCGCACGTTGCTGTCCTATCGGCCATGCGCCCCGGCCACGCCTGCTCATCGGCCGCAAATTGCGCGAGCACGTCACGAAACGGTCGAGCAGATCCTTTTACAGCAGGCCTGCGGCTCATCCGCAGCTCTGGTCGCCCCTGATATGATCCTGATCGGAGTGCTGCGCCCGTCATTACGTCCCTGTGGCGGTGGCCGTCGGGGTTGGCAGCGTCCCCGAGGTCCTGGTTTTGGAAGCCCGACAACACGTTGCCTCCGTATCAGAGCCACGCCAGTGGAACTCAGAGGTTCTGTACCTCACGTGAGAAGAAGTCTATGGTAGAACCTAAAGAGCGCAATCATCCGTCGGCTGCAGTCGTGAGGTCCGGAGTTCGCCTCAAACCCAACCCCTTCAAAACGGATCCCCAAATACTGGTTAAGGCTCTATAGTCGCGAGCATATGCTATTCTGCCTGGTACGCGGAGATGGACGTCGGTTCCCGCAGTTGATGTCGAGAACAGAAGCGTAGCGCCTATGTTGTCTGCTCGTTCGTGCATCCCAATAAGACCGAAATGGCCGGGCTTTCCGCTTTTTAGGATCGCTTCGTCTATCCCCGCGCCATCATCGCTAACGCGAACAACAAGACTCTGCCCATAATGGATTGTCGTAACGATCCGGCTACACCGCGCATGGAAACATGCGTTTCTGAAGGCCTCGACACCTATACGATAGACCTCGTCGCGTACAACGGGATGCAGCTTGCGGACGTCGCCTTCGCGGCTGAACAGCGCCTTTACTTTTCGCGCAGCGCTTTCCTCCAGTGCGACAACCTGAAATGCCTCCAGCAAGTCTCCGACACCTTCGGTCGAGGTACGCAAAGAGTCAACGACGGTTCGACCCTCGTCAACAGCCCGCCCCAGCCAATCGGACAAGCTTCTGAAGGTCGCTTGTCCCGATGCGGTCGTTTCAATCTGCTGGCCATCGTCCGCCAGCAACTTGCTCGCTAATACCGTCTGCATAAGTGTGTCGTGCAGATCCCGCGCGACTCGCGTACGCTCTTGCAGTCGGCTATCGAACTGGAGACGCAGCGCTTCGGCCTGCGCGCTGATCCGCCAGCGAACGACGAGCCAGATGAGACCCATGAGTGCGAACCCGCATACGGTCTTGAACAAGACTGTCTGCCACCAAGCGGGTGGCAGGGCGAGTAGTGAAGTGGCAGCCTCGGCGTCGCATACATCGTCTAAGTTGCAGGCCGACACAGCAAATCTATACCGGCCGGGCGGTAGATCGTTGTAGAAAGCCTGACGTCGATTGCCCGCGTCTATCCAGTCTTCGTCATGACCGAACAGTCGGTACTTGAACGTCAAATTGTCAGGGTGTCTATAACTAAGCCCTGTGTAGTCGATTTCCAGCCGCCGTGTCAGCTTTGGCAGAGTCAGACTCGCAGCCGGCCTCAACGAAAGACGATCTGCAATCAGCCCCTCTATTTGGGTTGACGGAGCGGCTCTATCGACCGGAACGTCCAACGGGTCAAACTTGTACACATAGTTGCTGCTCGCGAAATAGACTTGTCCATGCGGTCCAGAGAGCAATGACGCGCTGTCGCTTGGTACATAACCAAGCGACGCATTCGTTTTACCGACGCGAACAACATGCTTCGGCGTGTTGCGCCAGGCGTCAAGATCCCCTTTGGATATCTTGAGCAATGCACAACCCGACCCCAACCATAAGTTCTGGCGCGCGTCGAAGGCCAGACCGGAGAGGTCAGCACACGGAAGGCCGTTGGCTTGCCTTAGTGCCCTAACCTGTCCGTCCTTGACCCAAACTGCCCCGTTCGAAGTCGCCAGCCAAAACTCATCCGGTGCCACTGGAACGATTTGTCGTACGTGATCGCCGACCTTGCTGATTGGGCCGATTACACGCTTGAAGACGCCTCTATTGAAATTGTAGATCGTCGAGTCGCTCGCGGCAATCCATAGACCCCCCGCCAAGTTGGTTGAGATCTTGTCGATACTGACGTGCCGCGAGACTGACGGTATGGCGACCTGCTGCCGGAGCTTTCCATTCCGGAAGCGCCATAACCACCCTTGAGCATCTCCTTGCGATCGATCGCCCACTGCGACCCATACGTCACCAGCCTCGTCTTCTGCAAACCCAGCGACCTCGTCCGGCGGCCGACCGCTGTGATCTCGCAACTCACGCGGTTTTCGATCCTCGAACAGAAAAAGTCTGCCGTCGCCACCGGCCCAGACTGTTCCGCGACTATCGCCGAAAGCTGTTCCGAAAGCGATCTTAACCGGCATCTTGCGGTAGGACGCGGCGACCCCATTTTCCGTGATCCGATCGACAGCGAAGCCATTAAAGGCGTAAAAGGCCCCGTCGCGGCCTTTTGTTAAGCTGTTCACGTCATCAGCGGAGAGCCCCTCCCGGGCGCCGATACGTGTGACGGCTAGGGGGTAAAACTGCTCGACTCCTGCGGGTGTCACCACCCAGACGTCGCCTTCGTAATCCTGCAAGATGTCGGTCACGAAGTCACTGCCGAGACCGTCCCTGTGGTCGAAGCGATCGGAGTTTCCGGCGGCCAACCGGAATAGCCCATTGTCGCGGGTGCCGATCCAAAGGGCGCCGTGACTGTCGCTCAGCATTCGCCAGATATCGATCGTCCGGTTGTCTACATTCGGTATCGCCACCCGCCGCCAAGTGCCGCTCTCATGCTTCCAAAGGCCGCTGCTTCTACCTCCCGCTCGCACGCCGGCCCAAATTGCATCCTCAGGGCCGACCGTCATCGCGACGGCGTAGGCGTTACCTTGACCAACGTTGTAGGTTGCCGAGGGCCGCCCGCGAAGCCAACTGCAAACCCCCTTGCGACCACCCACCCAGAGCACCGACGACGATGTTGCGGTTATGCCATAGTCGCCGGAGCAGGTCAGGCCGTCCGCTTGTCCGTAGCAGCGCACGTCAACGGCGCCCACGGAACACAGGGCCTCGGCGCTCCGTTTGTGCTGCCCGAGGTTGCCGAACCAGACCTTGCTGTCGCGGTCTTCGATGAAGGGTCCCGGCGTCGTGAGCGCAGACGGGTAGTGATAAAACGCGCTCCCCCGAACGCGGCTAAGGCCGTTTTGCGCTCCGATGTATAGGCTGCCGTCGCGCGATCCCAGCAGGTGCACGATTTGCTTCAGCTCGGGCGTTTTCGGCGACGATGGAGTCCAGAGAGAGAACCGAACGCCGTCAAATCGGTAGAGACCGTCCGAACTGCCGATCCAGATCTGACCATCGGCTGTCTGAGCGATCGACATCGGCGGACTCTGAAGGCCGGCCTGTCCGACCCGCCAGATCCTATGGCCGTACTGGCTCAGTCGCTGTTTCGGGCTTAACGCTAAAGCTCCTTGATCCAAGACGGTCCCTGTCAAAAGCAGGGTGACGGCAAGTAGCGCGCGGCCGATCGGAGATCTGATCGCCTCCTGCGGGAGCAGCATAACGGAGCGTGCTCTTTGCCATGGTCGTGCTTTGCCAAAGCGCTTGCAGCGCAATCCATGCATATGACGTGCATCTTTGAAGTTTGGGGTCAAACCTGCCCCCTGTCACACGCCGAGACCGACATACTCGGATGATATATCCGGGGCCCCTGGCGAGCCAATACCCACCCCACGGTAGAAGCAAGAACTGCACGTTTACCAAATGTATCTATATTCATGCCATTCGCCCTAGTCGGATTGGCCGCGCTGTCGCGATAGGCTTCACCGCTATAGCCCCAAGAGGAAGGCGGTCGCGAGAGGAAACACCGAGATCCAATCCTGGGCAGAGTGTTGCACTCGGTGCGGGCGCAAAAGCGACGGCTGCCCGCGTGACAGGTGAGCCTGCCTACACAGCGGCGTAGAGCAAGCTCGAGGCCACCGACCGCTGAACCTGCGGGCAGTACGAGCCGCCTGTCCCGCGGGAAACTGCTCGGGCGTCAGATATCTAAAGGCCGGGCGCATGTGGCGGCCTTCAACTTATCCGGACGCACAGTTTGTGCTGGAAGGCAGTCTACGCGATGAGGGCCATCGGTTACCGCGTGTAACCGATGGCGCCTCCCGGCCGATTAGCCAGGCGACGCTCGGAGGCGGTACGGTCGGTTCGCCCATGCCACCACGGCGATCAGGCGAGCGGATCAGTGTAACCAAGGCGGGTGAGTGCGCGAATTCGAAGTTGGAAGACATGCTGGCCGTCGCTTTCGTCCCCCTGAGCCCGGCCAATAGTTTCCCGGAGTTGCACCGATCGTACCCGCTCGGCTTCTCCGCTCCGCATCCGGCCGGCTACCGTCCCTCCCACGCCGGCCGGATGCCTCGGAGCACGGCGGCGAACGCCGCCGCGTTCTGCCGATGACCATCGGGCCGACCGCAATCCCTATAAAGCCACAACGAGGTAATCATGGACAAGCAGAAGGTACGAGAGACGATGCTCCAACTGGAAGAGGCAGCCTACGACGCCTCCCGCCAAAGCTATCTGCAGTACATCTCCGCTGCCCGGCTCGATCGCACCGAACCGATCGAGAATGACGAGCAAGCGCAGGCCGAGTTCGCGCGCGACCTGTCGGAAGCCTTCGACCAGCCGATCCATGCGCATTCCGAGAAGCTCGAAAAGCTTCGCCGGATCGACTTCGCTCCGAAGCGTGCCGTCGACGAGGGGGCGATCGTGAAGGTGGCCGGTCGCTACTTCGTCATTGCCGTCGCCAGTGACAAGTTCACGTGTGAAGGTCACGAATTGATGGGCATCTCCACGGAGGCGCCGATCTACCAGGTCATGGCAGGCAAAGGTGCCGGCGATAGCTGTTCCTTCAACGGACGAACCCTCATCGTCGAAAGCGTCGAGTAGCAGGCAGTGAGCGCTGCGGATGCGGACGAGGATCTTGACCGGTTCGGCATTGGTGGCGGATGTCACTGGTGCACCGAGGGTGTCTTCCAGACGCTCAAAGGCGTCGAGTCCGTAGAGCAAGGCCACATCCGATCGCTCCCGCCCGCTGACAGTTGGGCGGAGGCGGTGCTCGTGACCTACGACCGAAGACAGATCTCGCTGCGGCTTCTGATCGAGGTCCACGTCCGCACGCATCGATCGACGGCGCCTAATCCGCTCGAAAGCAAATATCGAAGCGCCGTGTACGCGTTCGACACCAAGCAGCAGGCGCTTTGCGTCGACGCGCTAGCGGAATTGAGGTGTTCTTATTCCGAGAAACTGACGACTGCCGTTCTGCCGTTTGAGGCGTTCAAGGCATCTCCCGAACACTTCCGGAACTATTATCGCGTGGATCCGGACCGACCTTTTTGCAAACGCTTCATCGATCCCAAGCTTAGCGAGATACGCCGCGCCTTTCCCAAGTTCGTGATGCCCTGATGACTGGCACGCGAGCCAGGTAGCCGCTCTTCAAGGTCGCAGGTGAATTGGCACCATACGGCCTCAAGCGAATCGGCCACCCGGATCGCCTTGAGAGAAGTCAGGAGAGCAGGCTTCTCGCAACGGCGCCTGCGATCGCCCCGAACAGGGCGTGAAGCGCGAGAGCGACCGGCACCGGATTGAGGCGGGCGACTTCGCGCGAGCCGGCATGGAAAGCGCCGATGACGTAATAGTTGGCGAGCCAGATACCGATGCCGACGATCAGACCGGTGAGCACGTAGGCGCCGGTCAGGTTTTGCGCGATCAGTACGATCAGGACCCCGTAGACCGCAGAGAGCAGCATGTGGAGCAGCACGCCGACAACGGTGCTGGCACCGAGCGCTTCGATCTTCCTCGGTCGAGGCCCAAGGACAATGCCGCCGATGCGATTTGGGAGCGCCCAGAGGCCGCGCCCGGTCCCGGCCCCGTACAGCATACCCATCGCCGCGATCGCCAAACCACCGACGATTCCGCCAATCGCTCCTGCAGAAACTGGATTCATGTCCTCGTCCTCAATTTGTGGAAGGCGTGTTCGCCTGCCCGGGTGAAATGTCATCGGCTTCGCTTGCTAGGCGGCCGAGAGGCCCTGAACCTCCGGGCGCCTCTCGAGAGAGTCTGCCCCGGAGTGTGTTCAGGCATGCATTCCATCCTCGCTGCAGAGCTGCCGTCGGTTACCGGGTGGCGCAGCAGGTACCTTAAGGGAGGCAGGCTGAAGTGGCATCGCAGTGTAACCGCCGCGCGGCCATGAACGAGAATTGCGAGTGACCAACACGGATGAGCGGATCGATGCTTTCCTACTTTCTCGCCTTTATCTCTTTTAGTGCTTTTCGGCCCGATACTTCGCCGGGGTATGCGCACTGATGCCTAGTTTCGACGCGATAATCGTGGGAGCCGGGCAGGCAGGGCCGCCACTGGCAGGGAGGCTCACCTCTGCGGGTTGGAGCGTCGCTCTTATTGAACGCGATCTGGTCGGTGGAACCTGCGTCAACACTGGCTGCATGCCGACGAAAACGCTGGTGGCAAGCGCCTACGCCGCGCATCTCGCTCGCCGGGCCTTGGATTTCGGCGTGCTGACAGGGCCGGTTGCGGTGAACATGCCGACGGTTGCCGCACGGGCCGCGAAGGTGGTCACCGATGCACGCAGCAGCAACGAGCAATGGCTTCAGACGATGGAAGGACTGACGTTCCTGCGAGGTCATGCCCGCTTCACCGCTCCGGACACGATCACCGTAGATGGCGAGAAGATTACGGCCCCTCACATTTTCATCAATGTCGGAGGACGCGCGTACGTACCCGCCTTGCCTGGGATCAACGAGGTTCCACATCTCGACAACTCGGACATGGTCGCGCTCGATTTCGTTCCACAGCATCTGGTCGTGGTGGGCGGAAGTTATGTGGGGCTGGAATTCGCACAGATGTACCGCCGTTTCGGCGCCGCGGTGACCATCGTCGAACGCAGCGAGCGGCTCGCCAGGCACGAGGATGTCGACGTCTCGGATGCCATACGGGAGCTGCTTGAAGCTGAAGGTATTGTGGTGCGGACGAGGGCCAACTGCATCGGCTTTGCGGCGCATGAACAGGGCGTCGCGGTGTCCGTCTCCTGCGAGGCAGGCGAACCGGTAGTCGCCGGCAGCCACATCCTGCTTGCCGTTGGACGCCGACCCAACACGGACGACCTCGGGCTGGACATGGCCGGCGTCGCGATCGACGATCGCGGCTACATCATGGTGGACGATAAGCTCGAAACGAACGTGCCGGGGATCTGGGCACTGGGCGATTGCAACGGTCGTGGGGCGTTCACGCACACCGCCTACAACGACTTCGAAATCGTCGCTGCCAATCTCCTCGATGGCGAAGACCGCAAGCTCTCGCAGCGAGTGCCCGGATATGCGCTCTACATCGATCCGCCGCTCGGTCGTGCGGGCATTACCGAGGCGCAAGCGACGGCCTCTGGGTTCGACATCCGCGTATCCAAGCGCCCCATGACGCGCGTCGGCCGCGCCGTGGAGAAGGGTGAAACCAAGGGGTTCATGAAAGTCATCGCACGCAAGGACACGGGGAAGATCCTCGGAGCCGCAATTCTTGGCGTGGGCGGCGACGAAGCGATTCACGGCATTCTCGACATGATGAGCGCCAATCAACCGGCTGCAGCCCTCCGCTGGGCAGTGCCGATCCATCCCACCGTGTCGGAATTGATTCCCAGTCTGCTGGCGGACCTGGGGGTGTAACCTTCTAACGGTCTGTTACGAGCTTAGACCTGTAGCAGGCCGATGCCGGGCGGCATCGTGCCTGTTCGTGACTGGGCTGGCGATCGCTGCCGCGCGCGAGCGACGGTGGCCCGCCACGGAGGAGTTGATCGATGTTTTCTGTGATGTTCGAACTCCAACCGAAGGCCGAGGCCGGAGAAGCCTATTTCGGCAACGCCAAGCTGCTTCGGGCCGAATATGAGAACATAGACGGCTTCATCGACCATATCCACTATCGGAGCCTTCGGCGCGAGGGCTGGATCCTGTCACTTTCAAGCTGGAGAGACGAGAAGGCGCTCGTGCGGTGGCGCGTACGCGCCCACCACCAACAGATCCAGGAGATCGGTCGAGACGAGATTATGGCAGATTACCGATTTCGGATCGGGCAGGTTACCGACGATACGGCGGCCGCGGACGGGCTGCAGATGGTCAACCAACGGCTCGACGAAAGTGAGATCGGCGCCGGCGTGGCAATCACGCTCATCACCGCGCGGAACGACCCGGAATGGATCAAGGTGGTCACGGCGGAAGAGCTAGCGGAATGGCTGGGTTTTGATCCATTCTCAGAGGGCGACTGCATCGCCTGGGACGTCTACGAGGAGGTGGAGCGCCCGGGAGAGTTGCTACTGCTGACCTCATGGAAGTCCCACGAGGCCGCAGACGCCTTCAGCGCGATCGGGCTGAAACCTGATGACGCGCGGTTCCGGCGTATTCGGGTAATCCGCGACTATGGCATGTTCGACCGCCGCGAGGCGCCGCAGTACTTTGCGGACGCGCGGGGGCAGGAAACGCTTCATGCTTGAGAGCGCGATCGACTGTTCATTTCCGGTTTGAGGAGCAGGCCATGATTGTCACCAGAGGTTTCTCCGGCAGGGGGCGGGGCGGTGCTGCAGATCGCGACCGTGTTCCTCCCGGCCAATTTGTCACGCCGGATTTTCCTGTCCTTACGGCAGGTCCGACGCAACACACGTCCCTCGACGATTGGTCGATGAGTTTGGAGCATGACGGCGGGACGCTCGGCCGCTGGACATGGCGCGAATTCGAGCAGCTGCGGCAGACGGATCGCACGACAGACATCCATTGCGTGACCAAGTGGACCAAGTTCGACACGCGCTGGCGCGGCGTCACGGTCGACGAACTGTTGTCCGCAGCGGGCCTTGCCGCGGCCCCCGATCTCTTCGTGATCGCACATTGTGACGGCGGCTACACCACCAACCTTCCGGCCGCAGAACTCCTCGGCGGCAAGGCAATGATCGCTACGCATTACGAGGACTTGCCGTTGCCGGCGTCGCATGGAGGCCCTGCCCGCCTGCTCGTGCCACACCTCTATCTCTGGAAGAGCGCCAAGTGGGTCCG
This sequence comes from Sphingomonas sp. CARO-RG-8B-R24-01, assembly GCF_022662295.1. NCBI lineage: Bacteria > Pseudomonadati > Pseudomonadota > Alphaproteobacteria > Sphingomonadales > Sphingomonadaceae > Sphingomonas > Sphingomonas sp. CARO-RG-8B-R24-01. The sequence continues at coordinate 63,186 of NZ_JAKNQI010000010.1, read as the reverse complement.
CAAGCTGCAGTTCGTGGCGAGAGACAAACCCGGATTTTGGGAGTCGCTGGGCTACCACAATTTTGGCGATCCCTGGCGTGAACAGCGGTACACGGGAGATCCATGAAATGGCGAATGAGCAGGCCCGGTGGCGTGTGGCGACCCTCGCGGAGAAGCGACGCGAGACGCCGAACGTCTGGTCCTTTTCCTTCGCCGTTCCAGATTGGCCTGGCCACCTCGCTGGTCAGCATGTCGACCTGCGGCTGACTTCCGAAGACGGTTACCAGGCCCAGCGGAGCTATTCGATCGCCTCGGCGGCGGGGCGACCGGAGCGGCTGGAGCTCACGATCGAGGAAGTCGCGGGTGGTGAGGTCTCGCCATTCCTCGTCAATGACTTCTCGCTCGGCGATGGGCTCGAGCTTCGTGGCCCTATCGGCGGCTATTTCACGTGGGAGCCCAACTCGGATCGGCCTCTGATGCTGATCGGTGGCGGGTCAGGAGTAGTCCCGCTAGTGTCGATGCTACGCACCCGTGCCGCTGCCGGAGCAAGAAACCCTGCGACCCTGCTCTATTCGGTCAGGACGATCGAGGATCTGATTTACCGCAGCGAACTCGAACAGTCGGTCGAAGGCTATTCCCATGTCCCGACGATCACGCGCGAGGCGCCGCCCGGTTGGACCGGAGAGCGGCACCGTATCGACCGTGCAATGCTAGAACGGCACGTGCCGCCGCCGAGCGCGATCCCTATCATCTTCGTCTGTGGCCCCACGCGGTTTGTGGAGACGGCAGCGGAGCTCCTAGTAGGAATGGGGCATCCCGAGGCTTTGATCAAGACCGAGCGGTTCGGTCCAACAGGAGAGAGTTGATGCCTGCGGACGAGTATATCGATGGTAACGCCGCCGCAGGGGCTCTCGGCCGAATATTTGCGGTCGACGTGACCGCAGCGATGCTGACGTGCGACGAGTGCGAGCGGAAGGGGCCAGTAGGCGAGTTGCAGCTGTACGGAAGTGGGCCGGGGCAGGTGCTGCGGTGCGCCTCCTGCGGCACTGTCAATTTAAGAATTGTCGAGATACGCGACCAGCTTGTGCTTGATCTGAGAGGATGCACGAAGCTGATTTTCACGTTGCCGGTCGCCGATACCGCCTGACTGCCAGGCGGTATGCTGCGCACTATTAATCGTACTGCGTCAACCCTTCGGCCGATCGGCGAAGAGGCGACGGAGCGGTGTAGTAGTCGTTAATCGGCGGCAGGGTGTGGCGGCGGAACGCCACGACCATCGCCTCTTCTCAGTGGTGGGAACTGTGGAATGAATCGCCTTCGGTTCTATCCGGCATCGCTTGACGCTCGCCTGCTTACGCCACTTCTGCACGGTGGTCGGGTCCCATACCGACAGGCGAACACCTCGCGCCATCTTTACTCCGCTGTATTGCTATCCTGCCTCAGTCATGACCCGGGGGCTGCCTCAGCCGCTCGGGCGCTCCAGGGTAAAACCCTGTCATTGGCGCCTCCCGCCGAGCATGGTGGTCGATCGTATCAATATCGCGGAATCGTACAGCTAGGTGTTTAGTCCCGGCATTTGGTGGATCGGATCGAGTGTGAATCGCTCTGGCTCGATTGTCCAGATTTTGCAGATGTATTCGAAGGGGGTGAGGCCCTTGCGCCGTTTCAGCGACGGGCCGGTTAATCTCCGTGCTCTCGCAGATTATCAGCACCAAGCCTGTAACATCATGTGCAGCATCGCGAGGAAGGTCGATGACCTACGGTAACCGGGGCGACTGTGTGGGATCATGTCGAAACCCGCCGAATACTTAATAATAGCGGCAGTCAACCTATTCCACTCCCGAATAGGCCAATCGGTGTTTTTGCAAGCAGACGACAGGGTTAAAAAGCATGTCAATAAGCGCAGGTGACGCAAATACACCGTTGGATGCGGTGGACGGAATCTCACTTGCTCGCAGACTTCAGGATATAACAGACCGTGAGCAGCGGCTTCTTTCTGCGCTGGACGCCGGCAGCGCCGGGATCTGGGATTGGAATATTGAAACCGGTGAATGCTGGTTTTCCGATGTATGGCTAATCATGCTCGGGTACCAACCGGGAGAACTCGCGGCTCACGTTAGTACGTGGGAGGCGCTGGTACATCCGGATGACAAGCCGCGGGCGGGCAAGCGGATCGAGCAACATCTCAGCGGCGCTACGCCATTCTACCAGTGTGAACATCGTCTGCGCTGCAAAGATGGCAGCTGGTGTTGGGTTCTGGCCCGCGGTCGCGTCATCAACCATCAGGAGGATGGGCGACCGCTGCGCTTGGTCGGCACCCATGTCGATATTCGAGATCGCAAGGAAGCCGAGACAAAGATCGCCTTCATGACGGCCGAAATTGCGACAGCTGCCGAACAATCGGCTGCCGCGATGAGCGATGCGGCCCGCACCGCAGCGGGTCTGATTAGCGCGATCGACGAAGTCCGATCCGAATTCAAGCTGGCCCATGCTGCTACCGTCTTAGCGGCGGATGAAGCGGCGCGCACAGAAGCAATCTCGCGCGACCTTTCGCTGCATGCCGAGGAGATCGCCTCTATCGTTACTCTCATTCGAGATATTGCGCGTCGCACTCAATTGTTATCTCTCAACGCGACGATTGAGGCAGCTCGCGCCGGCGATGCCGGTAAGGGCTTTTCGATTGTTGCTCAGGAGGTGAAGAGCTTGGCTAATCAAACGGCGCAAGCGACGGACAGCATTGCAGCCAAGATCGACGCGGTTCAAACCTCGACCAGAGCTGCCGTCAGCGCCAATGAGTCGATAAGAACCGGCGTTGCGGGAGTTATCGAATGCGCTATCCGTCTTAGATCGACCTTTGCGGAACAATCGGAGAAGGTGACGATAATCACAGCCGCGGTCGATGAAACGGCGATGACCGCCAAATCGATGTCTGACACCATCTCCGCAATACGCTCTAGTTCGATAGCGGCGATTTCGGACGTAAGTCACGCAATACCGAAATCGATTCAATAGATCGCAGACTATGGGCACCGAGAAATGCTTCAATCACGAGCAGGATGGAGCGGCAACGGTGTTACCTATTGAAATCGAAATCCGGCGACCGGATCTGGTGGATCCGCGCGGGGCGACTTTTGCGCTACCATATCTGGAGCAAACTTTCTGAGGTGCGCACGGAAGGGCGTTCTGAACCGCGCCGGGTTTGCCGGAGGCTCCAACTCCTGAGAAGTGGAGCCTGTATGAGCAAGACAACGAACAAGTTTGGGCCGGAAGTTCGCGAACGCGCGGAACGGATGGTTTTCGATCACGAGCGGGATCACCCGTCCAGATGGGCGACCGTGGTCTCGATCGCGGAGAAGATCGGCTGCGTTCCGCAGACCCTGCATGAGGGGATGAAGAAGGCCGAGGTCAACAGCGGCAAGCGCGCCGGTGTCCCGATTGAGGTTGCCGACAAGGTGAAGGCGCTTGAGCGCGAGGTCCGTGAGTTGCGGCAGGCCAACGAGATCCTTCGCAAGGCGTCGGCATATTTTGCGCAGGCGGAGCTCGACCGCCCGTTCCGGCGATGATCGCGTTCATTGACGATCACCGCGATGCCTATAGGGTCTTGTCCGTCTGCCGCGTCCTGCCGATCGCCCCATCCACATACCACGAGCGCGTCGCGCAGCGACAGGATCCGACACGCCTGTCGGCGCGGGCACGGCACGATGTGGCCCTCAAGCCCGAGATCGCGCGCGTGTTCGCCGAGAACTTCGCGGTCTACGGCGTGCGCAAGGTCTGGCGGCAGAAGATACGGGAGGGCGTGCGCGTCGCCCGCTGTACGGTCGCCCGACTGACGCGCGAGTCGGGCCTGGCACGCGTGATCCGGGGCAAGCCGGTGCGCACCACGATCAGCGACAAGGCGGCGCCGTGCCCGCTCGATCACGTCAACCGCCAGTTCTACGCGCCAGCGCCGAACATGCTGTGGGTCTCGGACTTCACCTACGTCGCGACCTGGGCGGGCTTCGTCTACGTCGCCTTCGTCATCGACACCTACGCCCGCCGGATCGTCGGCTGGCGGGCCAGCAGGACGGCGCACGCCAGCTTTGTGCTGGATGCGCTCGAGCAGGCGCTGCATGATCGCCGACCGGCGCATCGCGGCGACCTGGTGCACCACAGCGACCGCGGGTCACAAGTCGGATTCAACCGGTCGTCGCAACACCCTCAAGAAGGAAGTTGCGATGAAGGCTCACAGGCGTGCTTCGGATCGGTGTACGCGTAGCAAGATGCGTTCGTCCGGACATCCGCCCGGGTGGCAGCGTGAGAACGTCTGCACTTTCTGGCAAGCGATCTCTTGTGGAAGATCGACCGAAGATGTGGCGATGGATGCGGGCGTTTCCGGGCCCGTTGGCGTCCGCTGGTTTCGGGGAAAAGGAGGGATGCCACCAACTCATGTATCGCCATCAGCGAAGCCATCCGCCGTAGTCATGCGCGCGCGCGCGGTTCGTCCGATCGACCCCGGATCGCCGCTTGACCGCTTTGGAGGAACTATAGCGCCACAGACGCTTTCACCTTTGCATCGCTGGGTTCCCCCCTTTCCCAGCGCCTAACCCGCGCCTCGCCAATTGACCATGGCGGGGCGCTTTTCTTTATCCCTGTACCGCCGCCACGGCGCAACCGACGGCGGTTCCGCCCGGATGGGAGCTGATGCCGCGCCCATCGTCGTCGAGGGTTGGCAAGACAAGGCCGACACCACTGAGAGCGCGCATCGCGACCCCCAGCTCGGCCTTGAACGCGTGTAACCTTTCAACGTCCAATTGCGACAATTCGAGGCGAGCTTCAGCGGGCTCTCAGAAGCACGGGTTGAAGAGGGGGACAGCGTTGTCTGACGAAAGCATGCAACCGGGTAACTTGACTATCAGTGCGGACCCCGCGTTCGGGGTGATCCGGGTGTTGGGGGTTGGTTTTTGGACACCCACGATCATCGGCGACCACTTCGACGAGCTGGCATTTGTCATGCGCCCCTACCGGGCCGCCGGCGTATCCGTGAGGATGGTGGTCGATCTCCGTAAGTCGGGGATCCAGTCGCAGGAGACAATCGTCCGGATGCAGGCGGGGGTTAAGTCCGTCACGCGGCCTGGTGACCGCATGGCTATCGTGGTCAGCTCCAGCTTGGCCAAAATACAGATGCGGAGAATGATCGGCGGCGAACAGCATGAGTTCTTTGTCTCGCCAGGAGCAGCTCAGACCTGGGCCGACGCTTACCAGGCACTGACATGACAGACGGCCGGGCCTGCTGGCCGGCTGCGGCGCGTCTAGGTGTTTAGTCCCGGCATTTGATGGTGCATTATTCCGCCAGCAATGGAAGGATGCGCTATGGGACAGGTTCTTCACGGGAGCGCCCGCACGACAGCGGCGGTCCGTCGAGCGATACAGCATAGTCAAGAGAGCCTGAGGGCGCTGGCCCGGCGCCACGGCGTCAACCCCAAGACCGTCGCCAAGTGGAAGAAGCGCACCGCTGTCGCTGATCTTCCGACCGGCCCGAAGAACGTCAAGTCGAGCGTCCTGACGATCGAGGAGGAGGCGATCATCGTTGCCTTTCGACGGCACACGCTGCTCCCACTCGACGACTGCCTTTATGCGCTACAGGCGACGATCCCGCATCTAACACGATCCTCGCTCCACCGATGCCTGCAGCGCCACGGCATCAGTCGGCTGCCCGAAGTCACCAGCGACAAAGAGCCCAAGCGCAAGTTCAAGACCTACCCGATCGGCTATTTTCATATCGATATCGCCGAGGTCCGGACTGCCGAAGGCAAGCTCTACCTCTACGTCGCGATTGATCGCACCAGCAAATTCACCTTCGTCCAGCTCGTCACCAAGACCGGCAGAACGTCCGCCTCGGCCTTCCTCGTCGCGCTGATCGCGGCTGTCCCGTACAAGATCCACACCGTCCTGACCGACAACGGCATCCAGTTCACATTCCCGCCGCGATATGCCGATGGGCCGACTGCCCGCTATATCACCCACATGTTCGACATGCGCTGCCGAGAGAACGGCATCGAACATCGCCTCACCAAGATCAGGCATCCCTGGACCAACGGCCAGGTCGAACGGATGAACCGCACGATCAAGGAGGCAACCGTCAAACGCTATCACTACGACAGCCACCGGCAGCTCGAAACACATCTCCACGACTTCATCGACGCCTACAATTACGGCCGCCGTCTCAAAACGCTCAAGGGCCTCACCCCCTTCGAATACATCTGCAAAATCTGGACAATCGAGCCAGAGCGATTCACACTCGATCCGATCCACCAAATGCCGGGACTAAACACCTAGGAGGTGATGCTCTCCGGCACTGTTGGCGGGGACATCAAAATTTCCGACACTACCTCCGCAACTGTGAGAGCCGGCCGCGACTTTCCCCTGTAACCGAGAAAGACACTCGGTCGACTTACAGGCGTGCCGCCATGCCCGTTCTCCTCCTTGCGCCAGCAGTTTTGAGCACGGCGCGACACAGGCGTCGTGTGGGACCGCCCTGCCCCATGGGATTGATCTGGGGGGTTGAGTGCAGCAACGCGCTTGGCGACCGAGCGATGGTCGGAACGAACGGGTGAGCGGCGAACGACGGGAGGTCGGCAGGATGTCACGTACCGAGCAGGTCCTTCAAACATTCCGTCAAAGCCGGCGCGGGCTGCTCGCCTTCGACGAGCAGCTTGTCACTCTGCGGCGACCCGGTTCGCTTCCGTCCATCATCACTTCGGCGGAGCTGCGCCGGACTTTTCACGAAACCTGCATCGCTGCAACCGGGCTGTCGCCATGGATTGGCGGCATCTGCGTCTTCGAGGAAACGCTGCGGCAGCACACAGCATCCGGCAACACTTTACCGGCGCTGATCACGGAGCGGCACATGACCGTGGGCGTTCGCATGGACACCGGGTCCGTCCCCTTCGCCGCCGGATACCTGGTCACCGACGGGATCGATGATCTGGCAATACGTCTAAATCGCACCGCCGCGTATGGCGCGCAGTTCGCCACATGGCACATGGCGCTACGTTCCAATGCGCAGATCAGCGGATGCGAACCAGCGTTTGCGGAGGATTGCGACCGCGCAGCGACGTTCGTCACTGCAGCGCAGCAGGCCGACCTCTTGCCGCTGCTCGCCGTCGACGCAGGGCCACACGGGGAGGCGAGCGCGCGTGCCGCGGATTGCCACCAGCACTTCTTCCGGCGGCTGATATCCGTGCTGAAACGCCGCTTTGCGCGGCTTCCGCCGATCGCCATTCAGGTTAGGCTTCGCCCGGCGGTGGGCGGAAACGGGGGCGCCAGACGCGTCGCGCTGCTCCAGACCATTCGCGCAGAGTTGCCGGAATCGATCGCTATTCTATTCCTGGGTGTCGATGATGCCGATCAATTCGTGCAGGCCATGTCAGCGTTCGGCGAGGCCGCCGACCTGCCATGGCCAGTCCGGTATGCACTGGGTCCCAGCACGCAGACTCGGCTGCTCGCTAGCTGGCAAGACACGAGCGCGGATCAAAAGACGCTCGAGCGTCTCCTCTTGGAGCAGGTGCGCGCCTCGTCCGGCGCGCTTACCAAGTCTTAGCCGCAGGCTCTGCGACGCTCGATGTTTCTGCAATCGTCACAGGTACCGGCCCGCCGCTAGTTTCAAGCGATCTCGCGCGCATCGGTGGTGCGCCGGAACGTGGTCGGATCGGTCCCGTACAAGGCACGAAACGATCGGCTGAGATGGCTGCGGCTCGCGAAGCCGACGATGGAAGCAATCGTAGCGACGCTATGTCCGGTCGACATTAGGAGGCGATGCGCGTGCGCCAAGCGCGCCCTCGCCACGAATTCCATCGGCGTGGCATCCAGAGCGGCCTTGAAATCACGCGCAAAGGCGGAACGGCTCATGCCCGCCTCGATCGCAAGCGAGACCACGCTGTGATCGGCTGCGGGCCGTTCAAGTATGGCGGCGACCGCCCGCCCGACCCGGGCATGGCGCAGCAAGGCGGGAGGAACGCCAGCGTCCCGGCTGGTTTGCATGTGCCGGCGAAGGAGCACGATCAGGCAAGCCTTCATGAGCGCGCTGGTCAGCGCCATCGTCCCTTCACCGGGATCCGTCGCCTCCATGAGCATGGAATCGAACGCCGTCGTAACTAGGCGGACATCCGACACGTCCTCGGCCACGTAGCGGGCTAGCCCGTCCAGCGGTCCGTAGGAACCGTGGGGATCGGGCAGTACGATGCCGCACGCAACCCGAACGGCTGCGGGAGCTCCGTCCGTCGCATCGACGATCACCATTCCCTCGCGAACGGGCACGCAGACCTCCGACGACGAATACTCGCGCGTCGCACCCGCCGATGCCGCCATGCGCTGCACCTTGCCCGGCGGCACGACCAGCATCCAACCCTGCGGCACCTCAATCGGCATTCCATCGTCGATCCTGAGATGCAGCGTCCCTTCCAGGACATGGTGCACTTCGATCCCCGCCATGGGGGGGAAGACAAGGCGGTGGTCCTCAGCGATGCGGACGATCGCGAAAGCTTCGATCTCAACCGACAGGGATCCAAGCAGCGCGTCCAGCGTCGATGATGCCATTGAAATCTCTCCCACAGTTTTCGCGAAGGCTCGCTTTCAATCGCTTTGCGCCGTTTCTGCACGGCGCGGCCGACGGCCGTCAAACGCTCGCCCGACACGACCGCTACGTGCGCATGCGCGTGATCATGGAGCGCGGCGACCGCCGTTCAAGCCAGTAGCCGTTGCCGGACGGACCAGCGTTCGATCTCTTCGGCGGCAACGCTGAGCTCTTTCAGGAGGTAGCGAGCGGCGCTCAGACCAAGTGGGCGGTCCCGTTCGACCACAACTTCCAAGCCGAGTTCCCGCAACTCTCCGGCGGCATCCTCGTCGCAGACGACCGAAAGCTGGCGGACGCCCGGATAGAAGGCTTCCGCCGCCGGCTGGGCGTCGCGCATGCCTTCCGTGGTTGCGTCGGTGGAGACGCTGAAGCGTCGGCTGTGCAGGTCGATGGCCCGCCAGAAGCGCGGCTCGGTGGCGTTGCCGAAGACGAGGTGGTAGCCATCGGCCAGCCCCCTGGTCAGCCGCCTCTCGTCCCGCTCGACCGCGTCGTAGCCGATCCCGAATTCGGTCAGCCCGTCCGCAATTGTGCGGCCGATCTCGCCCATGCCAATAATGAGCACTGGCCCAGCCTCGCCTTTTGCGTGCAGTTCCAGAAACTCGTTTCTGGTCGCCCGCGCCCGCAAACGGCCTGCCAGTTGCCGCCCTGCCGCCGACAACATGGGCGTTATTGCCAAGCTTAATGCCACCGCGGCGATTAGTTCGGATGCCAGCGCCGGTCCGATTAGTTGCCGCGTAGGCTCCAGGCCGAAGATAACGAAGGCGAACTCGGAACCTTGCGCGATAAGGAAGCCGAGCTGGAACGACCCGGGCACCGACCATCGGAAGACCAGGGCGGACAGCGTATTGGTCGCAATCTTCAGTGCGACGAGCCCGGTGGTGATGGCGACCACCACCGCCCACGACGATGCGAGCGCGCGTAAATCCAGCGACGCGCCCACGGAGATGAAGAAGAAGCTGAGCAGCAGGACGCGGAAGGGTCCGATCTCCGAGCGGACTATGGTCCGAAAGGGCGACTCCGCGACCACCATGCCGCCGAGGAAGGCGCCCAATGTCAAAGAAAGCCCGCTTTCAGCGGCAGTCCATGCAGCCGCCATCGCGATCACGAGGGCCACGGCGGAGAACACCTCGTCCCCGCCCCTCCGCGCGATCCACGCGAACAGTGGTCGCGCGACCACCCGCCCGGCGAACACGGTCAGCGCGAATGCACCGACGGCCTTGAGCAGCGCGGTGCCGAGCGCCGCCAACGCACCGCCGCTCTGATCCGCGGTGGCGAGGATCAGCAGGAAGATTGCGATGAGATCCTGGAAGACGAGGATCGCGGTCGCAGTAATGCCCACCGGGCAGGTCCGCTGGTGCCGCTCCGCGATGATGTTGGCTACAATCGCGGTCGAGGAGAGCGCGAGGGTTGCCCCGACCAGGCCAGCCGCGAGCGGCGGAAGCCCGAACAGCCACGCCGCGCCCGCCAGCGCGGCTGTACCGGCAATTACCTGCGCCGGGCCGAAGCCGAAGATGTCAACGGCCTGCTCGCGCACGTGAGTGAGCGAAAAATGCAGCCCGACGTCGAACAGGAGGAAGACGACGCCAAGCTGCGCGAGCAGGCGCACCATGCTACCTGCCGACAGCAGGTCGTGATCCCACGTCCCGATAAGCACGCCGAGGAGCAGGAAACCGATAATGGGGCTGAACCGCATCGCTCGCGACGCGATGGTGGCCGCGATGCCGAAGACCAGCACCATAATAACCGGCACGAGCATGTTTGCGACGTCGTCGATATTCGTCATCGCACACCCCCGTTGCCGCCGGTTACGCGGCCCCGCCCGGCAACAGCCGGGCGGGGCGCGAAACCGCTAATTGGGCTGAGCCTCGGACGCCCTGGCGCGCACCGGCAAGGTCCAACCGGGGCGGACGAAGTGGCAGGTGTAGCCGTGCGGGATCCGCTCAAGATAGTCCTGATGTTCGGGCTCCGCTTCCCAGAAGGGGCCTGCAGGTGCGAGCTCGGTAACGACCTTGCCGGGCCACAGGCCGGATGCGTCCACGTCGGCGATCGTGTCGTCGGCGATCCGGCGCTGCTGGTCGTCGGTGTAGAAGATGGCCGAGCGATAGCTACCACCTCGATCATTTCCCTGTCGATCGCGCGTCGTCGGATCGTGGATCTGGAAGAAGAACTCGAGGATCCGGCGATAATTGGTCAGCTCGGGATCGAAGACGATCTCGATCGCTTCGGCATGCGTACCGTGGTTGCGGTATGTCGCATTCGCGACATCCCCGCCGGAGTAGCCGACGCGGGTTGAGACGATGCCCGACTGCCGGCGGATGAGCTGTTGCATCCCCCAAAAACAACCTCCGGCCAGGACGGCGCGTTCGGTAATGGCGTTCATGTAAGGCTCCCTACATTGCGTGTTTAATAGCGTAATCGGACGAAGGGGCACCTCGGTTACATGGATGCGCCAGAGACGCCGGTATTGGTCGGATCGAGAAGGGCTCGCCGTCCTCCAACGCAGACGCGCCAGCTACGCAGCCGGCTCTCAGCGGCCGGGTGCTCAACCGAATGCCACCACTGGGAACCAACCAACGTTTGAACAGGATGACCGGGGCGTCGAGCAAATCGAAAGTGTGTAACCGCAACCGCCGGTACTGCGAATACGAGGGGTTACGGCCGTCGAGCGAGCGACGACCAATAGACCTAGGATGTTCCTGTGCACGAAGCCGATATGAATCTCCCAGTTCCTTATGTACCCGGTAGCCCCCAAAAGCGGCCAAGGTTCGCGATGATCCGCAAGCTCGCCCTCGACTTGTTGGATAAGTCTGACAGCGGCATCCGAGCACCCGCTCAGCATGGCTCCACGTCATTGCCTGATCCTGCAACAGTCTTCGCGACAGGAGTGACATCATGCGGATTGCTATGATCGGCCTTGGCCGGATGGGAGGCAATATCGTCAGGCGCCTTCTGCGAGCCGGTCATGAAGCTGTCGTCTTCGACCGTGACCCGGCTGCGATCGAGGCTCTGGTAAGCGAGGGAGCGACAGGTGCGAGCTCGCTTACCGACATCGGCGGCAAGCTCAACGGGCCGGCCATCTATTGGGTGATGCTGCCCGCCGGCAGTCCGACCGAGAGCACGATCGCTGAACTCGTCCAGCTGGCTCATCCCGGTGACATTATCATCGATGGCGGCAACAGCTTCTACAAGGATGACATTCGGCGTGCGCAGATGCTTCGCGATAAGGCTATGCATTATGTCGATGTCGGCGTGTCGGGCGGCGTTTGGGGTCTTGAGCGCGGCTACTGCATGATGATCGGCGGCCCCGCTGAGGTCATCAATCAGCTCGATCCCATTTTCGATGCGCTGGCGCCGGGGCTCGGCACCATTTCCCGCACTCCGGGCCGGACAGCGGAGATGGCGCGCGCAGAAAGGGGCTATATCCATGCCGGTCCAGCCGGTGCCGGGCATTTTGTTAAGATGGTCCACAATGGCATCGAATATGGTCTTATGCAGGCCTATGCTGAGGGTTTCGACATCCTCAAGACCAAGAAGTCGGATCGCTTGCCCGAACAGGAGCGGTTCGATCTCGATCTCGCAGGCATCGCCGAGGTATGGCGCCGCGGATCGGTCATATCGTCATGGCTGCTGGATCTCACCGCCTCGGCACTCGCCCAGAATCCTAACCTCGACAACTTCTCGGGCAACGTTGCCGATTCCGGCGAAGGCCGTTGGACCATCGAGGCGGCGATGGAGGAAGCGGTTCCTGCTCACGTGCTGACCAGCGCTCTTTATGCGCGCTACCGAAGCCGGGTCGAGCATACCTTCGCAGATCAGGTTTTGAGCGCCATGCGGTTCGGCTTCGGTGGCCATGTGGAAATGCCACAATAAACAGCGCGCCGCGCGTCAGCAGCCGGGGCGAAGCGGCATCAGGACGGCAAGGTTCGAGCTTCCGCTTGATGCCGCATCCGACGAGCTGTTGCATCGCATTTGACCAGCAAGAAAACGAGTTGAGGTTCACGTGAAGACGAAATTGGCTATGCTTGCGATCGCGGGAAGTGCCGTTCTCGGCGCGGCGGCCCTGCCGCGCGAGGCGCCGAAGCATCGGATTGTGGTGGTCGAACTGTTTCAGAGCCAAGGCTGCTCGAGCTGCCCGCCCGCGCTCGCAAATGTCAACGCGATCGCCGACCGGCCGGACGTGCTGGCGCTGTCTTACGGCGTCACCTACTGGGATCAGCTCGGCTGGAAGGATAGCTTCGCTTCGCCGCAATTTACCGCGCGCCAGTGGGACTATGCGCACCACTATGGCCGCGGTCAGGTGGCGACGCCGCAGGTGTGGATCGATGGCCGCGGCTCAATCGTCGGCAGTAACACAGCCCAGCTCCGTCAGAGCCTCGCGTCGGCTCCGACGCTCGAGGGCCCAGACCTACGATTCGTAAATGATCGCGTCGCCGTAGCGCAGGGTCGTGCGCCCAGCGGTGGTGCGGAGGTCTGGCTGGTCCGCTATGATCCGCGCACCATCCAGGTGGCGATTCGTGCCGGCGAGAATGGCGGCCGCACCCTGGCGCACAGGGACATCGTGCGACAGCTGGTCGATCTTGGGCATTGGACCGGCCATGCAGCGAGCTTTCCGATCCCAGTTGCGCCTCGCGACAGTTTCAAGACGGCGGTCTTCGTGCAGCTTGGGCGTGGTGGCCCGATCGTGAGTGCCGCCAAACTATGATGCGGACGCGCGCCCTTGCGTCCACCGCGGGTGCGCAAACGTCCAAAAGAGCGGACCGCACTTAGAAAGGACTGGCTCGCCACCTGTGGCGGTGGAAGCACTGGAAGTGCCGTGATGATCATAACAACAGACCGCCTGCTCGCAGCCACGGACGTGGACGTCGACGCCTTCGCACTGTGCGAGATTGCGCGCGACGTCTGCCTGGTGACGCCGCCGGTCTCAGCGATTGAGGTGCATTTTGTCGTGGCCGGCACGCTGCACTTTAGTGTGCCAGGCAGTGCACCGCTCACGCTGCATCAAGGTGCAGTCGTCGTCACGCCTGCAGGCATCCCGCAGCAACTGGCCGCTACACTTACATCTAGCCACAAGGTGGACGCGATCGCGGTTTGCGCGCCGCACCCCAGCGGCATGATGTTGTTTGATGCGACGGACACCGGAAATGGCGATCTGCGCATTCTTTGCGGCAAGGTCCGCGCCGAGATCGCGGGTTCCGTCGGTCCGCTTGACAGCCTGACGGCTCCGATCGCCGCCGACCTCGGCGACAGTCCGTTTGTCCGTGGGGCCTTCGAGGCGATGGTAGCGGAGACAAGCGCGGGCGGTGTGGGTGCACGGGTAATCGTTTCCGCGCTGATGAAAGCGGTTCTGGCCGTGCTGCTGCGCCAGCACCTTGCCGATACAGCGCCCGCTCCGAGCCTGCTCGCCCAACCGCAGCTGGCGCGTGCCGTCGCCGAGGTGGTGGCAAACCCGGCCGCGCCGCACAGCGTAGCGTCGCTCGCGTGCGTGGCCGGGATGAGTCGGTCGGCTTTCGCCAAATCCTTCGCCGCCGCGCTCGACATGTCGCCGATGCATTTCGTGTCCCGCACCCGAATGATGCACGCGCGAGACCTGCTGGCCGGCTCCGGGCTGCCGATCGCGGCGATTGCTGCACGCGTGGGCATCACCAGCCGAAGCCACTTCAGCCGCCTGTTTCGCAGCAGCTATGGCTGCGACCCCACCACCTTCCGCCGTCGCACCCAATCCGGGGAGAGTTGCCTTGCAGACTGACACGCCTTCGGCAAAGGGTGGCGATATCGTCTATCGTCACCGCTCGGCTACCCGCGCCTGGCACTGGATCAACGCCTTCGCGGTGATCGTGATGCTGATGAGCGGTCTGATGATCTTCAACGCGCACCCCATGCTTTACTGGGGGCGCTATGGCGCCAACCAGGATTATGCGTGGTTCGCGATCACATCCGGACATGTCCGCTTCCTCAATCTCACCCTGCCCACCTTCGGGCTGCTAGGCGGGCACACGCCATCGGGTTTCCTGATCGCCTTCCCGCCGCTGGTGACAATCCCCGACCACTATGACTTGGCGAGCGCGCGCGAGTGGCACTTCGCGGTGGCGTGGCTGCTGGTGGTGCCGGGGCTATTCTACTTAGCGTGGGGCTTCGCGCGCCGGCATTTCCAGCGCGACCTCGCACCGACCGCCGAAGAATTGCGGCCGTCGCATCTGCTTCACGACGTGAAGCAGCACGCCACGCTCAACTTCCCCACCGGCGAAGCCGCGCGAAAGTACAACATCTTGCAGAAGCTCGCTTATATTGGCGTGCTGTTCGTGGCGTTGCCCCTCGTGGTGCTGACCGGGCTCACCATGTCACCTAATATCAATGCAGCCTGGCCATGGTTGCTGGAGCTGTTCGGCGGGCGGCAGTCGGCGCGCTCCGTCCATTTCATATGCGCGATGGCGCTGGCGCTGTTCATCCTCGTCCATGTGACGATGGTGGTGCTGGCAGGGCCGATCAACGAGATACGTTCGATGATTACCGGCCGCTACTGCCTGCCGAAGGAGAAAGGAAAATGAGCGACGATCTTACCTCGGCCGGGCTTGACCGCCGCCGCCTGCTGAGCGCGATCGCCGTGGGAGGTGGGGGGCTGCTGCTTACCGCGTGCGACCGCATCAATGCGTCTCCGTCGGTGCAAAAATTACTCGGCGCAGGCAACGACCTCACCTTCGGCGCGCAGCGGCTGGTAACGGCGCGCGACGCGCTGGCGCCCGAGTTCTCCGCGGCCGAGATGTCTCCGGTTTTCCGCACCAACGGGAACACGCTGCCCGCCTCGCCCGAATACCAGGCACATGCCGCTGCCCACTTCGCCGACTGGAGGCTGGTGGTGGACGGCGCGGTCAACCGGCCAATGAAACTGTCGATGGCGCAGATCCGTGCCGCGCCGCGCCGCACCCAGATCACACGGCACGACTGCGTAGAAGGATGGAGCGCGATCGGCCAGTGGACCGGGCTGCCGCTGGGGCTGCTACTGAAACAGGCGCAGCTGCGCCATGACGCGCGTTACATCGTGTTCCATTGCGCCGACACGTTTGGCAGCACGCCTTATTATGAGAGCATCGACCTGATCGATGCTTTTCATCCGCAGACGATCCTCGCCTGGGGCATGAACGGCCAGACGCTATCCGTCGGCCACGGCGCGCCGTTGCGCCTGCGTGCGGAACGTAAGCTTGGCTATAAGCTGGCCAAATTCGTGATGCGCGTGGAGGCGGTGCCTGATCTCCGCGCCGTTCAAGGGGGTAAGGGCGGCTATTGGGAGGACGCGATCGGCTACCAGTGGTTCGCCGGCATCTGATGGAGTGGCGAGCACGAGAGCTAAGGCAAGGATCGCGATCGGCGACTGAACGAGCGGCACCGGGAGTCACATGCTGTAGCCAGAGCGCGGTCTCCGGCAAGCGAGACTTCGCCTGTCCGATGAACTGCGGCGAGTGCGTCATAACCGGCATTAACGCCGTCACCTGCACCAAGCCAGGCAGAGCCACTCGTATTGTGAGGACTTCCGCTCATCGGGCGACGGTGTGGGTGTCGTTGGCAAGCCCGACGTGATTGTCCGCCTTCTCGCGTTGATGATGACCGCGATGTGGGCGACTCTGCCCGGTCGCGCCATGGCGGTCGATCCGGTACATACCATCAGCCAGTATGGCCATCGAGTCTGGCGAATAGGCGATGCCGGACTTGAGACTTCGCCGAAGGGCATCGCACAAACGCCCGATGGTCAAATCTGGGTCGGGACCACCGACGGCCTCTATAGATTCGACGGCAAGCAGTTCACCCGTTGGACGCCGACACCGAGCTCGCAGGTCGTCTTGCACGATGTGGTGAACTTGTTTGCAGCCCGCAACGGTGATCTTTACATCGGGTCGCAACACGGTCTTTATAGGATTCACGCGGGAAATATCTTCAAATATCCAAATGTTGTGACCGAGCCCGGTCCGTTCACGGAGGACCGGAACGGGACGGTCTGGCTAGGAAAGATTGGGCATCACAGCGACTCGAGTGCGTTCTGCTCGATCGGGCGCACGACCCTGCAGTGTCACGGCACGCGAGATGGCGTTCCTTGCTGGAGTGACTACGGAATCGCGGTTGGCGAGGCATCCGAGATATGGGCGGGCGGCTACTCGGGCATCTGCCGCTGGAGACCCGGTAAGCCGACGCGGGTCTATCCTCTTGGGGGCGTCGGGGCGCCAGTCACGGCCATCACTTACGATGCGCGACGCGCGCTCTTCGCTGCAGTCGCATCTGGGAGCACAACGACCGGTCTCTGGTCGTTTGCGGGGAATGCTTGGAAGCACGTTGGAGGTCCCCTCCTGAACAGCGGGCATCTAAACATCTGGAAGCTGCTGACCGATCAACACGGCGCTCTCTGGGTCGGCACGCACGGGCAGGGCCTATACCGGCTCGCCGGCGAGCGCGTGGATCATTTCAACCGTCTAGATGGGCTGAGCGGCGACTCGTTGTCCGATCTCATGCAAGATCGGGAAGGATCGATCTGGGTTGTGACGCCGCGCGGCGTCGACCAGTTCTTCGACCTGCCGATCACCCGCTTTACCGCTCGCGAGGGTTTGTCGGGCGATGCGGTACGCTGGCTGACGCCGGCGCCCGACGGGTCGATCTTGGCCAGCAACGGCGCCGTCATCAACCGAATCTCCTCGACAGGCATGGTGTCGCGTTTCGTCGATACGCCGGGGGGTGATCGCGGAGGAACGGTCCTGGCCGATACGGCGGGGCGGGTCTGGTTCGGCGCCGATGCGAAGCTGATAATGTTCGATCGCAAACGGGGGCGTCGGGCCATCGACCAGGCGGACAAGATGGTGCGCGCCGTCTTCGACATGGCGGAAGATGCGCACCACAGTGTCTGGGCCGTCGTCCAAGACTGGAAGAACCCGCCTTGGGGGTGGCTCTGGCGCTTCGATCACGGCCGCCGCGTTCAGCGTGTCGTGTCGCCGGCGGAGACAGGTCACTACAGCATCTTTCGGGTTTCGTCAGACCTTGCGGGCGGGTTGTGGGTTCCGGTCTACCAGCGCGGTTTCTACAATGTGCACGATGGGATCTTCACCCGAATATCGAGCCTGGACGCCGTGGCTAGCAGGCCAGTTCTGCAGATTTTACCGGTGGCGCCGGGAGAGGCCTGGCTCGCGACGGAGAAAGGTCTGGCGTGGCTGAAGGATGGCCGTACCCGCGTCCTGACCGTCTCGAGCGGCCTGCCCTGCGACAGCCTCTATGGCGTTGCTTTCGACAAGGCCGGTGGTCTGTGGCTGACCACGCAATGCGACCTTGTAGAGATCCCGGCGGCGGAACTCGACCGCTGGCGACGGCAGCCGGGCTATCGGGTCCATGCCGCCCTGTTCGGCCCGGGCGCCGGCTATGTAGGCGACGAGACGTCCCGTCTAGTGCGGTCGGACGACGGGCAATTGTGGTTTGCCGGGGGCTTAGAAGCCTACAGGGTCGATCCGGAGCGCATGCCGGTGAACGATCTGCCTCCGCCGGTGCAGGTGCAAAGAGTTGCAGCGGATCAACGACCTTACGCCATCGCGGTTCGTACGGTCCTGCCGAAGCTGACGCACAACCTTGAGATCGACTATGCCGGACTCAGCTATCTCCAGCCGGACCTGCTGAACTTCCGTTATCGGTTGTTCGGCCACGACCGGGATTGGAACGATGTCGGCAACCGTCGTGCAGCCTTCTATAACGACTTGGCGCCTGGCTCATACCGCTTCCAGGTCACCGCCTGTAACAAGGACGGCGTTTGCAACAAGCGAGGTGCCTCCATCATCTTGGTCATACCGCCGGCTTGGTGGCAGACCTGGTGGTTCACGATGCTTTGGATCCTGGCGGCTATTGCTCTTGTCGTTGCGGCTGTGCGCTGGAGGCTGACCGCCTATGCCGAGCTTACACGAATTCGGTTTGACGATCGTCTGGAGGAGCGGACTCGCGTCGCGCGCGATCTTCACGACACCCTGATGCAGTCCGTGTTGGCCAGCAGACTGCTAGCTGAGGGCGGCAAGATGATCGACACCGTTCCCGAGGGGCGGGCGGCGTTTACCCGCCTGTCCGAGTGGCTGGGGCATGCCGCCGACGAAGGACGCGCAGCCGTAGATTCTCTGCGATCGTCGACGGTGGAGACCAACCGTCTGGCGGATGCCTTCGAGTTGGCCGCGCTTGAAGGGCAGATCGGCGGAACCCCGGCGTTTCACATCGACGTGACAGGCGAGTTACGCGCTCTTCACCCGATCGCCCGCGACGAGATACACCGGATCGGAGTCGAGGCGATCCGAAACGCGCGTGTCCACTCAGCCGCCAGCCATCTTCGTCTCACGCTCGATTACGCACACAATTTCACTATGCGCATCCGTGACGACGGGCACGGCGTTGACGAGGATGTGCTAAAGCGAGGCAAGGCGGGGCACTTCGGCCTGGTCGGAATGCGCGAGCGGGCCGAGCACATCAGAGGTAAACTTGTCATATCGAGCACGGCGAGTGGGACCGAAATCGCGCTCGTCGTCCCCGGCAACGTGGCGTATGCCGGTAAGCCGACGTTCTTTGAATCTTTCGGCCGACTTTGGCGCCAAGGCTTCAGGATGCCCACTCGAGCATTCGCGGCCGCCCGCGATAGCTAGCGAGAGGCAATTTCCTGCGCCATGCCCATGGATCGGTCCACAAACCGTGAGCACAGCACAATTGAATTGGTGAAGGTGGGGATCGGAACGGCACCGGAGCCACACGGCTCGGGTGCCGGCATCGCTGGTGATCCGATGGGGCGGCCTGCCCCGCTGCACCGACGCATTGCTGTATCGTGATGTTCCCGAGACGCCAAGTCTGGAACACCCGTTGCGCCCGCCTCGATCTGGCGACAAGCATTGCCAGGTCTATGCGCTGGCAAGGTGCTCGTCCGTCGCTCGCCGGTGCGCGCGACAGAGGTGGCCGTGCCGCCGCCATGCCGCGCGCTCGCCCTTTGGCCCTAGTGCAACACGTCGCCCGGCTAATGTCGGGGCGCGTGTCTGTCATCGTCGCAGAGATATGGCTCTAGCGGCTGGACCACATACCCTTTTGGGTGATTACGTAGCGTAGCTGAGCTTCTACCAGTATACTCGGCTTGGTTCCGAGCAGGAGGAAAGACGTGTCAGTTTCGGGCAGATCTGTCATCCGGGTGCTGGCCGTCGACGATCACCCGATGCTGCGCGAAGGCATTTCTGCGATCATTGATCATCAACCCGACATGCAGGTAATCGGCACAGCTGAGAACGGCAGGCAAGCGGTCGAGTTGTACAGTGCATTGCGCCCTGACGTGACATTGATGGACCTGCAGATGCCCGGCATGGACGGAGTCGAGGCAATTAGGACTATCAAAGCAAGTCATCCCAACGCGCGGATCATAGTTCTGACTACCTACGCAGGAGACCACCGTGCCGTCACTGCGCTTAAGGCAGGTGCCGCAGGCTATCTCCTCAAGAGCGCTCTACGCACGGAGTTGCTGGACACGATCCGGGAGATCCACGCCGGGCGTCGGCGTGTGCTGGCCGAGGTTGCCACCGAAATCGCTTTGTACTCCGATCACGAGCAGCTCAGCACGCGCGAGCTTGAGGTGCTGCGCCACGTTTCGCGGGGCCGCGCGAACAAGCGTATCGCAGTGGAGATGAACATTGTGGAAGACACGGTGAAGGCACATCTCAAGAACATTTTTGCCAAATTGGACGTAGTGGACCGGACGCAAGCGGTGACCGTGGCCGCGCGGCGCGGCATTATCGATCTCTGATCGTAGTGCGGTCTGGGTGCGTAAAATAGTACGTGATAGAACGCTCTTACGAGAGTTGGAACGGACGCCTTTGCGCGCTCGAGTCCTCGCCCTGAGGCTTGTTGCGGCGGCAGTGGTTCTGGGCCTATGGCCAGACCCGACGTCAGCTTCAGCTTTGCAAGCCCGACAGCATAATCTTGAGGCGCGGCCGGCCAACAGATTCAGTCCGACCGTGTTGTCTTTGCGCTGCTCACGCCCGGAAATCGACCAGGCCGCGCGGATCTTGATCCGGCCTGACACTCAGGGTTGCCCCGATCTCCGTAAACTAGGCGTTACGCAACAGAGCGCTTCGACGTCGCACCATCGGACTTACCTCATTAACTCACCAGCTGAACAACCCGCCGTTAACCTTGCGTCTTTGATGCAATCAGAGGGCTGCACCCGCGCGCGCCTTCGTCGGTCGGACTAGGTGTAATATGGTCAACATCAAGCCAGTTATAATAGTCCTGTTTCTCTTGTCTGTATTGATGATCGGGCAACTACTTTATGCCTTTCGTCTTAAGAGGGTTGCAGAACTGATTAAACAGCAGTTCGAACTGCGTTTTGATGAAAGGGAGCGTACCGCGCGCGAGCTTCAGGATAATCTCTTGCAGGGATTGCATGGTCTCGTGCTGCGCTTTCAGATCATAAAGGATCAGACGTCTTCGACACATAGGACTTCTGCGCTTATCGATGACGCCCTCGCGCGTGCCGACGCCATGCTGATCGAGGGACGGGAGCGGGTTCGCAATCTACGGCTCGGCGATGGTGACCTGCCGAGAATGTTGGAGCGGTTGGCCGACGATAGCTGCCTAGACGGAAAGATGAGGATCAAGCTTCTTGTGCCGAGCGTGCCGCGCGAACTCCGCGCCGGGATTGCCCACGAGCTTACCGAAATCGCTCGAGAAGCGATTTCAAATGCCTGCCGCCATGCTGATGCAAGTCGGATGCAGGTGTCGCTGATCTACGCGGCCAGCTACCTTCGTCTAGTAATTGAGGACAACGGCCGCGGCATCGACCCCGAAGCCCTCCGGCAAGAGCATCATGGGGTAGCCGGGATGCATGAACGCGCAACAAAACTCCAAGGAGACCTTACGATTCAGTCTCGGATCGGTTTGGGCACGATCCTGAGTATTGCTGTGCCGGCGCGAGACGCCTTTGCCAATGGGGCAGCATCATCTGACTGCGCCTCCCTGTAGCGCACACTACCCCTCGCCTGATCTAAACCGGGGGCATTGCCTAAAAGGGTAACCGATAGACCCCTCACCCGTGGCTGCCCGCTTTCGAACCGTGCGCCCATCATTACTGCATGAAGATCATTCTCCTCGACTATCCCTCAGGCGCATCGGGCGTGGCGCTCATGCTGATGCGCCTCTCTTTATCCGGGCTGCTTGCCTTCATCTCCGCTTACTGCGGCGCTCTTTCCCCCGGAGGTTCCATCCTGGTCGCCGTCTTGGCGTGCCTACTTGCCGGAGGGTTTTTCACCCGCCTCGCGGCATCGCTGTTCGCCATCGCGGGCCTGCTTTCGATCGCTCTCCGGGTCGTTTCGCCTTTCTATGCTCCACTCGCGGTCGAGGGCATCGCTCTCGCGCTTCTCGGCCCCGGAGCGTGGTCGATCGATGCTTGGACACTGCAGAGCGGCCTTGTGACGCTCCGTGATCGGTCGCCCCATGGCCGGTGACTCCACCCTTTCTCACATCGGGCCGGTCACTGCGGTGATGCCGACGAACAAGGACGCGAACGCAATGTTTGAGGAAAATGGCACAGCTCTCCTCGTGACGGAGATCCACCACCGGGTGATGAACAGTTTTCAAGTCATTTCCGCACTTGCGCACCGTTGCAGCCGCGTCCGTGAGATCAACGATCTACCGCCCATCCTGGACGATCTCGCCGACAGGCTGGCGGCGTTTGCGGCCGTCCATCGTCAACTCGCAATGCCGCCATCCGGCTGCTTCGCCGACCATTGCTCGACCCTGGGGATGAATCTCGTCGCTGCATTCGGTCGATCCGACACGATCCATGTGGGTATGGACGCCATCGACCTGCCGGAAAGGTGGCTCTCCCAAGTAGCACTTATCGTCGCCGAGCTGCTGACGAACTGCTTGAAGCACAGCCTAAGATCGACTGCATCCGGATCGATCCGTCTGGATCTGCACGTCTCTCATGGTCAGCTCGTCATCGAGGCACAGGACAGTGCGGCCGGCCCTATCTCAAAGCGTCCCCCCGAACCATCGCGGGTCGTTTCCGCCCTCTCTGCGAGCCTGGGAGGAGATGCGTGCATCGTCGACCGTCAGGGCTACTGCGCGCAAGTCACTCTTCCTCTCACAGGGCACGAAGGGCGCGCCATCGGTCGGCCACACGACGCCGATCCCGCACAACTTTCTTCAATAATGGACCGGACCGTCTCCAAAGCATTGGCAATGGAGGCACTCGATGTGCGCCATTGAAACAGGCAGTGGTCAGATCAGGCGGCATCCGCCGAGCTCGCCGAGTACGGATAACGCCGGCGCTGCATCGGCCCATTATGAAGGCCTCGGCCATCCTTTCCGCGCGCGCCAGCATGCCTGTTCGCACCGGCAGATCGCTGCCGCGCAGGTCGGCTGCACTTCACAAGCCTTGTACCCCCCCTGCGGTCCTTCTCTCGCATCAAAGGAGCCTGAAATCATGATTGCCACCAACGTCGCGAGCAGGTCGTCCGAGCGGAGCCGGGAGCATCAGCCTCCAACAGCCGATCCCGCAGTCGCGGGCCGCCGAAGGTCAACGGGATCCGCTTCCTTCACGTCGTCAAATGGGACGGAGGACCGGTGGGGCGTGATGATGGTGGCGTCGCGCGACGGCGACGATCAAGCATATGATATGCTGCTGCGCGAACTGACGTCATGGCTCCAGCGATATTTCCGGCGCCGCCTGACGCCAAGCGCATCCGACGACGCCACGCAGGAGGTCCTGCTGGCGGTCCACAATCGCCGGTACACCTATGAGGTGAAGGCAGCGTTTCTCCCGTGGGTCGCGACGATCGCTCGGCACAAATGGATGGATTGCCTTCGCCGGCAGTATCGCGAAACGGAACTCGACCCTGACGCCGTCTTTCTAGTTGAGGATCATGGCGCCGCAATCCGCAGCCGGATCGTTCTGGGAGATCTGATCGAGCGTTTGCGTCCGGCGCAAGCTGAGGTGGTTCGGCTCGTCAAAATTGAAGGGGCGTCGATACTGGAAGCGGCAGCGGTGACGGGACAGTCACCGTCGCTCGTGAAGGTCAATATTCACCGCGCCCTGAAGAAGCTGTCCGGGATCGTCGCCGGTCCGGACATGTTGGTTGAGTGTCGGTAGCGGCTCGAAGGCCCTCGTGCAGTCCCAAGGTTTGCAGGCTGAGCGCATCGCGGGTCGTCCCAAGGCGGCAGCAACGCAGGACCGCAGCGCGGATGCGTGCCGTTTCGTCCAGCGCGCGTGCGAATGCGTCCAAATGCGCGGTTTTTCCCAACAAAGGCTGGCGTGCGGTCAGCCGAACGGAATACTCGGTCTCCTACGCTGGGGTTGTACGATGAACTACTCGCCCGCTGCCTTACAGGTCGATGCGGCTGCCGCTCCTATCTTTGGGATGGACGGGCACGCTTGCCCGACGGACGCGCGACGCTACGTAACTGAGGTTCGAGCGAGAACCGCCGAGATCAGGCTGGACGGCTCCACCAGTAGCGGCGCCAGCGGCCCGTGTATCTTCACGGGCGGTGGTCGCACCAACATAGCCGAAGGGGCATCAGCACCCAACGGCTTGGGTGCCTTGACCGTTGCGGCGCCCTACGGGCCGTTCGTTCGAGATGCGGCAAGGGCGACACACGGAAAAGGTCTCGTGGTATTAAATTCCCGAGCGATTGCTCCCGTGCAGGCAAGGCTACGGATCCCGTGACGCCAGGCCAAAGTGTCGTCTGCATACTGTTTAACGGCCGCCACATGCCGCGTCGATCGACGACCCGTGGTTTGGCTCCTGCGCTCCAGATATGGACAAGAGTCAGCGGTTTAGATGGGTGTGAATAACGGGGGAGGATTAGCATCCGCGCTTCGTGTCGCGTTGCCCCTGCTCGCTCTGATGCGTCGTCTCGTCTTAGTGATGGTCGCGGCGGCCGCCCTGCCCGGTGCCGCGTCGGCGGTCGATCCTGCGCGAGCCATCACGCAATATGGGCATCGGGTGTGGCGGGTTGGCGACGCGGGCCTCGACCATGAGCCGCTGAGCCTGGCGCAAACGACTGACGGGGTCCTCTGGGTCGGAACAACGAACGGCCTGTCTCGCTTTGACGGCAAACAATTCCTGCGATGGCAAAGGGTCAGTTGGGCACCGGTCGCCGCTGGCTTTGTCGGCCATCTTCTTGCAGCCCGAAACGGAGACTTGTTTGCGGGATCGCTTGTCGGTCTCTCGAGAGTCTCCCACAACGAGTACTACACCTATCGAGGGTCTCTGAACGAAGCGGGCCCGTTCACCGAGGACAGCGCCGGCAGGGTGTGGCTCGCGCATTTGGGAGATCGGCGCGAGGCCCGCATATGCTCGATCGGGCGCACAAGGTTGCACTGTTACTCTCCGAACGCTGGCTATCACTGCTCCGGGGGCGAAAGCATCGCTGCCGGAGGAGGTGAACTTTGGGTGGGTGGACCTTTCGGCATCTGCCGCTGGAGTCCGGGGCGGCAGAGCCGCATTTACTCACTTGGCGGTGCGGGAGCGTCGGTCACGCAGATCATCTACGGTGCTGACCATTCGCTATGGGCGAGCGTGCGATCCGGCAGTCCAGAAACCGGCCTCTGGCACTTCGAGGCCGGCACGTGGAAGCGGTTCCGCGTACCCGGTTTCGACAGCACACGCCTGGATATATGGAGCCTTCTAGAGGATCGGCGCGGTTCACTCTGGATCGGCACCCTTGCTCACGGCGTGTATCGGCTGAGCGGCGGTCGCGTCGAGCATTTCGACCACCTCGACGGCCTGAGCAGTGACTCCGTCAGCTACATCTTCGAGGACAAGGAAGGATCAATTTGGATTTCCACGGCGCGTGGACTCGATCAGCTATTCGACCTGCCAATCACCCGCTTCACGGCCCGCGAGGGATTACGTGATGGGCTTCATGTAATTAGTCCAGCACCCGATGGGTCCGTTTTCGTTGCTGGCATGAAGTCCATTGAGCGGGTCGCTAGAAATGGGCAGACATCTTTGGTCACCACTTACGCCGAAGCAGGTACGCCGAATAACCTCCTTGCCGACAGTCGTGGGCGGATTTGGGTCGGCACGACGACGAAGCTTCTGCTGTTTGATCGCAGAAGGCCCCGTCGGGTCACCGATGTGACCGGCAGTTCATCAAAGACGATCTGGGCTCTCGCAGAGGATAAACTGCATCATGTTTGGACAGTCGGTACTGACATAGCTGCGCCATATACGAGCCGCCTCTGGCGCAACGATCCGGGCGGACGAGATCAAAAGATTAAATCGCCAGCGAAGACGGGGCCTGGCTTCTATCGGATCGCGTCCGATCTGGCGGGTGGTCTTTGGGTTCTCGTCTGGAAACAAGGCTTCTTTCATTATGACGGGAGCAGCTTCAAACGCATTCCGAGCCTTGATGCCGAGACGCGTAAAATAGGCGAGCAGATTGTGCCGGTCGCACCCGGAGAGGCATGGGTTACATCGCTGCGGGGGGCGGCATGGCTCAAGGATGGCCGAACGCGCGTCTTGAACGCCGATGGCGGACTGCCATGTGACGAAGCCGTCGGCGCGGCGCTCGATGCTTCGGGTGATCTCTGGCTCACGATGCAATGCGATCTGGTTGAAGTACCGGCGTCGGAGCTTGCCAGATGGCAACGGCAGCCAGGCTACCGCGTCCAGGTCGTAGCGTTCGGTCCCGCCCAAGGGTATTCCGGCGACGAGGGGTCTGATCTGGTGCGATCGGCGAACGGGGCACTGTGGTTCACCGGGGGCTCTGAGGTTTACGAGATTGATCCGGGGCACATTCCGGTTAACAGCTTGCCGCCGTTAGTACAGATACAAGGTCTGACAGCGGACCAGCGGGACTTCACCGCGATCCACCAAGCTGTGTTGCCAGAACTGACGCGTAATGTAGAAATCGACTATGTTGCTCTCAGTTATATTCAACCGGACCTGCTGAAATTCCGTTATCGACTGTTCGGGCACGAACGGGAATGGACCGATGCTGGTAATCGGCGGCAAGCCTTCTACAATGATCTGCCGCCTGGCTCCTACCGCTTCCAGGTTACCGCTTGCAACAAGGATGGCGTCTGCAACCAGCGGGGCGCCTCGATCACTCTGGTGATCCCGCCGGCCTGGTGGCAGACGTGGTGGTTCAGAACATTGTGTGTCGCGATCATGCTGGGCCTGATCGCAGCAGCGGCTCGCTGGAGACTGAACGCCTACGCGAAATCCATGCGCATTCGCTTCGACGATCGGCTGGAAGAGCGCACCCGCGTGGCGCGAGACCTGCACGATACGCTCATGCAAACCGTGCTGGCCAGCAAGCTCCTCGCGGAGGGCGGGCAGATGATCAACACTGTGCCCGAAGGGCGTGCTGTGCTCACCCGTCTTTCACAGTGGCTTGGAAGCGCTGCCGACGAGGGCCGCGCTGCGGTAAAATCCCTTCGCTCCTCCGTCGTCGAAACCAACCATCTTGCCGGTGCTTTTGAAGTGGCTGCCCTCGAGGGTTGGACCGACCGCGAGCCGAAAACGCACATCAGTGTCACAGGCGAGTTGCGCGAACTTCACCCGATCGTGCGGGACGAGATTCACCGGATCGGCGTCGAGGCGATTCGTAACGCCCGCGCTCACTCTGGCGCGAGCCATATCCGTGTTGCAATCGATTATGATCATAGCTTGACCCTGCGCATTCGCGACGACGGCCATGGCATGGATGACGATGTCCTAAGAGTTGGAAAGGCCGGCCATTTCGGCTTACCAGGCATGCGAGAGCGCGCCGAGCACATCGGGGCAAAGCTGACAGTCTCGAGCTCGGCAACTGGGACCGAGCTCTCGCTTGTCGTCCCTGGCAAGGCAGTGTTCGTCGGTCGGCCGGGGCCAGTCAGGTCGTTTGTTCAGTTCTGGTTGCGACGTTTCGAACGGCCCGCTCAAGCTTCTGCGGAAGTCGGGTCCTAGCTGTAGCCCCCTGCCCCGCCGATGCCTTCGCCCGCTTGTCTCGATATCGCGAGCGGCGGGTATCGCTCACGGACCTGATCTTCTTTGAAGCCCCTGAACCCGCATAGGACAGTGCCGCAATGGTTGGTCGGCAACGCGTGTTTGCCGACTGACGGCTGATTGATGGCTTCCGATGCAAGGGCAAGTTTGCAGCGATGCCGCAGCTTCAGCGCAGCTTCTCGATCCCGGCCGCCCCGTGAGGCGGCCTTTGGGGCGGCGTTTCTCGTCCGGTCGGGCGTGGGAGCCTAAGCGCCGTCGAGTCTTAACGCGAAAGTGGGCTGTTCCGTCTCTCTGCGGTGCACATGCGTCCAAAGGTGCGTCTTGGCCTGGGAAAACGCTGGCGCCCAGCCGAGGCGAGTGAAAAGCTAAAGATCGCTATGATGACCACAACATCGAATTACCTGCTTGCCGTTATGGAGTTGAATGTTGGGGCGTTTGCGCACCGCTGGGTCGCTTCCGACACCTGCCTGATAACCTTGCTGATGTTCGCGAGGCGGAGCAGGCGCGGGCACCGTGGCAGCTTCGATGTAGGCTCGCCTCGTCCCGCTCCCTCGTCCCCGTTTTGCCCAGACGGCGATCGCACATTGGCCGGACGCCGCGCCGCACCGCGATCAGCGATCGATGGTCATCGCTCCTGCAGCACGACGAGCATCGGCAGTCGGCCATGGCGTGACCGTTAAAGGAGGATCGAGAGCTTCGCTGCGAAGTACATTTCTACCAGGTGTTCTGCTGCGTCTGTGCGCCCTCTTCATGATCGCGGCGCTGGCCGCTCGGCCCAGCATCGCCTGGGCGGTCGATCCAGCGCACACCATTACACAATATGGCCATCGCACGTGGCGCGTTGGCGAAGCAGGCCTAGAACGTGAACCTTCGAGCATCGCACAAACGACCGATGGTCAAATCTGGGTCGGGACCGCAGACGGTCTGTATAGGTTCGACGGCAAGCAATTCCGACGCTGGGAGCCCGAACAAGGGACTGCTGCCAAATTCGGTTTGATAGAGGAACTGTTCGGCGCGAGCGACGGCAACCTTTATGTCGGTTCGAGGAACGGGCTCTTCCGAATCTCGCATGGCGCATACTTCAAGTATGCAATGCCGATGAACCTTCCCGGTCCTTTCGCGGAAGATGCAGAAGGCCGGGTCTGGGTCGGGAAGTTGGGGAGTAGCCGCGACTTAACCATATGCTCTATCGGGCATGCGAACCTCCGATGTTACGGTCCGCGCGACGGGATTCCCTGTTCCGAGAATTGGGGAATAGCCGTTGGCGATGGCCCAGACATATGGGCCGGAGGACATCTGGGCATCTGTCGCTGGACGCCCGGTCGCAAAAGTCGTGTCTATCCCATAGGCAGCGCCAACGCACCAGTTACAGGTCTCTCTTATGATGCGCACCACACGCTTTGGGCCAGCGTTGCAGCTGGGAGTACGTCATCAGGTCTCTGGAACTTCCGGGGCGAGACTTGGAAGCGGTTCAGCGCTCCGGGTTTTGATGCCCGCCGTCTGAATATCTGGAGCCTTAGCGTAGATCGACATGGGTCTGTGTGGCTTGGAACATATGATCGCGGTCTCTATCGGATAGTCAACGGTCATGTGGATCGATTCAGCCATCTTGAGGGCCTCAGTAGCGACACCGTGAACTACATCGCCGAGGATCGAGAAGGATCGGTCTGGGTGGTAACGGCCCGCGGAATCGATCAGTTCTTCGACTTGCCGATCACCCCCTTCACCGTCCGGGAAGGCTTGTCGAGTGACGGAGTTACCTGGGTCACGCCGGCCCCGGACGGCGGCATCTTCACGAACGGCGGGTCGTCGATCGACAAGATCTCGGGAAACGGAACGGTTTCCCTGTTCGCCAGGGTGGCGGGAGATGGAAGTCGCGGGACGATCTTTACTGACAGCACCGGGCGCATCTGGTTCACGACCTCCGCAAAGCTGCTGACGTTCAGCGGCAAGCAGGGTCGCCTTCCTGTTGCCCGATCCGATCCGGCACCCCATGGCGTTTCGGAGATTGCCGAAGATACCTTGCACCGTGTCTGGATTGCCGGCCAGGACGAACAAAGCCCCCCCCGTAGCTGGCTCTGGCGTTTCGACCCTGATGGGGAAGTGCGGCGTATAATGTCGCCGGCCGGCAAGGGGCGCGGGATGATCGTTCGGACCGCCTCCGATCTGACGGGCGGATTGTGGGTCGCGATTCCCAAATACGGCTTCTACCGTCTGCGCGACGGCGTTTTCAAACGGATCGCCAGCTTGGACAGGGAAGCGCGCGGACCAATCCTGCAAATCCTGCCGGTTGCGCCAGGGGAGGCGTGGCTCGCGACGGCGCAGGGCGCGGCATGGCTGAACGACGGCCGGACACGTGTCCTCGATGTGGGGAACGGGCTACCGTGCGACGACCTTTATGGCGTAGCAGCCGACAGGCCCGGTGACCTCTGGCTTACGACGCAGTGCGGTCTTGTCGAGGTGCCGGCGGGTGAGCTGATCCGCTGGCAGCACCAACCCGGTTACCGCGTCCGGGTAAGGACCTACGGTCCCGCCTCAGGCTATTTCGGTAACGAGGCGTCGTATTTAGTACGATCGAACGACGGCAAGCTATGGTTTGCCGATGGCGGCGCCGCTTACGAGGTCGATCCAGGCGGTATACCAGTCAACCAGATCGCACCACCGGTGCAGATACAGCGCATCGGTGCGGACCAGCGTATGTTCGCCATCGCGGCGCAGATCACGTTGCCCAAACTGACACGCAACCTCGAGATCGACTATGCCGGCCTAAGCTACCTACAGCCAGACCTACTGGACTACCGCTACCGCCTATTCGGCCACGAATTGGAGTGGACTGACGTCGGCAACCGACGTCAAGCCTTCTACAACGACCTGCCGCCGGGCACCTACCGCTTCCAGGTCACCGCCTGCAACAAGGACGGCGTGTGCAACCAACGAGGCGCCTCCGTCACCCTAGTGGTCCCACCGGCCTGGTGGCAGACGTGGTGGTTCAGAACGCTCGGTGTCGTAATAATGCTGGGGCTGATCGCGGCAGCGGTGCGATGGAGGCTGAACGCCTACGCGAAATTGATGCGCCTCCGTTTCGACGACCGGCTGGAGGAGCGTACGCGCGTTGCCCGAGACCTGCACGATACGCTGATGCAAACCGTGCTGGCCAGCAAGCTCCTAGCAGAGGGCGGGCAGACGTTCAGCACAATTCCCGAAGGGCGTGCTGTGCTCACGCGCCTGTCCGAGTGGCTTGGGAGCGCTGCCGACGAGGGCCGCGCTGCGGTGCGATCCCTTCGCTCCTCCACCGTCGAGGCCAATCATCTGGCGGACGCCTTCGAATTGGCCGCCCTCGAGGGTCGGACCGATCGGGAGCCGGAAACGCACGTCGATGTCACCGGCGCAGTGCGCGAACTTCATCCGATCGTGCGCGACGAGATCCACCGGATCGGCGTCGAGGCGATCCGCAACGCCCGCGCCCACTCCGGGGCCAGTCACATCCACGTCGCAGTCGATTATGCCGGTAGCTTGACCCTGCGCATTCGCGACGATGGGCATGGCATGAACGACGAAGTGCTAAGAGCCGGCAAAGCTGACCATTTCGGTTTGATAGGCATGCGCGAGCGCGCCGAGCACATCGAGGCGAAGCTGACGATTTCGAGCTCGGCAATGGGAACCGAGATTATCCTGGTCGTCCCTGGCAAAGCCGCATTCGTCGGCCGGTCTGGACCAGTCAGGTCGTTTATTCGGCTCTGGTTGCGGCGTTCCGAAGGACCTGCTCAAGCTTCTGCGGAGGTCGGTTCCTAGCTGTTGGACCTGACATTACCCCCTGCCCACCAATGCTTTGCCCGCTTGTCTCGAATGCGCGATCGGCGGGTATCACTCACATACCGGACGAGCATCGCGGTGGCTCAAGGCGGGTGTGCTGGCGACGATCCTTGCCGTCTCGCCCGCGACAGCTCGTCCGTCAGCGCTCGAGCCCGCAGGCTGATCGACTTTCTGCTTACGCTCTTTGTTCTAGGCTATGCGCGGACCTGTGAGCGTGCGCATAGCCATGATGGCCGCCGCCGCGCCAGCAAGGACCGCCAGATAAGCAGGAACGGCGTGGGGAGAGAGCGCGGGAATGGCCTCCAGCAGCAGAACGCCGTTCCCACCGGGGATGAGAGTGCCGCCGAAACCCATGATCGTACCACCAACCAATCGCCGCGGGAGCGAACTCGAAGCAATACGTGGTCTAAACTCCCGCGAGCTCACGGCCGCCGCGATCGCGCCTGCCAGCGCTGCGCTTGAGATCAGAAACGAAATCGGCAGGCTTAGTGCCGCTGTGCTTTCAGGGACAGAAGCCCGCTGCAGCAACAGCGTGAAAGACCAATTGCCGGTAAGAGCGTAAAGGGCACCTCCGGTGGTGCCGATTAGAATTGCGGAATATTCGGGCGGCCAATGGCCGGCGTCCGGGCAGGTCCAGCGGGTCAGTGCCTCACGCGCGCAGAAGAGCACCGACACGAGCAGCACGGCTATACCGATCGGACTTGGACTGGCGAGTAATGTCGGTCCCAGTTGCCGCCCAGGGTCATCCGGTAAGATCCAGTGGCCGGCACCGATACCGATCGCGATGCCGACGAGCGTCAAAGCGAAGCTGAAATCGCCCGCTCCGAGGCGCGTCAGTGTGCCGAAGGCGCAGCCCCCGTTTATCGCAGCCCCGGCCCCAAAAAGGATCCCGCCGAACAGGGTCGCGCTGGCGATCGCGTAGGTCGCGCTGAAATGAGCAGACGGCACCAGCCAAAAAATCGCGACCGTCACGACGATCGACCAGATACTCGTTCGCGAAGAGGCCAGAAGCAGCCGCGCCGAGCGCCGGTCGAGCAGCTGCTCAATCCCGGTGACAAGGCACAGACCACCGCGCTGTGCCCCGTAACCTATGGCAAAGGCCAGTCCCATCGCAAGCGCCACCGGCACCATCACGCCAAGACGGGCGAGGTGGGAGCTGCGGCAGCCATGCGGGACATGCTGACACGCGAAGGGGCGCGATCGCTCGTAAACCTTTGATCCGCCACCGTCGCACGCAACGCTTCGGACCGACAGGGCCGGCGAACCGTCAATCTGTAGCGGGAAACCGTAGTGCGTATGGCAGCCAATCCGGCATTTCGCATGGTCCGGCTCCCAACCTATCCCCTTCTCACTCGCTCAGCGGCGGAGATGGGTTACGGCGCCGTGCAGCGGCCGTTGTCGGAAAATGGGACGGCCTCGCTCGGTCGCGCTTCGCCCCGCCGACAACCTCGCCGGGCGCTGTTCTTTGGCCTTTGAACCACTTCGTTGTGACGAAGTTTGTGCCTCTTGAGCAGGGCAAGGCAGTTTAACGACAGACGGAGTGTAACCTCGTTCTCGGCTCCCCCGAATAGATCGATGTGCCGCGCGCGACGGGTGTTCGATCCCGGGTACTGTCGGGCCGACAAAAACGAGGAGCCGATGGAGCGGGGCAGGATAGCGTCAGCGAACCAGCAGCCCGCTGACGGGCTCCATGCCGTGCAAAACGTACGCACCACGCAAACGGCACCGCCAGACAGTGCTCGACAGCCTCAGCCCCAAATCTGTTTAATTACCGGAGGGGGCAAGCAGTTCGCACATCAAGAATGGAGAAAGAGTAATGGTCGCCTACACCAAGTCGGATGAAGCCGTCGCGTCGCTGACGCCCGAACAGTTTCGTGTCACGCAGAAGAGCGGCACCGAGCGCCCCGGAACCGGTGCTCTCCTACACAACAAAAAAGCTGGCATTTACGTCGACGTCGTGTCGGGTGAGCCGCTCTTCGCGTCCTCGGACAAGTATGAGTCCAATAGTGGATGGCCAAGCTTCACCAAGCCCATTGAGTCCGCAAACGTCGCGGAATTGCGCGACTCGACTCACGGGATGACCCGCACGGAGGTGCGCTCTAAGCATGGCGACAGTCATTTGGGCCACGTGTTCCCTGACGGTCCTCGCGATCGTGGCGGTCTGCGTTACTGCATCAATTCGGCCTCGCTGCGCTTCGTATCTCGCGAAGACATGGAGGAGCAGGGTTATGGTGACTATCTGCCGCAGGTCCAAGACGTGCCTTGATGCCTAGATACGCGACGCGAACTGCAGACCGCTCTGGCACCAACCCGGCAGGGCGTGACTTCGCAACCGAGCAATCCGGGAGTGCGTGCCGACTCAGCGGATCACCCGGGCCGCGAGGCCGGGGCCGCTGCACAATGATGCAGCGGCCCCGGCACGGGCTAGCGCCTCCATTCATGGCGGCAGCCTGTCGGGAATCGGCGTATGGCGCCGTCTGATAGGGTGACACCAACCTCGCGGCCCGGCGGGGTCGAGGCCTGAAAGACCGCAACCAGTGTGTACCGTCTGCCATGTTATTCCGGCGTACTGCCGCACCTCGTGCGCACAGCCTGAACGCGCGACGATGTGCAAATATGACAGCATCGCGCTGTGGTTCTGGGGCCTAGACCGCGGAGGCGTCGCCATGCGTGAGATCGATGACGGGCTTTCACTCTCCGACGCTAGGACGCCCTTGAGGTGTCAGAACGGACATCAAGGTGATGAGGTATAATGTTTAGTCGCCGCGACGTACTCGCCGCGTCAGGCGCTCTCGTTTTCGAGTCCCAGGCGGGTCTGACCGCCCGCCTCCCCGGGATGGTCACACCCAAGAGCGTTACGCCCACGGTCCTCGCCACGGGAGGCGACTTCCCCGGAACGCCAGGTCGCCCTTATTTCGGCCGGATGCTGCTTTCCCTGTTAGCTAAACCTGATCCGACGATCTGCTATATAGGAGACGCTGGCGGTGACTGGCCAGAAGACCTGGCGTCCTTCAAGCAGGACATGTCGTCGTTACCGTTCAGGATCGTATCTTTCGACATATTCAAGCCGGCGACCTTGAACTTCTTAGACTTTCTGATGGGAGTCGACGCGGTCTTCGTCGGCGGCGGATCGACACGTAATCTTATGGCGCTCTGGAAGGAATGGGGTTTCGACAAGGCGCTCGTCGAAGCCTGGAAGGCGGGCGTGGTCATGTCGGGGGCGAGTGCGGGTGCCCTGTGCTGGTACGAGACGGGTCTGACGGACAGCTACCGGCCGACGCTCAGCTCAGTGGGCGGTCTGGGCATCCTATCTGGATCGGCCGACGTTCATCACGAAGTCAGGCCCGACCGCGCCGTTAAGTTCCGTGAAATGATCGCCGACGGCTCACTCAAGAGCCCAGGTCTCGCCCTCGACGAGACGGTGGCTGCCGTCTATCGCGGCACAAGGTTGACCGAGCTGGTTTCCGTCACGAAAGAGGGGAAGGCCTCACTGGTCGTCAAAACCCCTTCAGGCTATAACGAACGGCAGCTTCCCGTCCGGTATCTTGGCTGAACGGCGCAGATCCTGGTTTCGCTGGCGCCTCCCACTCAGGAAGGTGATCTTCAGCTCGAATTGGAGCATTCTCGTGGAGGCAGTTGATTAGCTGGTCGATCGATCTGTGCGGCAGCTAGATTCGCCGCAAAGTCCGATATCCTCGACGCTGGCGATCATTGGGCCGAAGGCGAGCCAGCGCCAGAAGCTTGGTAAGCGATCGATATCTGAGATATGCGACCGCAGGCCGCCTGGCACTTAACTCTCGCGGTAGCGAGAACCATAAAGCGGAGCCGCTCGCTCTTTTCTGAGTGCGCGGAGATCGTTGCATATGAGCTCGGTCAATCCGGCCTAGCCCAGGCCGCGCCCACGTTCATGACGGAAGGGTGCCGCGCGCCCTGCAAACCGCTGACGCCCAAGCGGCGGCGGCGACGCCGTGACGCGTCGCCGCCTCTGCCTTTCTTTCGCGGTTTACAGCTCGCTGCCGCCGGTCAGGCGAAGACCGAAGATGGCTTGGCCGCGACGAGAGCTTCCCCTGCGGTCCAGAGCGCTGCGCCGAGCAACGTCAGATCTTTGAGCAGGAAGCCGGCATTGACCGAGGTCGGTTGCAGGCCCGGCGTCGTGAACAGGAAGCTTAGGGTGTTCAGGAGCGCGAACGCAGCAAGCATGCTGCCGGCTGCCGACAGCCACGGAAAGGGCCGGCGCAGGGCAATGAGCACGGCTGTGACCACCTCCACAGAACCGACAAGCGCAGAGCCTGTTCTCGGTCCCAGCGCGGGATTGAGCCAGAAGAAGGCCAGGCTGTGCTGGGTCAGAGGCGCAATGGCAGCGGCCTCTTCGGCTGTGAACTTAAAGAGGCCGTAGCCCAAAAAAATTAGCACCAGGCTGTACTGAACCGCCCCGGGTCTGCCGGAGGCCTTTGGTTGTGAGTCATGCTGCCATATCGATGTTGTCCGCGGCAGCATAATATTGATCTTCGGCTTCGGCAGGCGGGATGTTGCCGATGGGCTCCAGCAGCCGACGATGGTTGAACCAGTCGACCCATTCGAGGGTGGCGTACTCGACAGCTTCGAAGCTGCGCCAGGGTCCGCGCCGGTGGATCACCTCGGCTTTGTACAGGCCGTTGATCGTCTCGGCCAAAGCGTTGTCGTAGCTGTCGCCGACACTGCCGACCGACGGCTCGATGCCGGCCTCGGCGAGGCGCTCGGTGTACTTGATAGACAGGTATTGCGATCCGCGGTCGCTATGATGGACTAGGCCGCCCCGATGGGTCGGACGGCGATCATGGAGCGCCTGTTCGAGCGCATCCAGGACGAAGCTGGCGTGCGCCGTCCTGCTGGCGCGCCAGCCTACAATCCGTCTGGCGTAGGTATCGATGACGAAGGCGACGTAGACGAACCCCGCCCACGTCGCGACATAGGTGAAGTCCGACACCCAAAGCCTATTCGGCGCTGGCGCGAAGAACTGGCGATTGACGTGATCGCGCGGGCACGGCGCCGCCTTGTCGCTGATGGTCGTACGCACCGGCTTGCCGCGGATCACGCCTGCCAAGCCCATCTCATGCATCAGTCGTTCGACGGTGCAACGGGCGATTGCAAAGCCCTCCCGCATCATCTGCCGCCATACTTTCCGCACGCCATAGACCGCGAAGTTCTCCGCGAACACGCGAGCGATCTCGGGCTTGAGGATCAGATCCTCACGCGCCCGTGCCGACAGACGCGATGGATCCTGTCGCTGCGCGACGTGCTCGTAATAGGTGGATGGGGCGATCGGCAGGACACGGCAGATCGGCTCGACCCCATAGGCATCGCGGTGATCGTCAATGAAAGCGATCATCGCCGGAACGGGCGGTCGAGCTCCGCCTGCGCAAAATATGCCGATGCCTTGCGCAATATCTCGTTGGCTTGCCGCAGTTCACGGACCTCGCGCTCCAGCGCCTTCACCTTGTCGGCCACCTCGGTCGGGACACCGCCACGCTTGCCGCTGTCGACTTCGGCCTTCTTCACCCACTCATGCAGCGTCTGCGGAACGCAGCCGATCTTCTCGGCAATCGATACCACGGTCGCCCATCTGGACGGGTGATCACGCTCGTGATCGAAAACCATCCGTACCGCGCCCGCTCGCGGATTTCGGGCGCAAACTTGTTCGTCGTCTTGCTCGTCATCGCTCCACCTTCTCAGGAGTTGGAGCCTCCGACAAACCCGGGGCGGTTCAGTACCGCAGGATCACGGCGCCTGTTTGCGACAACCGCCGCCGCCAGGTCTCGACATCGACCATGACACGTCTCCTCGCTGCAATTATGTGCGGCGTCGCCGGCCGGCGACGCCCGAGCGGTGGCGGCGACGCCGTGACGCGTCGCCGCCTCTGCTTCAGTTCACCCGGTAGACCACCGGGCAGTTGATGATGATGCCGACCGGCTTCGGCGGCCCGCCTGCGATGCTCTCGATGAGGCCCCGCGCCCCGGCGTCTTCGATCTGGATGGCGTCGGTCATTTTTGTGCGATAGCCCTTCGCGATCGAGGCGTCCGTCCACTTGACCGGGAACAGGCGCCACATCGGGCTGTAATCCAGGTTGATGGTCGGGATGCCTCCCAGCACATTCAGCGGGCCGTGGCTGCCGGCGTCCGACAGCGCGCTGTTCACACCCTGTCGGAACGGATTGTCGATCCCGGTGGGCCCGTTGGCGAAGGCGTAGATCCGCTCGGCGGCTTCGCCGACCGAGGCGTCCTCGAGGGCGAACGGCAGGCTCTTGAGCGCGGGCGTGTAGGTCGCGCCCTCGAGCGCCGCGATGGTCATGTCGTTTGCCTCGGTCGACAGATAGAATATCGGCTTGCCGAAGGTGTAGCCGAGCGTGAGCTTGAGCGTGACGGTGCCATCGCGCGGGCAGATCTTGACCACCTTGTCCTCGACCAGCTTATTGTCGACGTCGCCGTCGCACATCTGATTGAGCGTCGCTTCCGAAGTGTTGAACGAGACCATCGGCATGTTGAAGATCGCGTTTCCGTCATCGAGGCGGACCATCGGCGAATAGTTCGCGTCGCCGACCGACCCCGCCTGCGCCGCCTTCGGCGGGAAGGCATTGGGAGCCGCACCGGGCGTGACCGAGTGCTCGGGCGAGAAGTCGACTTTGCCGGACTCGAACACGATCGAGCCATCCTGCTCGATGTGCCCCTTGCGGAGGGCCTTGCCGGTTGGACCGTAGGCCATCTTGGGAGCGTAGTTCACGCCATAGAGCTTCGCCAGGCCCTCGTCGGTGACGTCCGTCAGAACCGACCAGACGGTCTGTCCCGACGCGAGGCGACCGCGTCGCAGGGGCAGCGTAACCGTGCCGTTCTCGAGATCGACGATGCCCGACTTCATCAGCAGCACGGGGCCCAGAAAAGCGGGATCGACCTCGGATGGCGACGGCTGCGCCGTGACCGTTGTCTGATCGGGGTAAATGGACTTCGGCGCCGGCCGGATTTCGGAGAGCGGCGGTCCTTCTTTGCCACGGTTCACGACAGTAGCCTGAGCGATGCCTGGCAAGCCGACCATGCCGGCGAGTGCAAGACAAAGAGACGAGCGGATATAGGGTGTCACAGGTCGCATAGCTAACTTCCTCTGGTGAAAAGGCTCTTGGGAAAGAGCGCGTTCGAACAACTGCGCTTCCCTGGCCCGATCACGTTCCGGAACCGTCGCAGAGGCGCTTCCATTGCTCGGTGGGCCCGGCGGATCGGTTACGAGATGAGCGACGAGGCACTCTCTTTTCTTTCACCCTGGAGAGTATCGTCGCAGGACGCGAAGACATTATCAGTAGGAGCCCACCTATCGGAGTCTGGTCAGTTAGATGGAAAGTAGATGTAACCGCTGCCGGTCACATCGCGAGACTGGAGATGAACGCTGACAGCGCATGGGGCGCGTCCTCATTGAGATTAACTGACGGAGACGACGATGCATCTGCGCGGCAAAAGGGTTTTGATCACCGGCGGGTCTAGCGGAATCGGTTTCGGAGTTGCGCGCGCACTGTTGCGCGCTGGCGCCCGCGTCGTCGTGACCGGGCGGCGCGCGGACCGGCTCGATGCTGCAGTCGATGCGCTGCGGCCGGACGGTGACGTCACCGCAGTGGTTGCCGATGTCGGAACGGACGACGGCCGCAAGCGGACGCTTGCGAACGCGATTGATGCTCTTGGCGGGCTCGACATCCTCGTGAACAATGCCGGCGGGGTTCGTGCCGGCCGTCTGGAACAGGTCGAGGCGGATGATCTTCGGGCGATGCTCGAGATCGATCTGGTTGCCCCGATCCTGCTGACGCGCGATGCGATGCCGGCGCTACGCGCGAGCGGCGAGGCGATGATCGTCAACATCTCGTCGGTCATCGCGCTGGTCGGCATCCCCTTCTACGCAACCTATGCCGCCGCCAAGGCGGGTCTGGCGCAGTTCAGCGAGGCGCTCCGCCGCGAACTCAACGGCGAAGGCATCCACGTCCTGACCGTCTATCCGGCTGGCACGGACACGCCGATGATGCAGACCAATGAGGCCGGTGCCGACCTAGGGTTCGGGCGGGAGCCGGTGGAGGATGTAGCAGCCGCCATCGTCGCCGGCATTGCGGAGGACGCGCTGAGCGTCGTGCGCGGACAGGAAAGCCGCGCCGAGATGCTGCGGCTGAACCGCGACGACCCTGCGGCGGTCGACGCGCGCTTCTTTGGCATCAAACATGAGTTGGAAACCGCAGTGCGCGGCCACCGCGCACTGTGATCCGTGAACCCACAAACCAATTGAGGACACCATGACCGATCTCGTCCAGTGCACACATCTTCCCGCGATCACATCCAATAGCCGGGCAACAACCGTCGCCGATGCGCTGAACCGCGTCTTGGCGAATAGCTTCGCGCTCTACATAAAGACGAAGAACTTCCACTGGCACGTGTCTGGCCCGCATTTCCGGGATTATCACCTGATGCTGGATCAGCAGGCGGCACAGATCCTCGACGCAACCGACGCGATCGCGGAGCGGGTCCGGAAAACCGGAAACGCCACCCTGACCTCAGTCGGCGATATCGCCCGCCGGCAGACGATCGAGGACAACGACGCCGCCTTCCCGGCAGCGGCGGCGATGCTGGAGGAGCTACGCCACGACAACCTGCTGCTCGTCGCGGAGCTGCGCCAAGCGAAGGCGCTCGCGGACGAAGCCGGCGACAATGGCAGCAGCGGGCTGATCGATGGCTGGACCGATCTGGCCGAGGAGCGCGCCTGGTTCTTGCACGAGACCAGCCGCCGCCCCTAATTTTTGTGCCCGCGCCCGCGTACGGCGGGCGCGGGCAACCAGTTCTATTGGCTTGTTTCAGGCGCGAGGTCGGTCAGCACCGATGAGCCCCTTACCAGCATGAGATCGACCGGGCAGCGGTCGGCGATTGCGGCAATCTTCGCCCGCTGATCGTCGTCGAGCGTGCCGAAAAGCGAGATCGTGCGCTTGAAGATATCCGGCGGCATCGCCTCGCGGTCGCGCTCATGCGTGACGACGACGCGAGCGCGCTCCAGCGGGTACCCCTTGCGGCGGGCATAAAGCAGCATCGTCATCACCGAACAGGCGGCGAGGCCGGCGGAGACGAGCTCGAAAGGGCCGAGGCCCGTGCCGGATCCTCCCATTGCCTCCGGCTCGTCGCTAACGAGCGAGTGCGCGCCGCTATGCACGGAGAGCTGGAGCGGCCCCCGCCCTGTATTCTCGGCGACTACGCCTACGGTCGGCTCGGTCGGGCGAGCAGGCTCCTCGGTTGCGGGAAAGTAGCGTTGCGCCCAGGCAGCGATCATCGCGGCTGCATAGTCCGCGTCCCGACTCCTGGTCAGCAGGTGATCGGCACCATCAAGGGAGACGAAGCTCTTGGGGTGCTTCGCAGCCTGATAAATGCCCGCTGCGTTCTCAATGCCGACCGATGGGTCGAGCGGGGCGTGCAGGACAAGTAGCGGACGGCGCAGGTGCGACACCGCTTCCTCGAGCCTTTCTGCTTTCACGCTTTCGACGAAGCTTCGTCGGACGACGAACGGGCGGCCACCGATCAGCACCTCCGCCTCGCCCTTCTCCAGTATCGCCTCAAGGCCGGCGGGATCGAACTGATGCAAAACGTGGTCGACGCTCGCCGGCGCCGCAATCGTCGCCACCGCCCGGATCTGGGGTAGCTGACTTGCGGCCATCAGCACGGCTGCGCCGCCGAGGCTGTGGCCGACTAATAACGACGGCTCCATGCCCGTTGCCGCCATCGCGGCGGCAGCCGCAGCGATGTCCATAACATCGGCGGCAAAGCCACCCTCGGCGAACGCCCCACCGCTTCGCCCCAGGCCCGCGAAGTCGAAGCGGAGGGTCCCGATGCCCGCACGGGCGAGCGCCCGGCTGATCCGCGCCGCGGCCAGGCTACTCTTGGTGCAGGTAAAACAGTGTGCGAAGATGGCCCAGCCGTGCGCGACGCCTTCGGGTTGCTCGACCAAGCCAGCGAGCATGGTGCCAGAGGCGCCCGCGAAGCGGAACTCCCCGCGCGTCGTCACGACGCGGCCCTGGCGAAAGATGGCAACGCTACCTCGTGCCAATCGATCGACAAGCCGGCCTCCGCCTGCTGTGCGCGGACACGGATCAGATGACGCTCGACGACCGCGCGTGCGGCGCAGATATCCCCCGGCGCCTTGCCGACGAGCCGCAGACTGAGGCTTTGCTCGTCCGCCGTCATGGCGAGCTTTAGATGCCAAAGATTGACTTCGGCCCGCAGAGCGTCGCTGCGAGCCGGATAGGTATGCTTCCATAGGCTGACGAGACCAGCCAAGTAGTCGCCGGCATGCGGGGTGAATACGCGCGCTTCCAATTCCATGTAATGCTCCCTTTCCTATGAGGTTGCTCGCTCGAAGGTTGGCGGAGGTTACGCGACTGCCGCCGAGTACGGTTGTTCGCCGCGTGCCGCCATCCGGTCGCGTCCCGGCGCCAGGACGCTTTTGGACTCGGTCGACCGGCAACGGTGCGCCTGCGCCGCGTCGTTCCCCGCGTTGCCGTTCCTCGAACTACACAGACTCCATGCTGTCGAGCAGGCGATCAACGTCCACGGTCGCGAAGGTCGCGAAGGTGTCGGCAACGCCGTAGGGCAGCAGCAGCGTCCGCCCGCAGATCATGCCTCCGCAGCTGTAGACGACGTTGGGTACATAGCCGTCTCGGTCCTCGGGACTGGGCTCGAGCACCGGCAGAACGGCCCTGCGAAGGACGCGGGACGGGTCGTCGCGATCGAGCAGACACGCGCCAATGGCATAATTCCTGAGCGCGCCGACGCCGTGGGTCAGCACCAGCCAGCCCTCCTCGATCTCCAACGGCGACCCGCAATTGCCCAGCTGTACAAACTCCCATTCGTGCTCCGGCCGCAGAAGCCGCTCGCCCTCGGACCACTCGTAGAGACTGTCGGACGCCATCAACCAGACATTCTCATTGTCGTGGCGCGAGAGCGCGTAATAGCGGCCGCCGATTCGCCTCGGGAAGATCGCTAACCCCTTCGCCCCCGCGACGACGCCGCTAATCCGCCGCATCGTGAAGGTGACGAAGTCCGGGGTCTCGAGCAGCTCCTGGCGCACATCGGTGCCATTGAAGGCGCTGTAGGTGCCCAGATAGCGGGTCGATCCATCTTCTTCCGTAAACCGGACGAGCCGCATGTCCTCAATGCCGCGGGCCTGGCTGGGCAGAATTGGGAAGAGCACGGTTTCCGACAGCAGCTCACTGCCACCGCAATGCAGCGTGGCGATCACATCGCCGTCGCCTCTACCCATCATCTCGATCACCGGCGCGACCGAGACCGTGCCCGGCGGGTCGATCGTGAAACCGTCGGCAGCGGACCAGCGGCCGGTGCGAAAGGTTACGGACGAGACATGCCCTTCACCGATCCCCCGCAGCGACATGACGAACGGCGTCGATCCCGGCGCGGCACGCGACTGATCCCAGTGGGGTACCATGCTGGGGTTGAAGAGCGCGGCCGCCTCGAACGAATATTCCTCAAGCATATAGGCTGCAATCAGACGGGCCTGCACGTGGCTGACCTCGCGTCCGGCAAAGATGTCCCGGAGCTCGCCGTACCGACGATCAAGGACCGCTGGCACGTCCCGATGTCGCTCGGACAGCGATTGCATGAAGTCGGCGAGCCGCGCGTCGATCGTCGCGGTGGTAAGGGCGAGCACGCGGTCAGCGATCCGCAGCGCACGAGGAAGATCGGACATCGCGAAAGGAGCGGGATCACCGGGTGAAAAGGGACGAACCACAGTCCGCGTCGGATCGGGTTTGATGATGATGGGCGAGCGGTCGATGATAGCGGCGCGGGGCAGCATCGGATACCTCCGGAAATTAGGGCGTCTTTGGGGCGGGTCGCGGGTAGGATCACGGTTGTTATATGGGGAAGCGCTTTGAGAAGAGTTGTGCCCAGCCCGATTCCCTCGACGACCAGACACCCCTCCGCGCTACACGATGGATGCCTGGTAGATTTGCCGCACGGCCGCGGCGAAGACGCTGTCGAACTCCTCGTCCGCCATCGCCTCTCGCAGGTCGCCGATCAATGCACGCGAGAAGCTCGCGATCATGCCATGGTTCAGCGCGAGGCGATCGCACGCTGTGCTGCGGTCATAGCCGCCCGATAATGCGAGAACCCGGACGACCCGGTCATGCGCCATCAAATCCCGGTAAAGATCGGGCGTGACGGGTATCGTCAGCTTCAGCATTATCCGCGTGTCGGCATCAAGCTGATCCAGACGACGCAGAAGCGCGTCGCGAAGGCATGTCTCGGCATCGGCCTTGACGGGGCTGGCAATCAGAACTTCGGGCTCGACGATCGGGACTAGCCCGGCACGTGCAATCAGAAGGGCAAGGTCGAATTGCTGGTCAACGACCGCATCGATACCCTCCTGATCGGCGAGACGGATCACCGACCGCATCTTGGTCCCGAAGACGTTCAGCGACCACGCGTGGCGC
Organism: Sphingomonas sp. CARO-RG-8B-R24-01; assembly: GCF_022662295.1. NCBI lineage: Bacteria > Pseudomonadati > Pseudomonadota > Alphaproteobacteria > Sphingomonadales > Sphingomonadaceae > Sphingomonas > Sphingomonas sp. CARO-RG-8B-R24-01. The sequence goes on along the minus strand of NZ_JAKNQI010000010.1, from coordinate 19,322 downwards.
AGGAGGTCTTCAAGTCCGGGCGTTGGCTTCATGAGCTGGACGCCCGCCCGTTCCGCCTCGAGCCCCTGATCGACCTTCACGAACGGCACGACGCCACGTTGCTCCCAGAGGAAGCTAGGCGCGGGCACGCCGGCTATGGCCCTGTCCATCGTCCCTTCGAAAAGGATCGCGCCGATAATCCGATCGCCCCGGAAAGCAGGTGTGAGGATGATCCGCTCGCGCATCGCATGGATAAGATCGAACATCGCCGCCTCGCTGCCGAAGGTGCTCCGATCTACGCCATAGGCTTCGAGCGCGCCCGGCGTGGAACCCCCGCTCTGATCCAGGGCCGCGACAAAGCCGGGTGCGTTCTCGACTTTGTGCATCATTTCGGACGTCAGCATGGGCTCGTTCCTGTCAGTTGACGGGACGCGTACGCGATGGTCCACATCAGGCGGCAATCAGCCCGACGACCGCGAACAGGCTCGCATCATCCGTCCAAATCTCGCCGACCTTCCAGCCGCTGTCGTCCGCAAGCCGTTGGATGCCGGCGGCATCGTATTTTCGCGAACTCTCGGTGTGGATCGTCTCGCCCGCCGCAAAGCGGAAGCCGCGACCATCAATCGATACCGTCTGCGCGTCCGTGCTGACGAGATGCATCTCGACCGCCTGCTCGCGGACATTCCACTGCGCCCGGTGCCGGAACCGCTCGGGCTGGAAGTCGGCGCCCAGCTCGCGATTGATCCGCCAGAGGTAGTTCAGGTTGAACGCCTCAGTCACGCCTGCAGCATCGTCATAGGCGGGAATGAGGATGTCGACGTCCTTGATGAGATCGACGCCGATCACGGCTCCCCCACCAATGCCGACCTGTCGATGCATTCGCTGCAGGAGAAGGCGAGCTTCGATGCGATCCAGATTGCCGATGGTTGAGCCAGGGAAGAAGGCCACGCGACGGGCCTTGTGCGGCAGATCAGGCAAACGGAAGTCTTGCGTGAAATCGGCGACGACCGGGAGGACGGGATAGGGAAGCCGTAAAGCAGCAACAGTTGACTCGAGGAAGCCGCCCGCAATGTCGACGGGCACATAGGCTGAAGGGCGGTCGAGGCTGGCAAGCAGGGGTTCCGTTTTGCGCGCGGAGCCCGCGCCATATTCGATGATGGCGGCTCCGGAGCCGATAAAATCGGCGATGCGCGCTCGGTTGTCGGACAGGATCATCATCTCGGTGCGGGTCGGGTAATATTCCTCAAGGACGGTGATCGCCTCGAACAGGTCCGACCCGACGTCGTCGTAGAGCCACCGGCTCGGCAGGGCCTTTGGGCGTTGCGACAGGCCGGAGACGACGTCCTGGCGAAGCGACTCGCGCTGCGCGGCACCGACTCCGACCTCGTCGGCCGAAAAGGTTGATCGGTTGGGGGCGGCTTGGACGGCGATGGCGGCGGTCATTGCTTCCTCGAACAAAAGGTCTCGCACTCTGCTCGGGTGCATCCTGCATTTGGTTACACCGATGGTTGCCTAGATGAGCGTTTCGCAGCCCGCGATGGTCCAGACGACGCCCCCTTGGCCAAGCGCCGCGCCGCTCGACGCTTGCAGCGGCCATTTGGCGCCGCGGCGCGCGCCAGTGTCAGCCGAACTGGAAGGCCATCGCCGGCAACGCAACGCCCGCCGCGTTGTTGAGCGTCGTCCAGTGCGTCATCTCGTCGGCCGACATCTGCGCGAACAGATGGGCGAGCCGCCGGTCCCGCAAACCCTTGATCTGGCCGATATAGCCGGTCGCGGCGCCGCGTTCGAGCTCGGTCGCGAGCCTCACGATGTCGGCCTCGGTCCTGAGCGTGGCGAGCTTGAGTTCGGCAACATATTGCTCGTCGCTCTTCGGCTCGACTGGCGAGCCGCCGGTCTCGATGACCAGGCTGGCTAGTTGGTCGCGATGCGCTTCATGATGCCCCCTGAACAGACCCGCCGCCTTCAGCGTGTCAGGAGTCAGCAAACCGCTGGCACCGGCAAGCCGGTAAGCGGCGATCCCTTCATGCTCGTAAACCAACGCGGACTGAATGATGTCCAGATCAGAGGTGTGCCGATCCGTCGCCGTGTCTTCCGTATGCATTGCCGTCATCTCCTTTATTCGCGTCGATGAACGCGCGTCCATCATCACTGTGGAACTCGGCGCAGGGCTTTAGGAGGTTACGCCGGGATCGTGCGCGCCGGCCGATGCCGGCGGCTACGTCACGGATCGGAACGACGTCCGCCGCCACGGGCTCCGCCGCCGACGAGTAACAAGCGCGCGGCCTGGACCGAATTGAAAGAGTCGACCCTCGTCGGCATTGGCCTCAAACGGAGAAAAGACATGGTGCAGGCACGGTGGCACGGGATGGTGATCGCGGACAGCGACAGCACCATCATGATCGAAGGCAATCATTATTTCCCGCCTGGCTCCGTCCGACGCGGTCTGCTCGTTCCGACCGAGACGACATCGACTTGCCCATGGAAAGGGAGCGCACACTACTATTCCATCCGCGTCGACGCGGATGAGAATGTCGACGCGGGTTGGTACTATCCCGATCCCAAACCCGCCGCCGCGGAGATCAAGGATCACGTCGCTTCTGGAAGGGGGTCGAGATCGGCTAGGTAGCATACCTGCCGACATTCCCGGTGATCGGGTGCGGACGGGTGCGGGGACTGCGTCGGGTCGCCCGCACCCGGCCAACGGGACATGCAAGACCTGACGGCCCCAGATGGACATCGCTTCCGCTTTCAGGCCCGCCATTCGGGCACGCCGTCGTTGAAACGCCCCTCGCCCAGCGCCCAAAATGAATATCGGTGGCACAGAAACACGCCGCTCGAACTTCGGCATCGCTGGGTGCTGCTGGCTTGGCAAAGCTCAGCCTATTGCCGGGATCCGTGCTGGCGGCGTCGAAACCGAGCACAATCCCGGCCGGCTCAGATTCGTAGTAGATTTCGGGGACTGCATCGATATCGCCCTATTCCGCGAGCATCGCCGCCAAGCGGGGGACCGGCGAGGTGAGCTGGTGCATTTCCAAGAAGTACAGGACGCCCGGAAGAGGACCTCGATCGCGGGCCGGGACAGGTGCATGCGCGTCACTCCATCGCCCGGGCAGGCGGGTCCTGTATCTGCCGCAACGCACGACCGTGCCGTTCTCTCAATTAAAGGAACTCGGCGACATCGTCTCCGGCTCCGTTCAAGCCCAGTGAACGGCACACGCCGCGAGCCTGCGCTATGCGCGTGCCCGCGGCGCAAGCTTGCGACCTCAGGGCAGGTCGTATTGGGCAATGCCGGCCAAATCGTAGACGCCGGGCTTGCCCACCGCCGCCTTGGTCGCGTTCAGGGTATATTGCCCCGCATAGGTCGCCCGGCCGTCGGCACCGAGATTGTACCAGTTGACCGAATAGGACTGGAGTGAACCCAGCCAATAGAGGTGCTTGCCGTCGCGCGTGATCACCGCGTCCTTGGAGTCGTTGGCCGGTGAATAGCCGCTCCTTGTGACCAGCGGCAGACGCGCCAGCACCTTGCCGGTCGCGGGATCGAGCCGGAACGGGGTGATGACGTTGCTCACGAAGCTGACGGCGTACAGCATCGTCTTCGACGGGTTCATGACGCTCCAGCACGCCTCGTCGACGTCCTTGGGATTGGTCCGGCCGGTCGCGAAGTTCGCCACCTTGACCAATCGGTCGTGGTTGTCCTGCAGCACGGTCAGCCCGTTCGACGATTTGGCGTCGGTCAGCGAGAAGTTCGTAACGTACAACTTGTCGGCATTCCGGCTCCATTCGAAGCCCACGCTGCCTGCGATGCCCGGCTCCTCGAAATGGCGGCGGTGGCTAACCATGCCGTTTGCGAAGTCGTACATGTAGACCCGGCTCGGGTGCATTTCCTTCAGCAGGGGATGCTCCGTCAGGAAGTGCGGGATGCCCCAGGTGGTCACGGCGAGCTTGTTGCCGTCCGGGCTGAACGAGATCTCCGCCGTGCCGCCGTTCGCGCGCGGATAGTGGTCCAGCGTGCGCACGTAGCCGAGCGATCCCTTCGCGTCGTCGAGCTGGTAGAGGACGATCGTGCGGTTCGCGTCGGATGCGTCCGGCTTGCTGAGGTCGCCCTGCAGGAACTTGTCGCTCGGCAGCCGGTTAAGCTTGGCGCCGTCATAGATCACCGTCGGCTGGTCCCACTGATTGCCGACTGCGACCCAATATTTGCCGGGCTGGCCCCGCACGGGCGTCGACGTGATCGAGACCGGCTTGTTTCCGTGCGAGGGAACATTGGCGACGAAGGTCAGCGCGCCGGTCGGGCGATCGATGCGGAACACCGACACCATGTTCGCGCCGATGTCGGCGGTCAGCAGGTAGTGGCCGATGATACGCGTCTGCCCCTGCGCGTCATAGTCGCCGACTGCGGGAGCGTTGTGGTTGGCGCCGCCGCGCACGCCGGTCGAATAGGTCTTCTCGTCGCCGAGACTGCCGTCGGCGTAGCGCGCGAGCCGTACCACCGAGTTGGCCTCTTGCCCATTGGTAGTCGTGTAGAGGTAGCCGACGACGCGCTTACTGGCCTGGGCATGAAGCGGCGGCGCTGACAACAAGGCGGCGCCGACCATTGGCGCTGCGATCATCATGAGGTGGCGTGCTGACGTGTGCATTTCTAATACTCCGTTTAGAACCGTCGACTTCGCGCACCCGCGCACTGTTCGACCCTGCCGTTCTGTCGGAGCAGCCACTGTTGAGGTTACAGCTGTTCTCGGCGAGACTACGCAGCCGTTCAGCGGAGACCGGCTCGACACCCACATTTCTCCGATACTGGCGACGGCGTGTGCCCCGTGTCGGGTTTCTTGGAGGCTGATCGCTTGAGACGGGGCTAGGACAAGCGAGACGCTTCGCCCGAGCCCTCGCCGCGTGTTTAGACGACCGAACCTCGAGCAGGTTCATATCACCATGTTCAGGATGGCGGTCGATGAGGCATGCTGCTTCGCGCAAAGTGCCGCACCCGACGGACAACGGCGCCAATCAGGCGCCAATCATTTCAATGACGTAGGGTGGCCGCCAAGTTCGGACGCCTACTCGTCCTTTGGATTGCGAAAGAGACGGCTATACTCGCCATAGCCCTCCGCCTCCAACCGATCGGCGGGGACGAAGCGCAAAGCGGCGGAGTTGATGCAGTAGCGCAGGCCTCCCAAATTCGCTGGTCCATCGTCGAACACGTGGCCGAGATGGCTGTCGCCGTGCGCCGAGCGAACCTCGTTGGTAGGATCGGAATAGGCCGGATCCTGTCGCTCGACGATATTCGCGAGGTCCGCCGGCTTGGAGAAACTGGGCCAGCCCGAGTTGCTCGAAAACTTGTCGAGCGACGTGAAGAGCGGCTCGCCGGAGACGACATCAACATAGATGCCGCCTTCCTTATGGCGCCAGAATTCGTTGATGAAGCGACTCTCGGTCGCGGATTCCTGCGTTACACGGTATTGTTCGGGCGTGAGGCGCGCAATCGCGTCCGGCGATCTCTCATATCGTGACATGTAACTGTTCCTCAGCCTCGAGGTGCAATCTCACTGCGGAGTCGATTGGCCGCGCAAGCGGAGCGAGGCGCGGAGTAGCGTAATCGATGCCGCGAGCAGGACGAGGTCCTTCAAGAGGAACTGGCCCGGAAGCGCGGAGATCGCGGGGAAGCCGCCCGCCGTCGGCTCGGCTACGCCTGGAGTGCTCGCGAAGAACGTGAGCGTGATCACGAACGTCGTGGCCGACATAGCGGCACCAATGGCGGATGCGACGGGAACGAAGGATCCCAGCACGAGCATCGCAAAGGTCGAAAGCTCGATGACGCCGATCACGTGGCTAGCCCCTTGGATCCCAAACGCCGTGTTCATCCACCCGAGAACCGGACTGTGGCCGATCAGGCCGGCGTTGCCGTTCGCCTCATAGGCGGTGAATTTCATGCAGCCAAACCAAAGGAACACGACTGCCAACGCCCATCGCAGGAACGCCAGATCGCGAAAGGAGCCCGCGCCGCGTTCGGCGATGATGAAACTGGGCTTCATAGTTCGACTTCCTTTTCTGGTTTGCGCCCAGGACGGGGCTTGCAAGCGTGCGGCCGGCAGTCATCGCTCGAACCGCTACCGCGCTTAATCGTCGGGTCGGGGCCACTGGTTACATGTGCCCGCTAGACCGGCACCGCAGCTTGGTGAGAAGCCCGCGCAAGCCGGTTCGCGTTGAGCTTTTGAATAAGCTTGGTTGAGGGCGGCTGCCACGGAACACTTCTTCCAAACGTGCTGTCCTTGAATGTCGCTGCTGTGCCCCGGCTGCCCCCATCTCAGGCCCGGCGACGCGAGCGAGCGCTATTCGCGAGCGGTTGCCTGCCCCACCAGCGCAAACGGCTCGTCCAGTGGGCAGAGCAGCTTATGTAACCAAGGCTCCTTCTGCGGCGACTACATCGGAAACCGCCACCGAACACCGCTTGAGGGTCGATACCGGCCAGGAGGCCCCATGCACGACGCCGTTACGACACCCTTGTCTCCGTATGCCTCGGACGGTTCGCCCGATCGCTGCGAGATCGATACGATCCGGGCGCTCGCGATCGACGCGGTTGAGAAGGCGGACAGCGGGCACCCAGGTACGCCACTCTCGATGGCACCGGTTGCCCACACCGTCTGGAGCCGGCATCTAAGGTTCGATCCGGCCACACCCGACTGGCCCAATCGTGACCGCTTCGTACTTTCCATCGGTCACGCGTCCATGCTGCTGTACTCGCTTCTTCATCTCGCTCGAGTCGAGGAAGTGGATCGCAGCAGCTGCAAGACCGGAAAACTGGCAGTTAGCCTCGAAGACATAATGCGATTTCGTCAGCTGGGATCCAAGACGCCGGGACATCCGGAGTACCGGCTGACGACGGGGGTCGAGACCACGACCGGACCTCTCGGCCAAGGCTGCGGCAACTCCGTCGGCATGGCGGCGGCCGAACGCTGGCTCGCAGCACACTACAACCGTCCCGGCTTCACCCTGTTCGATCACGACGTTTATGTCCTTTGCGGCGACGGCGACATGATGGAGGGTGTCTCAAGCGAAGCCGCATCGCTCGCAGGCCATCTCAAGCTCTCCAACCTGTGCTGGATCTACGACAGCAATCGGATCAGCATTGAGGGTCACACGAGCCTCGCCTTCTCCGAGGATACCGCGCAGCGCTTCCGGGGCTATGGGTGGAACGTCCTTGAGGTCGACGATGCGAACGACACGGTCGCCATCAACGAGGCGATCGAGGATTTCCGCCGCACCGATGATCGACCGACCTTCATCCTGGTCCGATCGACAATCGCGTGGGGAAGTCCGAAAGCAAATAGCGAGAAGGCGCACGGTTCGCCGCTGGGTGCCGACGCCGTGGCGGCTACCAAGCAGGCTTATGGCTGGCCTGCCGACAAATTCTTCTACGTTCCGGAGGGTGTCTCCGAGCGCTTTTCCGGCGCGCTTCACGACCGTACCGCGCCGCTTGTCTCCGCCTGGACCAACCTCGTCGGGCGTTACGCGAAAGAGCATCCCGATCTCGGGCAAGAGCTGAAGTCGATGCTGGCAGGCGAACTGCCGGACGGCTGGGCCGCCAATCTCCCTGTGTTCGAAGTTGATGCGAAGGGCATCGCCAGTCGGGATTCCGCCAACAAGGCGCAGAATGCCATAGGAGCGAAAGTTCCGTGGCTCGTCGGCGGGTCGGCCGATCTCGCCCCTTCGACCAAGACGCTGTTCAAGGACGGGGGCTCGTTTCAGGCGGACAGCTATGGCGATCGCAACATGCACTTCGGCATTCGCGAGCACGGCATGGGATCGGTCATGAACGGCATGACGTTGAGCGGGATCAGAGGCTTCGGCGCCACCTTCCTTGTCTTTACCGACTACATGCGACCACCGATCCGGCTTGCCGCGATCATGGAGATCCCGTCGATCTTCGTCCTGACCCACGATTCGATCGGTGTCGGCGAAGATGGGCCGACGCACCAACCCGTCGAGCACATGGCAGCGTTGCGCGCGATCCCGGGAGTTGACGTGATCCGGCCCGGAGACGCCAACGAAGTGTCGGAAGCATGGCGGATGGCACTTGAGGCGAAGGACCACCCGACCTGTCTTATCCTCTCTCGGCAGGCACTTCCGACCCTCGACCGCTCGATCTACATGCCCGCGGAGGGCTTGCGGCGCGGCGGCTATGTTCTGACCCGCGACACCGCAGAACCGGACGTGATCCTGATCGCAACGGGCTCCGAGCTCAGCCTGGCGGCCGCAGCTGCCGAGGAACTGTTGAAGGAAGGGGTCGCCGCCCGCGTCGTATCGCTCCCGAGCTGGTATCGGTTCGAGAAGCAGGAAAGGGAGTATCGCGACGACGTGCTGCCCCGCCGAGTGCGTGCCCGCGTGGCGATCGAGCAAGCCGGCGACATGGGCTGGGAACGCTATGTCGGTACGGACGGCGCCACGATCACGATGTCGACCTTCGGCGAATCTGCCCCGATCGAGAAGCTTCAGGAGAAGTTCGGTTTCACGGTCGAGAATGTCGTCGGCGTCGCAAGGCGCGTGTTAAAGGAGATTCGGTCATGAGCGAGCAGCGTGGTGAAGCGGGCCCGTCTCTAGTGGGAGGGTCTGGTGGAAGTCGGCTGAAGCAGCTCGCTCAGGAGGGTCAGTCGGTTTGGCTCGACTTCATCGACCGCGGCTTCCTTGAAGCCGGCAAGCTCAAGCTGCTGATCGACGAAGACGGCCTGACTGGCGTGACGTCGAACCCATCCATCTTCGAGAAGGCGATCGGCCACACCGACGCTTATGACGAGCAGCTGGCGACGGATTTGAAGCGCGAAGACAAGGGCGTGGTGGAATCCTACGAAGCACTCGCGATCACGGACATCAAGACCACGGCGGATCTGCTCATGCCGATCTACCAGGAAAGCGGCACCGATGGTTTCGTGTCGATCGAGGTCTCGCCGGAGCATGCAGCCGACACCCAGGCGACCATCGCCGAGGCTCGCCGGCTCTGGCAGCGGATCGATCGTCCCAACCTGATGGTGAAGGTTCCCGGCACCGAAGCGGGCCTGCCGGCGATCCGGCAGCTCATCGAAGAGGGCATCAACGTTAACGTGACACTGCTGTTTGCGGTCGAGCGCTACAAGGAGGTTCTGGAAGCCTATATATCCGGCCTTGAGGACCGAGCCAATCGCGGGCATTCCGTCGATCAGGTCGCCGGCGTCGCGAGCTTCTTTGTCAGTCGTATCGACGCGATGATCGACGATGAGATCGACACGCGCGTAGCCAAGGGGGACCCGGCGGCCGATGCCCTGCAGGGCCTCAAAGGCAAGGTCGCGATCGCCAACGCCAAAATAGCCTACCAGCACTATCTCAAAGTCGTTCACTCGGGACGGTGGCGCATTCTCGCGGACAAGGGCGCCCTGCCCCAGCGCCTTCTCTGGGCCTCCACCGGCACCAAGAACACTGCCTATTCGGACGTGCTCTACGTCGAGAGCCTAATTGGGCGCGACACGGTCAACACAATCCCTCCCAAGACGATCGACGCGTTCCGCGACCACGGAACCGTTCGGCCAACGCTGACCGAGAATGTTGAGGGTGCCAAGCATACGCTGGCAGAGGCCAAGCGCCTCGGCGTAAATCTGGACAAGGTAACCTCGCGCTTGGTTGACGCCGGCGTTCGCCAGTTTTCGGATGCGGGCCGCGCGCTTCTTCAGGCAGTCGAGGGCAAGCGCTCGGAGCTGCTCGGCACGCAGATCGGATCCTGAGAGCAGGGCATCCGTCAGACGGCTTCGGCTATCCAGGACGTCTCGCGACAGCGCGTGCTGACCCCGATCGCAATGCTGTCGGGTCGCAGCGTATCGGTGGGGTGACGCAGCTTGCACCAGTAACCTCATGGTTGTTGGGTACTCCCCCGCCTCTCAATATGCGACGCCGATGAACGTGATGAGGCGCGACCGCACCGAAACGAGCGCGGTGCATGATGCGATCAGTCTCACATGCACCTGGATCGAGGCGGCCCGCGCGCGGCCACTCGGCTTGTGGACGCGCGGCGACCGGCGTGCAGCCGCTCGGCTGAGCATCCGCTCCCGACCGGCGTGATGACAGATTGGGATCAGCCGGCGGCTTCATGTGAGGTGGGGCCGGCAGGCGCGAACCGCATTGCATCGCCGTTCATGCAGTAGCGAAGCCCAGTCGGCTTTGGACCGTCGTCGAAGACATGGCCGAGATGCCCGTCGCAGCGAGCACAGCGCACCTCGGTTCGCGCAAAGAAAAGGCTGGTATCGCGCCTCTCCGTGATCCCATCGGGCAAGTGCGCCCAGAAGCTCGGCCAGCCGGTGCCGCTGTCAAACTTCGTTCGGGCGGCAAACAGCGGCAGATTGCAGCCCGCGCAAACGAAGATACCATTACGGTGCTCCGAGTTGAGCGGGCTTGAAAACGGGCGCTCAGTCGCGGCTTGCCGGAGCACGGCGTAGGCTCGCGGCGAAAGGCGCCGGCGCCACTCGGCGTCGGTCAAGCGCAGCGGTCGCGGCGCGGCTGCAAGCGCTGGCATGCCTGCGCCCGTCATCACGGCACCGGCGAGCGCGAGAGCGCTGGCGGTAAGAACGGATCGGCGATCAAATGTCTGGTTCATGGTCGGTCATACGCACGCTCGCGGAGGACGGTTACATGTAACTCCCAGGCTCTGCGCTGCGTATGTCCAGGCAGAAAAGGAGTTTTCGGCTATGCAATCAGCTTCATACATCGGCTTCGGTGGCATCCTGGCTTTGGCGATGGTGGCTGCTTCCTCGGCTCTCAGTGCGTCAACCGAGACATTCGTCAACGCGCCACAGCCCCGCGTTACGGCGCCTGTGGGGAGCAAGACGGAAACCGCGATTTTCGCCGGCGGCTGCTTCTGGGGCGTCGAGGGCGTGTTCGACCATGTGAAGGGCGTCGTCTCGGCAACGTCCGGCTACGCTGGCGGCACCACGACCTCCCCCTCCTACGAGGAGGTATCGACCGGGACCACCGGGCATGCGGAGGCGGTTCGAGTCGTCTTCGATCCCGCTAAGGTCAGCTACGCCGAACTGCTACGCGTCTATTTCTCGGTCGTCGCCGATCCGACCACGTTGAACGCACAGGGGCCCGATCATGGCTCCCAGTACCGCACCGCGCTTTTCCCGCAATCGGACGGGCAGGAACGGGTCGCGCGTGCCTATCTCCAGCAGCTCACGGCGTCGCACACCTTCACGCGCCCGATTGTGACCCGGATCGAGCATACCACCCGCTTCTACCCGGCAGAAGGCTATCACCAGGGCTTCTTGGAGAAAAATCCGACCTATCCGTACATCGTCATCAACGACGCGCCGAAGGTGGACGCGCTGCGCCGCATCATGCCGAACATCTACCGCTCGTGACGACCTGCTCGTACGCCGCTCGCGGATCGTCTTCGCGGGCGGCGTGCTGCGCCTTATGTTGAAACTGGCAGTGTTGTAACCGATTGGCGGCAAGCGACGTTAATTCGGAATGAGGATGGCAACGAGCGAAGCCGAGCTCAAAACGCTGATGATCGGCAGCCTTGACGGCGATGCACTGGCGCATGGCTTGTTGCTACGCGCGATCGTGCCGCTTCTCCAAGCTTTCTACCGTCGCCGCCTACCTCATGCCGAAGACGTCGACGATCTCGTACAGGATACCTTGATCGCCGTGCATACCCGCCGCGAGACGTTCGACAGGAATCGCCCGTTCACCGCGTGGCTGTATGCAATCGCTCGCTATCGGGCGATTGACCACTACCGGCGCCATCGCCAAACGGTGGCAATCGAGGACGTGGAAGCGATCCTCGCGACCGAGGGGTTCGAGGATGCCGCCAACGCTCGCATGGACGTCGACAACCTCCTCCTGACGCTCTCCCCCAAGCAGGCGCGCGCGATCCGCGACACCCATGTCGATGGCAAGAGCGTTGCGGAAGCCGCTGCCGGCGCCGGAATCGGAGAGTCGGACGTGAAGGTCTCGGTCCACCGCGGCCTGAAGGCGCTCAGCGCCAGGATCAGAGGCACGTCACGATGAACACCGAACAGCTCATCCAGTCGCTTAGCCGGGACGTTCGCCGCGTGCCCCCCCAGGCCGTCGCAAAGCGGATCGGCCTGGGTATCGCTGCCGGCTGCGTAGTGGCGATGCTTCTGGTCACGGCCATGCTTGGGGTCCGCCCCGACCTGCGGGTCGCCATGCACGGCTTCTCCTTCTGGATGAAGTGGACTTATACGATTTCGCTTGGGCTCGGCGCGGTATATGGGATCTCGCGCCTGGCGCGGCCCGCGCCGGGGTCGCTTGCCGGGCTGTGGTTTCTCGCGGCACCGGTGTTGATTTTGGCGGGGATCGGGGTTGACGAACTGGCCCGGACGCCCTCGACGCAGTGGCTTGCAATGTGGCTCGGCGATAGCTGGATCTCCTGTCCCTGGTTCGTGCTGGCGTTGTCGGCGCCGATCTTCGCCGGGCTCCTCTGGTCTTTTCGAAGCCTCGCGCCGACGCACCTGCGGGCGGCGGGGGCTGTGGCCGGCCTGGGCGCTGGCGCCTGGGCCGCGACGATCTACTGCCTACACTGTCCCGAGGCGTCCGCGATCTTCGTGCTCACCTGGTACAGCCTGGGCATCCTACTGGCAGCAGGAATTGGTGCGCTGGTCGGCCCTCGACTGCTACGCTGGTAGCCTCGGCCGTGTAGCTCGATCGACGCTTGATCAGCTTCGCCTGGCAACAACGACAAGGAGCAGCTCATACGCGGTCAATGATCGTCGTGATGCCATCCTTCAGGCGTATGTCGATCCGCCTGTTATAGATCGCCCGAAAGGGCGTGAGCGATCGTGATGGCGAGCGTCCGCTCCGATGCGTAGAAAGGCTCACCCCCCGTTCGATGGAGCTATACGGCGAGCTATCTTCGTCCCGGCGCCACTGAACGCATCGGAACCCGTGGGAAAGTCGGTTCGAATCGATCGTCAGGTGGTCAGCCGTCTCCATATAATCGTCGTCGAGGATCATATCGCGTGATGCCAACAGTCGACCTCACGAATGGTCCATAGGTTTGATCTTTGCTGGCAGCCGTTTGGCCGCGGACGATCGGTCGAGCATTTCGCACCCGTCGTGATAATCCCGCACAAGCTCGTTATCCGGGTCGGACTCTCGCTAAATTCGATCATGTCATTCAGGCGAGTTCGATGAGCTCTTCAGCCATTGTCGGAAAGATCGACATCGTATCTTCGAATTGCGTCTTGGTGATCCCGGCCTTTACGGCGATGGCCGCAGCCTGAAGGATTTCCGGCGCCTCGGGCCCGATCATGTGCAATCCGAGTATGCGGCCACTCACATCATCGCAGACCATCTTATAGAATGCATTCTCCCGTCTGTTGGCGAGCACATTCTTCAGAGGCCTGAAGTCCGACGAGTAGACCTTCACATTGCCGTAAAGCGCGCGCGCGGCCTCTTCGGTCAACCCGACGGCCGCGATCGGGGGGTGGCTGAAGACCGCGGACGAGACGCAGTCATAGCTCATGCGGGTGGGCTTGCCGCCGAATTGCGTATCGGCAAACGCTTGGCCTTCCCGGATCGCGACCGGCGTCAATTGAATCCGATTGGTCACGTCGCCAATCGCAAAGATAGAAGGTACCGAGGTTTGGCTGTCTTCATCCACCAGGATTGCACCGATCGGATCGATGCGAACGTCGAGCGGCTTGAGGCCGAGGTTGGCGCTGTTCGGACGCCGGCCGACTGCGAAGAGCACGAGGTCGGCCTTGAGGGGGTCGTTGTCCTTCGTATATACTGAGAGACCGCCGCCTTCCTCTTTGTCGATGTGCTCCAACACAGCGTTGAAGCAGAAAACGATGCCCTTTTGCATCGAGATTTTCAGCAGGCGGTCCCGAACGCTCGGGTCATAGGGCTGCAGGATCGTGTGACTCCGGCAGATCAGGGTAACATGGGAGCCAAGCTCGTTGAAAATTCCGGCGAACTCGTTAGCGATATAGCCTCCGCCAACAACGACGATCCGCTTCGGGAGTGCCTCCAGGCCGAAGGCCTCGTTCGACGTGATTCCGTGTTCTGCCCCGGGGCAAATCGGCCGGGCGGGCTGAGCGCCGGTCGCGATAAGGATACGTCCGGCGCGCACGCGCCGGCCGCTCGACAGGGTGATCTCCTGAGGTCCGGAGAGGGTAGCGCGCTCATGGAACAGACTGACGCCAGCGTGTTCGAGGCCGTCAGTATAGAGGCGCTCCAATCGGCGGACATCATCGAGCACATTGTCGCGCAGCGTAATCCAGTCAAAAGCACAATCCGGTACATCCCATCCGAAGCGCCGCGCGTCTTTGAGGTCTTCAGCGAAGTGCGAACCGTAGAATAGCATCTTCTTGGGCACACATCCCCGGATGACGCAGGTTCCGCCAATTCGGAATTCCTCCGCGAGTCCGACGCGAGCCCCGTGAGCGGCGGCCACTTTAGCCGCACGCACCCCGCCTGACCCTGCACCGATCACGAAGAGGTCGAACTCTGCTTCTTCCACACATCACCTCGAGGATCACCGTTCGCATTGGGGTGCTCGCTCAAACACAGCATTTGGTTACCAGAGGCGAACCTTTGGATTGGCGTGGAACAGAGATCCCGTTAGCGGGGTGATCAGCGTCGAACAGGGCCCCTTATTTCAGTGGTCTAGGCACGCCCGCTCGGCATTAGCCAAGCGGCAAGATCGGGATGTTGGCATGCATGATCACGTCTTCTTCTCAATCCGACCAAGCTGCGCCGCTAGCGCCGGCCAGCTATGGCGAATGTCTTGGCGATAAGTTTCATCTGCGCTCGACTGCTGCAACTGCGGATCAGCAAGCCAAGCAGATTGCTGCGGGCTGAGCAGATCGGCGAGCGAACTGCGGTAGGGTACCGCCAGATTGATCCGCGTCCGCTGGGCGGGCGTTAAAGGCAGATGACGGGCTGAATTCTTGCGCAGGTAGAACTGCGGTTCGCGGTCCATCTCGAAGCCGCCGCTTTCGGTTGGGCTAAACCCTTCAGCGCGGGCATAAGCATCCAGATCGGGGCGCGAGGCCTCGCGCGGATCGAAATGCACCTGAACCACTTCCTCGCCAGCCACCCAGCCGGCCTCTGTCGTGATTACCGCGGGATGCTGGGCGAGACTTGTTTCGCCTGACCAGAAGCAGGGGGTCGTGTAGGTTACGCAATCGCTTTGGCCATAGTTGACCAGCAGATCTCGCCCCAGCAAGCGGAAGTAACCGGGTACATTTTCGCCGCCCATTTCGAGCACGGAGGTGATTTTTTCGTGCATTCCCAGCGCGTCGTACCGATCCGCCAGCTTGGGAGAGAGCTCGGTTCCATCAGACCCGAGGAACCGCACCACAGGATTGTTCCACGATGGCTCGTTGTAACGGCGCAGGATCTCGGCATCCGCACCAGGATAGTTATTGAAGATCGCCACCGGCACGAACCGATCCGCAATCAATTCCACCATCAACGGATGCGCGAGAACATCCTGGCCGAAGCGCACGCAGGTGGAGCACCCGGGCACCTCCTGGAACAGCAGCAGAACTGGTTTGCCCTGTCGGGACGCCAGCGCCAGGCCGCGATCGTGGTCCCGCAGCCAAGCGACTTCGCCGAGCTCACGATGCTCTCGAAAAGAAACGGAATTTTGTTGCATTGACGGAATCTAGTGAGGCCATTTTGCAATACAATATCGGGGCCTCTCCCAGCTGCTTGCATCCGCGCGGTCACCAATAGCGCGGCGCATAACCCTACGCCGTTATTGGTCAGTCACCGGCGCAGATCGAGCACAATAGCTTTCGGATCTCCCATTTTTCGGACTGCTTCGTCATCTCAGTGCTCCCTGACGAGCGCGTCAGGTGTGCGACCGCGGCATGTAACCGGCAGCCCGTTCGCAACGAGTCTTGGAGGAGGCGAGTTCGCTGGAGGGCGCGGCGCCAGGCCACATTGGCATGTCGCCGCGGACAATGCGTGCAGGCGCCTTGCAGACACACCATTCAGACGGAGCATAATATGTCCATATTCAAGGAATCCAGGGTTAAGGATGGCGGCCTCATCGATGCAACGGACATCTCCAGCGCACTGACACACGCGCCATTCACCTATGCTGACGGCGCGACACAGGTCTTCACGGCGGATGGGCGCACCGTTTACACTGAGGGAGAGAATTCTTCCTCGGGAGGGTGGAAAGTAGACGAAGACGGACGTTTCCAGTCATTCTGGCCGCCGTCTGAATACACCAGCTACGACCTAGCCTGGATCGCCGGTTCGAACGGCGAGGCCGCCGGGATTAGGTTCAGCGATCCGAACCGAGGAGCAAGTTTCGAAGGCCGATACAGCCGCCCTAAGCTGGGTGCGTCTCGTCTCGAGTAATTTAGGCTTCTCAGATCCTGGTGTCGGTTGCCTCGAACCATGTGGGCGCGATCATCGCCGGTCGCGCCCACGTCTTGTTTGCCGTCGGCGGCTCGGTGGAGGTTCCCACTGCCGTCCAGCAGCATTTCTGAAGGGCACCGGAATGGCGTTGGCGCCGTTAGCCAATCGTTGAACCCCAGTTATGCGCAACCATGATTGCGCAAAGTGCGCTTAGTTGCGCGCAGAAATATGTTGCGCATAACGCACTTTAGTTGCGCATTGACAGGCTTAGTTGCGTAAACCATATTGTCCGCGCAACCTAGGAGCTCCCGTGGCCCGTCCGCTTCCCGACGACTCGCTCGCCGCGATCGAGGCGGTACTCGCCGAATATCCTGAGGGTGCGTCTTATGCGCAGATCGAAGCGGCACTCGATGCGCCAGGTGCGCGCCGGACTCTCCAGTACCACTTACGCGCACTGGTCAAAGCCGGCCGTTTGCGAACGAGCGGCGAGCGTCGCGGCGTGCGCTACTATCCGGACGGAAATGCCCTGGCCCCTGTTGCGGGTGACGCCGACGCCAGAGCCGCCGCCGTAGCCGAGGCAATCATTCCGCTCTCACCCGAAGGTGAGGCGGTGATCGCCTATGTCCATCAACCGGTCGGGCTGCGCCAGCCGGTCGGCTATGACCGCAGCTTTCTCGATGGCTATCGACCCAATGAGAGCTTCTATCTTGGCGACGCCGCGCGCGCGCGCCTGGCCGAGATCGGCCGGCCGCAGATCCAGGCGGCACCGGCCGGAACCTATGCAAAACAGATCCTTAACCGGCTGCTGATCGATCTCGCCTGGAATTCGAGCCGCCTCGAAGGCAATACCTATTCGCTTCTCGACACCCGTCGTCTGCTCGACTTTGGAGAGGTGGCCCAGGGTCATGAGCAACGCGAAGCGCAGATGATCCTCAACCACAAGGATGCCATCGAATTTCTCGTCGCCAATGCCGATGAGATCGGTTTCAATCGCTACACGGCTCTGAATCTCCACGCGCTGCTCGCCAACAATCTGCTCGCCGACCCGACCGCCGTAGGGCGATTGCGCCATATCGCGGTCGGGATCGAGGGTTGTGCCTTCCATCCACTCGAAGTACCGGGTCAGATCGAGGAGAATTTCGACCAGCTGCTCGCCACTGCTGCCGCCATTCTGGACCCGTTCGAGCAAGCCTTCTTCATGATGGTTCAGCTGCCTTACCTTCAGCCCTTTGACGACGTGAACAAGCGCGTCTCGCGCCTTGCCGCCAACATCCCCATGATTAAGGCCAATCTCGCGCCCTTGTCTTTCATTGACGTGCCGAACGATCTTTATGCGCGCGCGACGTTCGGCGTGTACGAGCGGAACGATGTCGCGGCGCTGCGCGACGTCTTCCTGTGGGCCTATGAGCGCTCGGCCGCCCGCTATGCCGCGGTTCGGCAATCGCTGGGCGAACCCGACCCCTTCCGTCTGCGCTATCGCGACCGCCTGCGCACCACTGTGCGCGACATCGTGCGTGCGCCGATGGACCGACAGGCCGCACGCACGCATCTCACCGCTGTCGCGCGTGACGAGGTGCAGCCTGAGGATCAGGAGCAATTCATCGAGATCGCCGAAACCGAACTGCTCGGACTCCACGAGGGCAATTTCGCGCGATACCAGGTCCGGCCGTCTGAATTTTTGGCTTGGTCGAAGGAATGGAAACCGGTCTGATCGGCCGCTGATCCAGCCTCCGCGCTGTATTGCCTGAAGCGGCGGATGTTGCGAACGTAGCGCGACTCGGCTTAGATTGCAGCATGCGGATAAGCTTGCGCTGCCTGTTTCGATATCGCTGCCCGCAGCGAACGAAGGTCGTTAGCGGGCGGTGCGCGCAAGCAGCCGATCAATCTGTGCCAGATTTGCATCAAGGTCCGACACGGCATCGCCGAGCGGTCCCTGATCGAGTGGTGGCGCCGACGCATCGACTGGCCGTTTCCGAGTCCAGGCGATCTGCCCACCAGCACCGAGGGTGACAAGGCCGGCGACCGCGAGTGCGCAGGCCTGGATGTCTGCGCCGGCGCGCGACAGGCCTAGCGCGCGCGCGAGCTGCGTGCGCGTGCAGGAACCCATCGGCGCGATGATAAGCCAGGCGTGGCGGGTTCGCGCGTTGCGCGAGAGGTGAGCGAGCGCGTCGCGGCCGCGCGCGAGCTCCGGCTCCAGCCATGAGAGCCGGTCGTAGGCGCCGCTCCATCCGGCGGCGGCGTCACGGACAAGACCGCCAGCAATCTCCTCCGGCTCGAAACCGCTGCGGAACGACGCGCGTGAGGCCAACCCGGGCGGCGGGGGCACGCCCGCCGCGTGCGCGCCGGCGCCCAGCAGGGCAAGGTTGAGCGCCCAACAGCCGGCGGGCGCGGCGGCGACATAGCGGGTGAGCGTGCCGCGCGGCAGCGGCAGACGCACCTCGTGGCCCGAGCCCTCGAGGAAGCCGGCATCGCCACGCAGCCGATCAACGGCGGCGGCCACGATGAGGAGGGGTTCCAGCACGGCATGGTTCGACCCGCTCGCGGCCGCGACGACTGTCCCGATCGGTCCCGGCGTTGCGGAAGAGATCGCGAGCGCATCGCGCGCAGCGTCGAGCAGGTCCTGATCCTCGGTGCCGAACCGCCGCGTCGCGCCGAGCATGCGAGCGAGCGTCGCGGCAGCCTCGGCGATCGCCGGCACGGCATGGTCCGCCAACCACAACAGCACGCCGTCGCGGCGCGGATCGTCGGTGGACAGCAGCTGCGCCGCCGCGATCGTGGTTTCGTGCGCTGGCCCTACGTCGCCGGCGCCAGCGTCGCGAAGGTAGATGTCCCAAGCCGCCGATACCGTGGCCAGTGCCGAAGCCTTGCGCAGCTCCGCGCTCGCGAACCGCCACGCCGCCTGGGCGCGCCCAAGCGCATGCGCATAGCCGGGGAGATCGAGCGCGGCGTCCATCGCGTCTAAGCTTATGCTAGTAATATCTTGATTG